>JBGSMI010000030.1:0-28753 GCA_041740215.1 Ferruginibacter sp.
TTTTCTGTCCCTGCCTGTTTTTTGTTTGCCTTTAAAAACATACATCAGGTTGGCATCGCTACGGGCTTTGGTAATAATATGCAGCCCTTGTTTAAGTAAAGGATTGATGAATTCCTTTTTCATAAAATAACCATCCACCACCAGATAGCTGGTGACAGACAGTATTTCACTGATACGCTTTTCTATTACTGCTGCATAATGGTTCACCAGTGTTTTGCTTTTTTCTTTCAATACTTTTGGCGATGGGGTTTGTACAGCTTCTCCAATGATGGGCTGTACCGGCAGCTACATCTACAAAAGCAAGGCAGCCTTTTTCTAAACCTTTTAATGCCCGCTAGCTTACGCCAAACCAAAACATACCAGGCCCATAAGTTTGTTTGCCATTCTTGCTGATGTACGAAGGATCAACGACGGCTATTATTTCTTTGCCGCAATGTTGCTTCACCAACTGAAAATTAAAACTAAACCAGTCAAATAACTTTTTGAAACCATTGCGGTAACTCTTTTCTGTCATGCTGCCCCAGCGTTCCATGATACTGAACACATACCGGCAGTTTATCCCAAGTCATAATGCTATAGTGTGGATAATGAATTTTGAAACGGGTTTAGTTACTCCTGTAACTTTACACAAAGTTGTTTCAGCAACTTGTAAGGCATTAGATGCATTTTTTGGCATACAAAAGTCTAATGCCTTTGTCTTTCTATCCTAATTTAATTATACACTTTTCCACATCTTAATATTACCGGAGTATTGTAATAAAGAAAATTTACTAAAAAAATTTAACGAAATAGTAGGCCACGTCGGTTTTACCGAAGGATCAAAACAAAGAGTTGAAGTACCTCTGAAATAATTCGGCCTACGCTTACTAACTACAACCTACCTATCGCCGTTAAGAACTATGGACAGTAAATAAAGTCAATAACCGATTTAAAACATCACAATGCATAACAACCTACCCTGAAAATTAAACTCAGGAAAAATGTTATTAGCTCCTGGTAATTTAGCTACAAAAACCGATGCACGTGTAGTTGCAGTTTGCAGCAAACCGAATATTGGTAAGACTTTATAATATTGAAATTCACCTTCCCACTTTTCTGCCACTCAGAAAATTAATACATGGCATTTTATTTGGTTCCACTTTCATAGCAAATTTTAAATTAAGGGTATTGTAAATGAAGCGACAAACGAAAGCTGCCATGTTATACCTCACTTGTAGAAGCAGTTAGCTTTATTAATTGCGGCGTGAAGTAAGAATGGGAAGCCTATGAAACCCGATAGGTAACAGACACCGTTAAATCGAAATATACAACCCGGAGATGTTAAATGGTGGCACAACAGCAAGATTGTGCATTTTTTTTCCCAATTGACCTGACAGACAGCATTAGTTAGAAATATTTAGCTTTTCCAATATCTACTTTAAGCCCTATTCAAAAAATTTATTGATCATTTAAATCAAACCAACAACATGAGACAGTTAATTATTTTATCCATGACATTTTTATCAATAGCCAATGCAACGAAGGCGCAATCAATAGAGGATGCAAAAGCGAATTTGTATTACGAACGGTATGAATCAGCAAAAGAAATCTTAAAATCTATTGTTTTAAAATCGGATGCATCCCCCGATGTTTACTATTGGTTGGCAGAAATTTATCTGGAACAGGAAGATATCGACTCAGCAGAAACGACCATAATGTTGGGTATGGAAAATTTCACCAAACAAAATTTATCAAAGAAAAATTCCCCATTGATATTTGCCGGTTATGGGCACTTGTTGCTTGATAAAGATAGTTTAGCAGCAGCCCGTAAACAATTTGATGATATTTTAAATGAAACAAAAAACAAAGATGCCAATACTTTATGGGCAGTTGGAAAAGCAAATATGGATAGCAAAAACGGAGATTCTGTTTGGGCAGTAGAACTGTTGAAAGGGGCTGTAAAAAGAGACAAAAGGAATGAAATAATGTATACAACGCTTGGTGATGCCTACCGGAAATTAATTGATGGTTCTAATGCCATTATTAACTATGATAAGGCATTGGATCAAAACAAAGACTTTGCGGAGGCAATGTTTAAAAAAGGCCGTGTTTATAAAAGTCAGAATAATCCTGAAATTTATATGGATCGATTTAATAAAGCCTATATGATGGATTCATTGTACACGCCGGTGCTATATGAATTGTATTATTATTATTATTTCAGGGATGTGGAAAAAGCCGGAAAGTTTTTAAATGCTTTTATCAAAAATTCTGATCCATCGCCAGATCATGCCTATATGCTTGCGGATTTATTTTATGTTTCGAAAAAATGGCAAATGGCAATCACGCAGGCACAAAGCATTTTGAAAATAGAAGGTGATTCCGCCGAGCCAAGGATGTACAAATTAATTGCATACTCCAATGCCGTTTTGGGTGATTCGGTCAGCGCCCTCAATAACATGAATGAATATTTTGAAAAGCAAAATGATTCTTCATTTGTAGCCAGAGATTTTGAGATGAAAGCAAAATTGCTTGAAAAAATTAACCCTGACAAAACGGACGCAGTAATATGGTACAATAAGGCCATTAAAAAAGAAACCGATAAAAAGCGAACAGTAAGTTATATGAAGAGTTTGGCAGAATTGCAAAACGAACTCGGTAACAGAGAAAGAGAAGCTATCTGGCGAGAAAAAATCTATCAACTGAAAGAAACCGCCTCCAATCTTGATATCTACAAATGGGGTATGGCGTTGTATTCTGCAAAGGATTATGCAAAAGCCGATAGTGTATTTGGAATTTATGAGGAGAAATATCCCGAACAGGTATACGGTTATTTGTGGCGGGCAAGAAGTAACGCCGCAATTGATACCACGCTGGAATTGGGATTAGCTGTGCCACATTACCTCAAACTAATTGATTTGGTATCTAAAGATTCGGTTAAAAACAAAGCGATTTTGGTAAGAGCTTATGAATACCTTGGGGCTTACGAAGCCAATACTACCAAGGATTATAATAAAGCAATGAAGTATTATAATAAAGTGTTGCAATTGGATGCCAATAATAGTGATGCTTTAAAATATGCCGGGATTCTTCAAAAATGGATTGACAATGGAAAAGGTAGTAATTAAATAAACCCGGTGGATGAAAAAAGGGATGGTAAAGAGAAATCTCAATTATTTTTTTTAAAATCAGCAGGTTACAAATGAAATGTTTTTAAAGGATAACTAGTACATAAAATTATACAGGCAATTGCACCTGCTAACCTTTCTCATTTTTTAAGTTTAAAGTTAAGAGGACACAATTTGTGTCCTCTTTTTGCATTGTAAATAACTGAGCTTATTTTTTTAACCAGATTTGTTTAAATAGGGCAGATAGAGCCTTGTTTTTGTATTTGTCATTTTCTGCATACTGAAGGTCTGTTTTATAATTTGTTGTACAGAAGACACATCTCGGGTTTTGTGCATGCCTTGTTATGCGTATTTTTGCTTCTGAAATTGCTGGTATAAAAATTATCCGAAACATATTCGAAGTCATGAATTCACTGAATAATTTAAGCTTTTAAGCAGAGAATAATTTAAGTTTAACCAGGCGTTAGTGAATTAAATTGCTTCTTATAAAGATTTCGAAAACAGCATTCAATAAAGTTGTTAAATTTTAAATGCAGAATATGGCTCACAATAAAACTATGAGCTATAACGCACTAAATGCAACTACTGGCGTAGCAGATCAGATGAATGCAAATACAATCATTAATTAGACGTAAACCGATTATCTTGAAGATGCTTCTGTGATAATTAAATGGAAGCGTACCAGTCTAAATTTTTTTTAAGATCAACATAAGCCTTCAGCTTATTAGGCAAAGTAATTACCGTTCAACCGGTTTATTTTCTGACTAAAAATCACCCTGCAGAAGTTTTAGCAAAAAAAAATGATGAATGAGAAAACAATCGACATCGCCAAACTATCAGGCACTTGGACTTTTGTAGAATAGTTTCCACCTTTTTTTTCAGCATCCCTACAGGTCAATAAGTTTTATAACCCTATTTAAAATGGCACGCTATTTAAATACTCATTGTAATGATTATAACAAAATCAACAAAAATTTTTTCTGTATACGATCTAAGCTGCTTTTGTTAAATTGTAAATAATGGGTAGCACTCCAACAGCTATTCCATTAAAATAATAACAACATGCATTAATCGTTTTGTGTTTGAAGTTATTTCTATAACAGCTCTATACCCTCCGCCAGCAAAGCAGGCTTGAGCAAATCATATGAAAAGATTGTACCGACAAAAAACCTGTGAAAACTTACGAAAAACTTATTATAAGAAACCTTTGTTTTAAAGCTAACAAAACCAATAAATGGAAATCTGTAGTAATTAGTAACCTAAAACTGCGAGCGCATGATGGCATTTGAACAAGCTGCATTTGTTACAGACAGTGAAAACCTGCTTAATACTTATACTGCGAATGCAGTAAAAAGTAGTGCTCAATGAAAAGAGCGCTGCACTGACTTTAACATTGACCAAAGCACGTTATGAAATTCCGGTTCGTGAGATGCAACTGCTGATAAACTTCTACGAAAAAAGACGCTCAACAACATGTGCTGGTTTATTATTCCGATAAAAAAACTTATCAATTGAAATAAGAAGTTGTTATGATACAATAGTCTTTACCGTAGAATTTCTATCCGTTAGAAACAAAAAGAGCCGATGTATTTAGCCGCCGGCATCAATACCAATTCAATTTTAGAAAACAAAAAAAAGAAAAAAATGAACGAAACAATGATCCAGTATTTTCACTGGTACACTCCCGGTGGTGGAGTACTTTGGCATGAAGTAAAAGAAAAAGCACAATGGCTTGCATCAATTGGTATTACATCAGCTTGGTTGCCACCTGCCTGTAAGGCATTGGGCGGAGCGAACAGTGTTGGATATGATGTATACGATCTTTTTGACCTTGGGGAATTTGAACAGAAAGGCATAATACCAACCAAGTATGGAACAAAAGCGGAGTATCAGGAAGCTGTTAATTGCCTGAAACAAAATAACATAAAATTTATACCTGATATTGTATTGAACCACAAAGCCGGCGGAGATGAAACAGAAAAGTTTGTTGCCGTAAAAGTAGATGGAGAGAACAGGGAAAAGTTGATTGGTGCACCTGAAGAAATAGAAGCATTTACTAAGTTTACTTTTCCAGGTCGTGGCACACAATACTCCGATTATGTCTGGAACTATCAGTGCTTTACCGGAGTGGATTACAATAAGCTGAAAGACGAAAATGCGATCTATACTATTCAGCAGGAATGGGGCGACGATTGGGAAGAAATGATTGATGATGAAAAAGGGAACTATGATTACCTGATGTTTAATGATATTGAATTTCGCAATCCGGCGGTACGGGATGAACTCGTAAAATGGGGTTTGTGGCTGATGGAACAGGCGGACTACGATGGCGTGAGACTAGATGCAGTCAAGCACATCTCTCCCAAATTTTATAATGAGTGGCTTGACAGACTAAGGAATGAAACCGGGAAAGAGATTTTTGCAGTAGGGGAATATTGGGCACCAGGGTTACTAAACTTGCTGCTTAAATATATAGAAGCTACCGAAGGAAGAATGAGTTTGTTTGACTCGTCTCTACAGCACAATTTTCATATTGCATCTACCACAGGAAATGACTATGACATGCGGCAGATCTTTAATGAAACACTCACTACTGCTATGCCGCAAAAGTCTGTAACCCTTGTAGATAATCATGACACCCAGCCACTACAGGCATTGGAAGCTCCGGTAGAAAAATGGTTTAAGCCGTTGGCATACGCTCTCATATTACTTAGGCAGGATGGTTTACCCTGTGTTTTTTATCCAGATCTTTTTGGTACGTCTTATAAAGACAAAGGCAAAGACGGAAACGAACATGAAATTTTTCTTGAGAAAATAGAAGAACTGGAAACGTTGATTCAATTGCGAAAAGATTTTGCATATGGCACACAACGTGATTATTTTGACCATGCCAATTGTATTGGCTGGGTAAGAGAAGGGGATGAAATTTACCAGGGGTGTGCAGTGCTATTGAGTAACGGCGAGGCAGGTAACAAAACAATGAACATTGGAAAGCGCTATGCCGGCAAAACATTCATAGACAGACTGGGAAAAGTTACTGACAAAATTGTGATTGATGAAGAAGGTATTGCAACTTTCCTTGTAGCAGCCGGTACTGTAAGCGTGTGGGTCGATGAAACTGCATAGATGATGACACTCTCCCTTTAGCACCCTTTTGACTGGGCACAACACGTTAGTTCAAGCTATGGCTTTAGTCCAAGGCTTTAGCTTCTACAAATATTTTTAAATAATGTAAAAAGCAAAATAAAAGATCGGCGAAGCCACCAAATGGACTTTCAGTCCTGTCTTCAACCTATGGGTTTTTAACCCATAGTATTTGAGTTATTGTTTAACGTCGTCTGCAAAGGAGTGGGTGAAGTTTTTACGTAAAAAATAATGAATATTCCATTGCTTCTTTCTTATCTGTTAACCCAATTCCGGAAAAAAAAATACCCGCTCTCCAAATGGATTGCGGGCCTTTTTTTAACCATCTCAAATCATTATTTGCCTTGATCTCTTAACATTTTCACTTCATCATGGGCCTTTTGCAATATTGTTTTTTGGGCACTAATGAGCTCCCGCAAAAATCCGGGCAATTCTTCCTCCTCTAATGCATTGTCGTATGCTTTTTTAGCAGCATCTTCACCACCTTCGCAGGAAGACAAAATTGCATGCCGGTCGTTACCGGTAAACAAAGCTTTCACATCCATCCAACCCCTATAGATTTTTCCGCTTGTCATCGTTCCTTCTGCCATTTCTCCACCCAATACCTGCACCTCACGACCAAGTTCATTTCTGAAACCACGACTTTCATCTATCAAACGTTGAAATAATACATGGAGGTCTAAATTTGCTGAATCTCCTTTCGACTTTAACTCTTCCAATGCTTTTTCATACCCTGCAATGCGATCATTATTGATCAGCACCAGGTCATTTAAAATGTCTTTTGTTGCTGTAGTTGCTGTTTCCATAATAATATATTTTTACTACCACAGATACAAATCTGTGCCAGAATATTTTATATATTAAAAAATGACGGGTACTGATAAAACGAGGTTTATTTGCCCCAAAATGTTGAATGTGTTATACTGTTCAGGCAAAATAATAACCAATAAGTTTTTTAACAGGACTGTTGTTGATTTGTTAGAATTTTTTACCACAATAAGAAAACTCATTGGAGACAGTAAAATGTATAGTCCAGGATGGCATGTACAAGGGTTTTTTGTAAAAGTAGCGTAATATTAAAAAAGCAAGAATTGCTTAACGCGGCGGATTGTTGCATTGTGCAGGAATTTTGTCGGACTGTTGATTTATTTTAACACCGCAATTTAACCGGCTTATCTTAACTATTGGTATAATTGGATTTAGGTAATTTGGCAAACTGTTTCATTATTTTCAATCCTTAAGTGTCTTATTCGATTTAATGGCGCAGCTTGCGCATACTACCGACAGATTCCTCAATCGAATGCTATGGCATTTTAAGATATCGCTCACCAATACAGCTCAATTAATGATCATTTACAATAGCCTGGTGTTTCGGCATTTTTTGTAAAAGGCATATCGTCTACAACCAATCATACCAAAGGTTAAAGTATGGTGTGCATCATTATAAACTACTGCTTACGTGGGACATTTCAACGGTATCCTGTGTGTTTATAGCTATAAGTGTTTGTTGAATCTGCAAAAAATGTCTTTGCTCATGTGCAATAAAAAATCGAAAAGTATCGCCTAGCTTTAATGAAATCAGCTTGCTCAAGGTTGTTGGAATGCGGTTATAATTCAGGTTGGCGCTTTTGGCAATCTGTAATAAGTTCAGCAAATGATGTTGATCCTGTATAAACTTCTGTAACACATTTGCCCCATCAGGTTGACTTGACGGAAGTGCACTTTTTTGAGCTTTCATTTTTTTATCAATGGTATAATCTGCATTCGGCTTCATAAGGTTGGTAAAATAATTTCCAAGCCAGCCAGGAGAGAAGGAAACTTTTGGCCCGGTTTGATTGAGGTGTAGTTTTTGTTCAATGGCATTGATATAATGTGTTGAATAAAAGTTGAGATGCTCAAGGACTTGTGCTACACTCCATTTTTCCGGATGGTACTGATGCTGCAAATTAGCGGGCGGGATTTGAAGCAATTGATTTGCCTGTAAAAGAATGTGCCGAACATCGCTCTGCAGGTTATCTAATAATGCGTTGCTGTTAAACTTCATTGTGTTGTTTTTAGAATGCAAAAATGCGATACCTGTAGAAACTTTTTCTTGGTATTTGCCAAGATTTTAGAACGTAAACCTATATGGTCTGCTGCCGCCAGGTAAAGGAGCGCCACAAAACCTTATAGGTTTTATACCGGTAAAGCAGGGCCGCAATACCTAACAGTTTTTAAAGTCTCACTGTTGCCAATAGCTTACTGAAGTTGGTCGCATCCATGCCCAAATAAGACGCCAGATATTTATGCGGAACGAGATTGAGTACATGCGGGCTGCGTTTCAACAACACTTTAAACTTTTCTTCATTGGTAAAGCATTGCAGTTCTATTTGCCGTTCCAAAGCTCCCTTTAATGCGAAGGCAGTTGCTTTAAATATCAATTGCTCAATAACGGGATGGGTTTTGATTCGATGTTGAATTTCGTCGTAGCTGATTCGTAATAACCGGCTAGCGGTAATGGTTTCAAAAAAATATAGCGAAGGGGTTTGTGTTAGAAAACTATCCGCTACTCCACTTAAAGATGGTGGATACGTAAATACAATGGTGGCTTCTTTATTTGCATCACCTAAATAAAAAGCCCTTTGTACACCTTCTACCACAAAATATAAATACCGCTCTGTTTCACCAGCAGCGGTAAGGATGGTTTTGCGTTTCATCGTTACCGGTTGCCAGTTTTTTGTAAACGCATCCAGCACAATAGCTGGCAAAGGATAAATTTTGCTGACAAATGTTTGAAGCATTGCTGTTTCCATCGGCATAAAGATAAAGCATAGACTGCACAAAGTTCTTTCTCCAGGCGTTCATTAATAATGGAATACACCATCCCTCATTCAAAGGCCTGCTAACATTCCATAAAATGAAAAACTCGCCAGATCGAAAGTGCTTTGTTTTGTAGCAGACAAGCCCCGGCGCATTTTTAAAAAGATTATAGACCACTAGTTCAAATGGAATCCTTTGAAATTAAAAACGGAAACCGAGGTTAAAACTTATTTCTGTGTAGGTGTTCTTAATCGTTGTCTTATTAAGATAAGTGGTAGTATTATCTAATAAACATTCAAGGCTTAAATAGTAGTTGTTGCTATTGACCCCGGTTGTAAGTTTCATTCTGTAGCCCGTGGAAATATTTAGGTCGGTATGTTGGTGCTTATCGGTTTTAAATGTATGCAACTCTGCACCGGCACCGGCATAAAAGGCTGGAACAAAGAAATATTTACCCCCTTTAAAAACAAGGTTGTAAATATAACCAGGCCTGCATTGGAGGGAAATAAATTGTAAACTTCTGGATGGATCATTGGCACCATTAAAATGAAATTGCCGCAAAGAATCGGGTATAATACCTACCTGTGTAGATAACTTCCTAAATACAGGTGTTGTCATAATTATCAGCGATCCTTTGCTTTTAGTTTGCAACCTCGTCATACTGTTTGCGGCGGCATACGAGAACTTTTCTCCATTGAATATTGAGTAAAAGTGCGCCCCAAATGTCATAAGGCTCAAATCGTTTCTGTCTGCATACATTGAAGGAAAGGGAACCTTCATCAACAGCCCTTTATTCCAACTGACAAAACCTGTGATACCCCAGCTTTTACGAAAATGATGTACAAATATTGAATATGCCCTCACCTCCGTACTGCGGTTGGGAACCTTACTGGTGTTGGGTATGGCTGCCTCTGCATAAATATTTAGTTTTTTATACCTAAGGCTTACACCGGAAAACAAAGCAGCGTTTGGAGCTAATTTCATATTGTATGTGGATCCAATCTTTTCTTTAGAAATAAAATTCAGCGACCGGTTAAACGACCCTATATAAGGCTGCACAAAATTCTTTTTAGAAAAATCCCTGATAATTGAAACGCTATCGTTTTGAGCAAACAAATAAGCCGGCGACAAAAAAATCAGTACTTGTAGTTGCAAGTTCTTTTTTAGTAAGTTCTTAAGAAGGAAAGTGAATGAAAGAATGTCAGGGAAAACTGCATCTGGTCGCTTTAGTTTTCGCTCAGCCTTAACACCAACCGGGCCGAAACCGCAGTTGGTATTCGTATCTGCCAGCCTGGACTGCGATATCCAATAGCTGTTGGATTCGAAATACAGTTGATTTTTTGAATTTATCATTGGTAGTGAAATTATTGATTTACCTGCTTATAGATATGTCAGCCAGGTGACAAATTCAATCAGCAATATGATGCTAACTTTATTTTTTTCACCACTGATACATATTAAAAATGATTTTTTTCAACTAAAGCAATAGTATCCCTATTTAATAATGAACCTAACATCAATAGAAAAGCTGATTTATTAATCAATAAAATAGACGTATGAAAATTCAATTTTTTTTCTTGGGTACAGCATTATTGCTGATAAGTGGTTGCTCAAAGAAGAGCGAAGATACTCCAGTTGCTACGGTGCCGGAAAGGATAGTAATAACTCCAGTTATAAAAAGTGTGTTAGTCGGTGATACAGCTATATTTTCAATTGCGTACTTTAACACTTTAGGCGATCAAGCTGCCGTTCCATCCGGTATTACCTGGTCAAGCACCGACGGTGCCATTGCAACGGTGAGTCAGCAGGGAATCGCAAGTGGTTTACGCAGCGGACAAATCGAAATAAAAGCGACCTACAACAACATTGTGGCTAAAGCCCTCCTGACTGTTGCTGCCAATACAGCACAAACAGCTACGGTGGAAATTTTGCAACAAATTCAAGAGCTAAAATTAAATGAAAGCGTTACAATGACTGCCATTGCAAAAGATGTTACTGGCAATACTTTAGCTGGAAAAACTTTTAGCTGGCAAACCGACAATGCTTTATACGCCTCTATTAATGCAGCTACCGGCTTAGTAACAACCAATGGTTATGGCACTGCCAACATTACAGTATCAACAGATGGTATCAGGAGCGGCCCGGCTATGGTACAGGTGATACGTACAGGTAATTTTGGCGAAAGAGCAAGTACCGGAGCAGCAAAACTGAAGATTGAAAATGGGATACTCATCCTCCAAACCACTGCTAATTTTTCAGTATCTGCTGGTCCGCCAGACCTAAGGGTTTATCTTGGGGATAATAGTAACAACGTGAACGGTGCGGTTGAAATTGCATCCCTCAACAAAAGGAACGGCATGCAGTCGTGGAATGTTGCAGGCACGGTAAAAATCAACCAATACCGTTATGTAATTGTATGGTGCAAACAGCTTGGTGGAATATACGGTGTGGCTGATTTGGGTAATTGAATCCGGTGGTATTGTGGGCTCAAAAAAGTGATACCGGTGTCTATCTCAAAATATAGCAATAGATTTCGGTTGCAGAATAAACGATCAATATTAAACCCTGAAGATTGTTTACTATCCCTGTCCCTGCTGCTTGCTGCTGTAATTCGCCATGTACGTTGATGCCTGGGCGTCACTACCTTTGAACTAATAATAGGTATTTGTGTAAGTAATAATTTTATACTGGCTTAAATTAAACAGTACCTGCGGTTGGGATTTTTTACGCTAACACATTTATCGTAAAAATTTGTTTCGCATCTTTAGTTATCACCGGGTATTTCATATTTTTAATATGCTGCCATTTTATACATCGCCTTTATGTTTGGAAGAACAATGTACTTTCTGGAAATATTTACCAATTGCTTTATTTCCGGGTCATTACATAACATGGTAACCGTTTGCCTCGTGCTTCCTATTAATTGGGCTATATCATCATGCGTTAAAAAATTATCAAGGATAACCGAATTTTCTGAAATCGCCAGATCCTTTGATTGTACCATATCGTAGAAGAAACGCACCAGCCTTGTTCTTACATCTGCATGCAACATATTTACCAGACGGTTTTCTATCTTACGCAAGCGGTTACCTACTTTTTGTGAATAACCAATAGCAATCGAAGTATTTTGCTGAAGTAGTTTTCTAAAATTATCTATTGTAAAAGCACAAAGGGTAACATCGCATTTATATGCCTGTGCAAACTCCCCGTTCATATTATTCCTTTCAAGTGAAAACTGGCCAAACAAATCCCCCTGCTGGAGAATTTCTTTTATAATTTCATTTCCATTGTTATCAATATAGCCAATTTTAATGCAGCCCTTTTTAATAAAAAAGAGTTTATTGAGGTATTGCGATTCAAAGTAGATATAGTCCCCTTTTTTGGCGTCCATAACATTATTTGCCAGGTTGAGTTCTTGATATTCGTAATCAGTAAGCGGTGCAAAGAGATCATAATTTCTCAGTGATAATCCGTTATCGGTATCAGATAATGAACAAACCTTTTCAGATGCAATCATATATAATTATTTGGAAGACTTCTGCTGTAAAGTCATGTCTATATAGATACGCTTTGAAAAAGAAATGGTTGCAATAAAGTAAAAAAACCAGCACTTGTAAAAAGAGAGGGGAATGGTTTTTGCGATGAGCTGAACAGAAACCCGCATTGCCACTTGACACCATAAACCTTTCTTTACGATCTTCTGCCTGTAACTTCCATTGGTGCTGGTACCAAAGAAATATAAATTCTTAACTACTGGTTCGTGAAGATAACATCAAGATTTAATTGCCATTTTTTTAAGAAACCATGCCTTGGTAAAGACTTGTTTCCTGCTTACTTGTTGATTGTTTAAAGTAGTAGCGGTAAAGTTTTGTTAAGGCTAAAAGCAGCTTTGTCGAAGATATAGTAGGGAAGATGGCAATATTATTCAAATAGAATTCCTTATATCATTATAGTTTCCTTCATTCAGGTAATGCCAATGTGTATTTTTCAACAGCCTAAAGCCATGCATTGTTAAATGATGGTCCACCGTTTAGAGGGCCGTCTCTTTGCTTAACTTTACCAGCCTGCAATACCTGGTTCCATTGCTGGATGCAAGCAAAAAAATGATTCGTAAATGTGTAGGTTCTGTTTCCAATAACCTATTTTGTAATGATAGCAATTTCCCCCATTTATTTGTTACAGATTTCCTTCCATAGGCTTCTGTTACGGTATCCTTACTGAAGGTATCTATCACACTCTTTTTTGGGTTAATAGTGATGTTGTTTCCATCGATTTGAATGGTTCAAATCACAGTACAATTATTTTTTTTAATAACCTTGTATTCTCCCAATATATCTAATACATCTTTAAAATAATCTCTTTCAATAGTTGGGAAGGTGGTGCTTGTTTCCGGCATACAACAAGGAGCCCGGTAGGCATAGTTCCTGAAAAATTTAAGGGAAATATTTTCCTGGCGTTGTGTGCATTTGTTTATCAATTGCGATAATTAAGCAAGGTATTTTTGAATTTCTGTATTGAGCTCTTTGCATTTTGCCAGTTCCGGCACAGCAATTTTATCTTCATCTCCTACTGCTCCTCCTTCCGGTTTAATCAACTGATCATTGTATTTTTTTTGAATAGATTTTGTTCTGACATTAAAAGGCAGGTTTAGCTTTTTTAATTTGTAATCTAGAACATCCGCGGATTCTGTTTTTTTGTGCTGGTAAGTTTGCATACCACCAATAATAATGTACTGCCTTTACCAGTATTGGAATTGATTTTTTCCGGGAGTCCACCCATTGTTAAAAAGGCAGCAAAATTACTTGCAGTAATTGCATCAGCGGGATTGCTGGTAACTGCATTGCTGTATAAATACAAACTTGCTTTCGGTGTGTTTTGTAACCAGGCGGTAAAAGTAATATTGCTGATATCCTTTCATTGAGTTTTTTTTTATATAATCATTTGCTTTCTTTTTTATTTCGGGTTTTTGGCTGTTGACTTTTTTGAATTCAGTTCGGTTATATATCTTGTGTCTTCGGCTGTTGTAAAAACGGTGGCCGGTAATTCCTTTAGTTAAGCAGACAAAGAGGGCGTTTTAATATTTTGTGTAGCAGCAGGAGGGTTGTTAAATGGAATTGCTGGAACTGTTGAAGCCTTCATATCCGCAGGTGCAACTAAGGGTGTAAGTGTATTTAATTTCGGTAAAAAGCGTAATGTATTGGGCGGGATAATTTCAACAGGTGTTGATTTGCCATTCAACAATGCTTCTAAAGGAGCTAAAGCGCCGGGTTGCTTAACAAGGGCGGCGACTTTTTCCATGTGGGGATATCCGTTATTCCTTAGATGCACCATTATTAATTGTGGTACATCACTGTTAGGGGTTTTATTTTAATAAGCCGGATTTAGTGTAACAATTTCTTCCAGCGGTTCTTCTTCTCCATTCGGGTAAGATTTATCCTAATTTTCTACGAATTGTTTACATCTATCATTCAACTTTGTATTCTAATTCACATAAATGAGTACAACATACACAAAGGATGAAAAAGCCTTCTTACCCGAAATCGGAAATCGTAAAAGAGACCTTGGCAGTGAAGCAGATTTTTCACAGGAAAAATTGGCTTTTGAAAGTGAGCTTGATAGAACTTAAAAATACTTCGGCAAGCCATTACCTGTAGTAAGGGCTAGTGGCTGGACAAATATTCAAAGCCGGGTGGTTTTTTAAAAGGAACATTAGATGAAAAGTCTGAAGCGGGAAAAGGTACTTCGGTTTATACTGAAATAAATACCTAATGGCAATTAAGGGTTTTGTGGCAGATGACCATGTTGATTAAAGAGCTAGGTTTAATTTTATAATATGCTTACCGGCACCAACATTTTTTACTTAAGGCAGCAGGGACGCCCAAGAGTTTAGCTCACCAGGCAGCACCATTCATGAAGCTTATAATGGAGTAAAACCGGTACTGTTAGGCTGCGAAAAAATTCTTTTTCGAACAAACCATTTAATGGTAAAGGTGCCTGACGCCATGAACCATAGGTGCATTGAATAGCTAAGCTGGCTTGAGGTGGTTGCAAAGAAGTCAACACTTAATCTGCGGCCCGTTATATCATTTACAGTAAAGAAAAGAAACCCCTGGGCTCACAGAAAATAGGGAAACAGCCATTATCACTGGTACTTATGTTGCCACTAAGCAGCAGTCTTGCATTTTGCTCTGTAGGAATAGTTATTGACAGTTCGATATTTGGCAATTCTACGGTTTGGGCAAAATGAGTGGCACAACTAATGCTATTATCGGGATTGAGGGGTACTGTAATTACTGATCTTACAGGATCCCCCCATCTGGCAGCACCATTAGCCTTACTCGTGAGTATCTGGCCTTTAGCGCCAACATTGCCCTGTACCGCCAATGCACCGCTCGGCTTAACCGCAAAACGCTCGTTAAATACTCCCGCTGCATCATAACCAATTGCCACATCAGCATTAGGATTATCAGCATAAATCTGCAACTGGTTGCCAGCTATTGCAAAACCCACATCACCAGTGGCCCCAGGATACAAAGTATTTTTTTGCCAAGTGATAGCGGGAAACCTAGTGGTGCATTTGGGTTTGCGGTGGCTATCCCCACCCGGCTGTTGATGGCATCGGAGGTAAAACCCCAAACGGCAGGGCCTCCAAAAAAACCAATGTTCTGATTGTTTTGCGTTCTCATAAATCCTGGTAAAGCCGAGTTGTCAGGCCTTGTAAGCCACACACCTCCACCGCCACCGGCATTGGAAGGCTGTCCATTATTACGAATCGTTCACCTTCCATTTAAGGTCATGCCTTCAAACCCTGTATTGATTATCCGCATACGGCCTATAAAATTACTGCTACTACCATCTCCAAAAGCAATGTTTGCGGTAGCTGCATCTGAAGTTATTTGTAGCAATCCGCCCTGTACACTAAAACCATAATGGTTACCAGTATTTGATAGTAATGAAATTTTATCCCCTATTGAATTGGAGCAATTTAATGGGAATCACGGCGTGGTGGTGCCAATACCCACATTTTGGGCAAAAGCGTTTTGTTGCAAAAACAATACAATAAGCAGACTCATCATTAGGCTTCGCAATCCTGGTGCGGCTTTTAACTTTTAATCAAGCTAGTGGTGGATAAAATGGTCATGTTGGTGCTGTTTTTTATCGTGTAAGAAAGATGTGATCATTGTGTGCTATGAAATCAGAATGGAAAGCATGCTGCAAATGCCAGTATGTTTTCAACCTGATTCGCATCTTATGTAAAAATGCAATGAACCGCTTATAAATGCTATCCCTGAAAAAAGGATTTTTCTTTACAGCAAATCATGCTAAAGCGGATTACGCTTTAATATCAGTTTGCTTTTAAATTCAAACTTTCTTCAAAATTAGTCCGGTAAATTTGCGGTATGAAATTGCTTTTGATAGAAGATGAAAAGGAACTTGCCATCGGTATACAAAAATATTTAACCGACAAAGATTTTGTTTGCGAATGGGCCAACAATACAAAAGCAGCGCTGGATAAAATTGCCATTTACGACTACGATTGTATTCTACTCGACCTGATGCTTCCTGATGGCAATGGTTTTGAAATCTTAAAAGAAGTAAAATTTCAAGATAAGGCAGATGGCATAATTATTATTTCTGCAAAAGAAACATTGGAAATAAGAATTGAAGGATTTAACCTGGGAGCAGACGATTATCTTACAAAACCTTTTCACTTATCCGAACTATTGGCAAGGATACAGGCATTGATACGAAGGAAAAATTTTAAGGGAAGCAATATCGTGGGTTTTAATGAAATCCAAATTGACATTCTTTCAAAGACTGTAAAAGTAGGCGATAAAATTATCGACACTACTAAGAAGGAAATTGATCTGTTACTTTATTTAATCGGAAATAAAAACAGGGTGCTGTCTAAAGGTGCTATTGCTGAGCATTTATCTGGCGACATGGCCGACATGTTGGATAACCACGACTTTGTATATGCACACATAAAGAACCTAAAAAAGAAATTAATGGATGCAGGAAGTAGCGATTACATTAAATCGGTTTACGGCCTGGGCTACAAATGGAAACATGAATAAAAAACTTTTACATAAAACATTAAGGCCCTATTTAATTTATTCCGTGCTGATTTTAATGATATCGGCGCCTGTATTTTATTTTGCTACCGAGGAGCTCTACATTGAAGATGTAGACGATACCTTATTATTACACAAAAAAGAATTCCTTAAACATGCAGCTCCAACTTTAAAATTTACAGACATCCCCGCCTGGAATCGTTTTAACAGAGATGTTAAACTTGAAAGCGGAAAGCAACTAATAACCGATACCATTTATTTTACTACTTACTTTGATACACTAGATGCGGAGATAGAACCTTACCGGGAACTTAATTTTCCTGTAACCATTCAAGGCAAGCCCTTTATCCATTCGGAAAGAATTAGTTTAGTAGAAACGGAAGATCTCATAAAAAATATTGTTTTTTTATTTGTAGCCATCATTTCCATTTTACTGACGGGCTTATTTTTTATTTCAAAAAAACTTTCTCAAAATCTTTGGAAGCCTTTTTATAAAACATTGCAACAAATTGAAAGCTTTGAAATTGACAAAATCAATCAACCGGAATTTGCCAACACAGATATCGAAGAATTCAATCGTCTTAATGCCAGTATTGTAAAACTGATTGAGAAAAATACAGCAATCTACAAAAGTCAGAAAGAATTTATTGAAAATGCCGCTCACGAATTGCAGACTCCACTGGCAGTATTTCAAGCAAAAATAGATACCCTTATCCAGCGTGCTGATGTTACGCAGGAACAGTCGGAAATATTAGAATCACTCAACGAAAATGTTTCCCGTTTAAACAGATTGAATAAAAATCTGTTGTTGCTTTCTAAAATGGAGCATGAAAGTTATAGCGGACGGCAAAGCATTTTGTTGAGTAACTATATTCAAAAAAATCTCGAATTTTTTACCGAACAGGCAAAGGCAAAGCATTTGATCATACAAATGGATTTACAAAACGATTTAGAAATAAAATCAAATCCAGTGCTAGCCGAAATACTCATCAGTAATCTTTTTTTAAACGCAATAAAACATAATATTGAAGATGGGCAAATTTTAATCGTCATAAAGGGAAACCAACTTATATTTTCCAATAGCGGACGAAACGTGCCGTTGAACACCAATAGATTGTTCAATCGCTTTTCTAAAGCAAATCCTTCTGAAAAGGGAACGGGCTTAGGTTTATCGATCGTTAAAAAAATAGCAGACATCAATAATTGGATCGTATTGTACCAGTTTGAGAATAATCGACATTCATTTGTGATTTCATTCTAGAATTCTAATTTTCTTCTAAATTTAAATGCAGCTTTGTGGGATTTATAAAACTATTAGAAAATAAAGTACGAAAAAGACAATCGCAACGCTGGTATTAATGCTTTTCTCGATTCTCACTTTTGCGCAAAAATTACTGAAAAAAAATCTGGCTGCCAACGTAAAATCATCATTTCAAAAAAAATATCCAATAGCTAAATCGATCAAGTGGGAGAAAGACGGGGAAAGATACGAAGTAAGTTTTGACCATAATAAAACGGATCATTCTGTTTTGGTAGATGCACAAGGCAACATTATTGAAACTGAAGTGTAAATTGAATTAAACCAGCTTCCAACAGGCATTTTAGATTATGTAAATAACCATTGTGCAGGTAAGCAAGTAATAGAAGCGGCAGAAATTACTGACACAAAAGGCGTGGTAACCTACAAAGTAGAAATTAAAGGAATGGATGTTATTTTTGGAAATAACGGGAAATTTATTAGAGAATTAAAGTAGTCATTTAAAAAGGTAAAACAATGCGTGCAAAAGTTATTTTAATGTTTTCATTGATGTTATTTAAAATTTTAGTAGCACAGGCTCAAACTTCTACCGTTACGCTATCTGGCTTAATAAAAGGCAAATCGGATAAAGCCGTTTTACGGTTTGTAAATATCGTTTTGAAAACAGAAAAAGACAATGCTTTTATAACAGGAACAGTGAGCAACGAGGAAGGGAGATTTACAATGGCCAATATTAAACCAGGTAGTTATATTTTAGAATCTTCCTACACAGGTTTTGCAACGAAAACTCAACCGGTTTTAATTGGCTCACTGAGTACTTTTTTAGATTTGGGCAGCATTGAATTACAACAGGATTCAAAGGAGCTACAGGAAGTTGTAATTACTTCACAGCAAAATGATGTGAGCAACAAAATGGATAAGAAAACGTATTCCGTAGCTGCAAACATTAGCCAGGCCGGAGGCTCCGTTTTACAAACGTTGAAAAATTTACCAGGCGTTACCACCAGCCAGGATGGCAAAGTGGAATTGAGGGGAAGCGATAAAGTAGCCATCTTAATTGATGGAAAACAAACGGCGCTGACAGGCTTTGGTAGTCAAACAGGATTGGATAATATTCCAGCCTCTGCCATTGAGCGAATCGAAATCATCAATAACCCATCTGCTAAATATGATGCAAACGGCAATGCTGGCATTATTAATATTATTTACAAGAAAAATAAACAGCAGGGCTTTAATGGCAAGGTTGCTTTCACCACAGGCTTAGGTGCGTTGTGGCAGAAAAAAGAAAACCTGCCAAACATCCGCCCGCAATACCAGGCAACGCCAAAAGTCAATCCATCAGTTTCTTTAAACTATCGGAAAAACAAGGTGAATGCCTTCTTACAGTCTGATTGGTTATATACCGAAACACTGAATAAGAATGAGTTTATTACCAGAATTTTCGATAATGGTACTACGATTAATCAACAAACAAAAAGAAACAGAAACACACATTTTCTTACAAACAAAGCCGGGTTTGACTGGAACATAAATGCACAGGATATGCTAACCTTTTCAGGTTTGTTTGGTATTGAAAAAATAATTGATCGTGGCGATCAACCGTTCTTTAATAAAGATTTTTCTAAGAGAGAACGCCTGTGGCAGTTTTTAGAGGATGAATTAAAAACCACGGCTGTAGCCTCCGTAGCTTATCAACATAAATTTAAAGAGCCGGGCCATTTATTGAATATCGGTTTCAATTATACATTTCACCGGGAAGATGAAAAATATAATTTTGTAAACACAATGCCCACTTTTACCGGATTGGATTCTTTTAAATTATTGTCGGATGAACACGTTGCCGATTTAAATATTGACTATGTAAAACCATTAAAATATGGACGGATTGAAGGCGGCCTAAAGTTTCGTTACCGGGATATTCCTACCAATATGCAATTTAAGCCCGGCTTAAATTCTCCATTAGATATCAACGCAGGTGGTGAAGCGACCTACACAGAAATTATTCCGGCAGTATATGGCAACTATGTGTTTGAAAGTAAAAAAGTAGAAGCTGAAATAGGATTAAGAGTTGAGTATGTGAATCTGCAATACAAAGTAAATCCGAACCACAACACTTACAAAAGTGATGGCTATAATTATACCCAACCTTTTCCTAATGTGAGATTAGCTTATAAATTAAACGATCAAAATAAAATCTCCTTATTTTTCAATCGGAGAGTTGACAGACCGAACGAAGTGGACATTCGTATTTTCCCAAAATATGATGACGCAGAAATTATAAAGGTAGGTAACCCGGCACTTCGTCCACAGTTCACCAATTCTTTTGAGTTGGGCTACAAGACCAATCTAAACAAGGGTTATTTCTATGCAGCACTATACCATCGTAGTACAGAAGGTACAATTACAAGAATAGCAACACAAGTGCCTCCGAGTACTTTAATTTATACCGTATTTCAAAATGCAGGTCACAGCAGCAACACAGGCGTTGAAATGGTTTTACAACAAGATATTTCAAAAGTATTTTCATTTAATACCAATTTAAATATCTATCGAAATATAATTAATGCCTTTACGGTTGAAAACAAATATCCGGTCGTTTCAACGTATAATGCACAGAAAGAAACCTTTACTTCTGGCAATGTAAAACTCAACGGTATTTTTCATTTACCCAAACAAACAGACATACAAATTACTGCCATTTATCTTGCCCCGGATATAATACCACAAGGCAAAATAGGCACAAGATTTTCGGTTGATATGGGAATTAAAAGGCAAATCCAAAAAGGTAAAGGGGAATTATTTTTTAATGCCACTGATATTTTAAATACGCTCAACATTCAAAAGGAAATTAATGGCAACGGCTTTAAGCTAATGAGCACCGACTATTTCGAAACACAGGTTTTCCGGTTAGGATACAGTTATAAATTTTAGACAACATAATTTTTAACATCCAGTATGTAAACGAACCTTTACAGATAGTAAGATTTTTTAAAGTAGATTTAACCAGTCCTGTAAAGTATTTTTGCTTAGTGAATGACACCTTTTTTCTGTGAGGTATTGTGATCTCTAGCTATCAATTTACTTTATAATCATTCTATAATTGCTGTTGAGTGAGTGTCTTGATAAATTTGATTCCTCATTTTATTCTTAAAAATCTAGCAATAACAAATCCTGAAATTCATGAAGTATATTTTTTTATGATCGCTTGGAGAGAATCCGGTGGTTGTAACTAGCAGAGCTGCGGACATTATTTTAATTTTTATGCTACGGATTTCCGGTAAAAGAACCTTAGCTAAAATGAATGCTTTCGATTTTGTGGTTACCATAGCCCTTGGTTCTAAACGTGGAGCGGTAATTGGAACTAAGCATCCCGATATCTGATTAAATGATGTTTTGGTGGGTGATTTAGCAAACCCCATATTGTTTTTTATGGACTTATAATATTCTTCAACGCCCCTCCGCTTTTTGTAGATTGTAGTAATTTGTTCATACGATAAATTTAAATCACTGCACGACAGGTGCAACCCGCCGACGGTGTCATCCTCGTTTTTGAAGACTTGCTTTATAAGCAACAACGGAAAATCTAGCTCTTCGAGCCAAACCTCCACGGTCTGCTGGGGTGCAATTAAAATTGTCGGAAGGGTTGCCGACCTTGTACAGGTTCTTTTCTCCTAAAAACTCTTTAAAAAAGGTTGGCAACCCTCTATTTAGCTGCGACAATTTTAAATACGCCCGTCTGCTGTTCCGGCTGCTGCGATTCAATATTCATGTATAATTTATTTTCAATTGCTATCCGCAATTCGGTGCAAGGGTGCGTAGCCTCGGTTAATATTGTAACAACGGATTTCAACCCGTTGATAAACTAAGCAATAGTATATTGAGAACCTTAGGTTCGGCGCATATAGAGAGAACCGCAACAAGTAACTAAACCTTATGATTTTACTAATTATAAAACTATATGTGCCGAACCTGCGGCTCAATGTCATTTAGTTAGGCATTTTTTGTTCCATCGGGACAATATGTAGGTAGCAGATTCAGATCAATTGAACAGGCGGTTCGTAGGAACGCAATATTTTATCAAACTCAATCCACATAACACACCTAACCGAACGAAGATTCAACATGATAGACACTCGTGCTATCCACATATTACCCTAAGGGGCAGGTCTTCAGTCTTAACTAATTGACATTGGCCTGCGGCTCTCGACCAGAAGCTTTTTTAAACACAATGGGTTAAAACCCGTTGTTACTAAACGGAAACGACCCTATGGTTCTTCAGTTTTCTTTTAATGAAGTTGATCCTAATTGCAGATACTCATTTTATTTTCTTTATGAGCCTTGCTTAAAGTCACTTTACGATTGCTTTTTAGTGTAACTATAAAATCAATATTCCCTTCGCCTTTTATTGCCTGCATATTTTCTACTGATAAAAACCAACTATCAGCCAGCACAGCATCAAAACTTCATTTGTCGGCACAATCCTTTACCATTTCCTGGAACATTTCATTTTTTGTTTTGCTGGCTTTGCGTTTTTGTTTGCCCTATTTTTCGTTCTCAACGCATTTAAACTTGTGAGCATATACGCATCGCATTTAATCCAATTATTTTATAGGCTGTAAAATTATTTTAAGAACCTGAATGTTAACTACAGTACCTGCTTTAACTCAATTGAAAAATCTACATTCATTTTTAGAATGATAGGGTTATTTACATCATCATTTATCCAAAGCTGCTCTCCATCTTTTGCTTCCACTTTAATACACTTGATGTACTTATCTACATCATCAACTTTCACCACATAAAAATCATCAACTCCATCCGAGCTAACCACCGTAAATTCTCTTTGCCCAACCCAGTCATTTGCATTGATCATGGAGGAACCCGTTGTCTTTAATTCATTGAACACTTCCTTACTGATCCATACGCTGGTGCGGTCGGTAAGTTCGTATTGGTCTTTACCAAACTTATTCATCTGTTCATGTGCCGAAGTGACTGCATCCTTGCTCATGCTTACAGTTCCACTATATCCTACGTCGCCGGTAAGTTTATATTTAAATGTTATACCATTGTCCATATCCACTTTAGGATTGGTAACTCTAAAATCGTACGTTTGGCCACCAAAAATCACTTCGTAGATGTACGTTCGCTGCATTATTGGCTTTACATCTGCCATTACCTGCGGGCAATTAAATATCTTTAACCAATAGTCGTACGAATCAAAACGATCCCGAAGCGTTACTGCATCTTCACATGCTTTTTCACTATTGCCCATTTCATCATACAGCATGCCTCTTCTTGCAAAATAATATGATATTGAATCTTGCAGTATATACCCGCTTGCTTTGTCAATACCTTCCTGGTATCTTTTGTCCTTACTATAAAAACTAAAATATTTACGAATTACCTCTACGGATTTATTACCATTGGCAATTTCATCCTCAAGAAATTTATAAGCTTCTGGTTTTTTGTCTGCCATATATAACACATTTGCGTAAGTATCGGCAACACTTTTTTTACGTGCCGTTGGTAGTAAAGCATAACCTTTATTTGCATAATTAAGCGCATCACTCATTTTGTTTTCATCAGCCATTTGTAAACCGTACAGTATAAACGGAATGCCGTTTTTAGGCCCCCATGCCATAGCTGATTTATAGTAGATGTCGCCTGACCGCTTCATAGATGGGAAGTCAAAGGCAGCAGGTAACGAAGCAATAATGGTGGCAGCAGAGTCCTTATTTTTAAAGCGTTTTTTAATATCTGCAATGGCTTGCTTGTCCATCTTAAGCATTATCTGGCAGGCAGCTCTTTGAAAAAAAAGATCGTCGTCTTTAGGCGTTCTTTTTAGTAGCGTATCGGTAATGGTAAGTGCTGCCCGATACTTCTTCTTTTTTAGATTTTTTGCCAATTGTCGCTTTAATTCCTTTGTGGGCACAATGGGTACAATCTTTAAAGCCACGGGTTGAACAGGCGTAACCAGCGCTGCCGGTTTTTGCTGGGCAAATAGTAAAATGCCGTAAAAGCAAACGATTAACAATAACATTACTTTCTTCATAATTGATAGTTTTTATTTTTTAGCGTTTTATTTTATAATTATAATGGGAAAATCATTTCCATAACTGTAGCTGGCCGGGTATTGTGGTGTGCCCTTATATTGCTGTGTTATTTCGGGTACTTTTGTTTGCAGATAGGCATCCAGTTCTTTCACCGTTAATCGCTTTGCCGCTTGCCCTTTGGTACCTTTAAAAGCTTCCAGCAAGCAATAGGTAAAAGAGCCATGGCCAAGCTCCTGAAACTCCGATGCAAACTGCTCGCTTCCGGAAGCCGTGAGCCATTGGGTACCTGTTGAGCGGGCCAATTGCGCAATGGCTTTTTCTTCTGCTGCGCCCCTGGTTGAGGCCAAAATTTGCAATGCCCCGGCGCTTTGGCAGGCATCTAAAATAAATAGTTGCTTTTGTGCTTTTATCTCTTTGCTCAATTGCTGCAATGCGGCAGCGCTAAAACCTTTTTGGGCCAGGGCATCATCAGCACCATACAATTGCGTTACATCATACGGCACCAGAAAAAATTCTTTCTTGTCATTTATTACACCATGACCTGCATAATAGAAAACAAATAAATCGGATGGGTTGGCATCCCTTTTTACTTTTTCAAAGGCAGCGGCTATCCCTTCTTTGGTTGCTTCGCCATCCCGTAAAAAAGTAGTATTTACTTTGCTAAACAAGCCCTGCGAACCATCTGTAAGGGCGGCCGCAAAAGCTGTGGCATCTGCCTGAGCATAATTAAGATTGTACTTTGGATTCTTATAAGTATTGACCCCAACAACAAGCAGGTGCAATTGAATTTGATTAACAGGTTTTACGGTTACTGGTGTGTATTCTGCCAGTAACTCATCTGCCACGCTTTCAGTACGCTGGCTGTTAATAGCAATGGCTTTAAATAAATTTTTACCGGTGTTCAGCGTAACTGTAAAAGACCTGGTTAATAATTTATCTCCTTTTGTATCGTCTTCAACCACAAGGTTACGGGTACTGCTAACCAATTTTCCATTTTGATACAAGCGGATTTCGGTTATTACATCATTCATCCCATCTGCATCTACCTTTACGGTTACTTGTTCGTTATCTGTCTTTACCATTTTGATATCAGCACCCACTTCCAGGTTGCGCTGTTGTAGTTCTGCAGAAATTTTCACTGTTGGCGGCGACTTTAATGCGTTAATATCAGGCACATTATCCGGCAGTTTATTATCCCATATCTGTCTTAATAAACCGGGTACATAATATTTTTCGTATAAACTTTCCAAAGGGATAATATCTTTCCCTTTGGTAAAATACATTTTTTTTAAAGCTCCGACGGTAGCATCAAAACGACCATCATCGGTAACCATCACCCAATCGCCTGTTTTTTCGAACATGTATATTTTAGCAATTTTTCTTTTCTTTTCTACATCCCAAATACACAAGCCACCATACTCTTCTGTAAGCAAGTAACGCTGGGTGTGTAAAAAAACAAAACCATTTACTTCATCACCCGTGCCTTTGATGGTTCCGATAGATTTGTTATTTACAATGTCAATCAGGCCTATGTTTGAGCCTGCTGATACATTTGCATCAACCGCTATTTTGGTAGCAGCAACAGCGCCGGAAGGAGTAATAATTGTTTCGTTCTCTGCATCTGGTAGCAGAATTGACTTACCGGATTCTTTGCCGGTTTCAGCATCCAGGTAAACTAATTTTCCCCTGCTGGTGAATAGCAATTGTTTGTCATTATTTATAAAACGCAGGTTATGAATATTGACTGATTCGTATTTCCACTTTTCATTTTTATCCGATAAATCAACACAATAGATAAAACTGCTGGTATCTTCCCTGGCCTCGGCAAACAAAATCATTTTTGTATTATCGCCGGAGATATCACAAAATTTATTCAACCGCTCATAGCTGTTGTAGGCAAGGCCATACGGAATATCTACAATGTATAAAAGCTTTAGTGTTTTTAAATCCATCACATAAATGCCTTCGTTGCCAATTAAAGCCAGCAAGTTCAGCTTGTCAAAAATTTGCATGCCTACAAACTTTTTATTCATGTCATTTATCTTACCTACCCGGGTAAATAATTTTTGACTTTTGGTGGGGTCAAAAGTCAGCAGGCCTTGTTCTTGTTCGTAAAGAAAGCCGGTTTTTCCATCGTTGGTAATTCTGTAAATAAAACCGGAGAAGTCGGATTTAAAAGCAGTATCTACCAATTGAACCAAAAAGTTTCCGTTTTCAAAAATTAGGTTCCTGTCTTTTAAGGCAACAGCATCTTTATTTTTGAAATTAAACTGAACATAAGAGTCGAGAGGAGTTTCACCATATTTTTGGATCTGTTCGCCAGTAGCAGATAACCTTGTCATAGTTGCGCCACGGATAAACGAGTTGCCGGATGGAGAGATAGCGATGCTTTTATTTGTATAGTAAATATAATCGTTGGTTTTAGGCATGGCAGTTTTTACACCAGCAATAAGACTTGCAGTATTTACAATGCTATAATTGTCTTCATACATCAGCATCAGCTTATTTGTACCGGTATTAAAAACAATCACACTATAGAAATATTCCACCGATGTAAAAATAGTTTTCGACCTTTTTATTTGTGTGTAGGTTTTAGCATCCACTTCGGCTATGTATAGTATTCTTTCTGCTTTACCTGCAATAACAAGTAAATTTCCATTGGGTTGATAGGCCACAGGAACATAGCGACCTTCTTCCTTAAATTGCTTTTTTACTACTTTAGAACCTGCATCAATAATCCAGGTTCCCATCATAGCATCGTACATCAAAATTTCATTAGTATTTACCGGATTTACTACAAGGTGATCAATACTGTGCGAAGCCAGCGTTTTGATATTGATTTTTAGGATTTCCTCTTGCGAATTATCAATGATGTTTATTTTCTGAAACAGGTAATCATCCTTGGCATTGAAACTTTCACCCGCAGCGAACAAAGTTTTTCCATCTGCAGAAAACACCATTGCTGTATTACCGGCAGTTGCTTTTATTTTTTGCTGAATGATGAATTTATTGAAATCAAAAACATAAATGGTATCTGCAACCTGCATAGCAAGGAGGGTACTCCCTTTATCTATGCACATGGTTATTTTGCCACTATTAAAACGCAGGTTGTCTTGTCCGCCGGGATGAAGATTTTTAATAAGGCTACCGCTTGCCTTTTCCCAGATTTTGATACCATCAGCGCCTGCAGAAACCAGCCATTTTTCATCGCCCGAAATAACAAGCGAACTGGCCTGGTGTGTTGCTGGAATGATTAACTCGGGACGTTGGGCATGAACAACCGGAGATAAAAAAAGCAGGAAGATTGCAAGGGTAACAATTGCCAGGCAAAGGTTTTTGCGGTTACTTTTTGTAGTAAAAATTTGCAGCTTAGGCATGTGTTATAGTTGTTAAGTTATTTATGTTCAATTTTCGCCATCAGTGGCTTTACCGCTCCTGATGTTGGTTTGTTATTATCGGCTATGATAATATTACTGGTAGCTATTATTTTGGTGCCGGGGTCTGCTTAATACATCAACACAATTGTTGTTTATAGCGTGAATAACAGTTTTGCGGCAATAGAACTTATTCATCTGAATTAAAAAAAAGGTAATACCCTAAGCCTCTCTAAAGTACTTTCGAAAATTGAGATTGCGGAACCTTGCTTTTGGTAGTAAATGTTAGCCGTATCCATGAATTTGATTTTTTGATTTATTGAGCATTTTATTTTACAATCTCCACCGGAAAATCATTTCCCACGCCATAACTTGCCGGGTACTGTGCTGCACCATTGTACTTTTTCATCAGCAACGGCACCTGTACCTGCAAAAAGTTTTTCAACCCGTTTACGGTAATCATTTTATTGTTCGCTGCTTCGCCTTTTAATGCCTGCAATAAAACGTATGTAAACACCCCATGCCCCAGCGAAGAAAATTCGTTGGCGAATTGCATGGCCCCGCTGGCTGCCATCCAGTGGGTACCGGTGCTACGGGCAACTACGGCCAAAGATTTTTGCTGGTCGCCATCATTACTTAATAATTTTTCAAAAGCTCCTGCACTTTGGCAGGCACCTAAAATAAACAGTTGCTTTTGCGCCTGTATGTCGATGGCGTATTGCTGTAGTAATTTTGAGGCGATACCTTTTTGCTCCAGTTCTGCTTGTACATTTTTTAAATCACTTACATCGGTTGGTACCAGGTAAAATTCTTTATCCTTGCCTATCACACCATGCCCGGCATAGTAGAAAACAAATACATCCTGCGCTTTGGCATTTTGCTGTACTTGTTTAAATGCATTGGTGATACCGGTTTTATCGGCAGTGCTGTTGGTTACAAAATA
>JBGSMI010000055.1:0-4071 GCA_041740215.1 Ferruginibacter sp.
ACTGATTTGAATTAGCTGTTTTACATAGATTCTAAAGACAATTGTTAGATAGAGTTATGTATGCTTTAAATCTCCCGGTTGTTTTTCTTTACTTAATTGCAAAAGAAAATATAAAGCATATAGAGAAACGCAGTCCTAGTAGTTGACTTGCCACCTATTTATTTTACAGCTTGTTTTTTTAATATTTTTACTTACCCTGTTAATAGGACGTTCTATAATCTACAGCCTGATTTACTTTGTAGATGTTAGCTCCGTTGAAAAGTGTTTTTAGTGATGCTTTTAGAGCGTACTTTATGATTAACAATCAGGAAATAGGATAGCATAACATAACATCACATCACATCACATCCTGCCACGGTAGTAATGGAGAGGCATTATAGACCCTAAAACAATATCGCTAGTGACGTATACAACACAATTGTCCAAGTGAATTATAAACACCAGATTACAGATTGGTAATGCTTTTAAAAAAAAGATGATGTGCTGTGATGGAATTAAAAAAAATACTATAATCTTATCTGGAAAGGTCTGACTAAATTTATAGTCCGGATGAATTGCCAAGCATGTCAGCCGGGCTGTTGCGGTCCCTTCCATCTTTCAAAATGCAGGTCAATTTCGTTATCTGCTTTAAAATAAATCGGACCATGATTTTTTAATTCAAAGTTTGATTCTTCATTGACTTGTACATTTAGTATTTTACTACTAAGAAATCCGTTGCTTGTAATCTTTGATCTACCATTTACTTCAATACATTGCAACTGTACAACCGATACGTAAATTACTGCTGTGTTTTTCTGTGTATGAAATTTACTGTCGATATAAAGAATACCTTTTTTAACATAGAAACTCACATTTTTTACATCTTCAACTTCACCTTTAATTTCGATACGGTTTTCAGTTGCTTCGGTAAGCACCACATCTATGTCATTGTATATAATAATTTTGTCAAAACAATTATTTTTGGAAACCCTCATTTTATTTTCCATTTTGTTTTTCTCAATGCCATTGTCTTCAGATGATGTAGCGCTAAATGTTAGCAGACTTACTGCCATAATTAATTTGTTCATATTAGTAAATTTTGCGGGCTTTTTACCCTATTTTGTATTTATTTTTTTATACAAAAATGCTTTAGCCTGCGATACTTTACAATCGCATATGGATGTGGAAGTTTTACCAGAGGTAATAGCAAAACCGAGGAAATGCGTTTCAAGGGGTTAAAGTGATCACATAAATATGTGATTTTGAAATTTCTGTTTAGAAATTCCAAAATCCCTTTTTACTTTTGATAATGTTATGATGCTTATGAGAATACTTCAATTACTTATTGGTGTTATCCTGCTTATTTCGCCAGTTTACGCACAAGTACGCTTTGATTACATTTTCAACCGCATTACTACTGATGATGGTATCGGGCTTCGTGTAAATAATATCTACAGTATATGTCAGGACGAAAAAGGATTTATCTGGATTGGTAATAGCTTCGGTCTGCAGCGTTTCGATGGCAGCAAATTTGTACGCTTCAACCCTGTAGGTACCTTACCCGATGTGCTGCCACAAACAGCCATCGAAAAGATACTGCCGGCCCCCAATAATTGCTTATGGCTTGCCACTTATGCTAAGCAAGAATTTGGCATTTTTAATCCTTCCCAATTTCGGTACGAAATTGTGCCTTTGAATACCTCTCAGCCATTACCCGCAAGGGCAGAATTTAAAATGTGGCAGGATGCTTATCAGCATACATACATCAATGTGTTGCGCTACGGAAAGATTTTAATGTACGACTCTGTAAAAAAAGAATTTAATGAAAACACGCCATTGAATAAAATACCGGGCGGATGGAAGTCGCTATCCAATGTTTTTCATGATAAGCTTAAAAGACAATACTGGATAACCACAGATCATGGCTTGTGTGTGTATAACGAAAACACCAAACAAATGTGGAGTCGTTTAAATAATCCAACTCAACTTGCTTTGTTAAGTAATCCGGATTTATCTGGTGAAGTAACACAGTTTTACATCGATCAACAAAGACGGTATTGGGTATCTAATTGGACAGCTCATCAAAATTTTTACTGTTTTGATTCAACCGGCGCCATCCCCCTGAAAGATACTGCCGGATTAGCCGGAGTAAACACATCTTACGCCGAGCTAAACGATTTTTATGAAACCCAAAGTGGTAAGCTTTGGATTTATGGAATGGCCAATCTTTACGTAGAGGATCAGCAAAAAAAGAGGTTTATATTATGCCGTACCCAGTCTATTGATAATGCAGGTATACGGTACGAGCATGTGCGCCAGGTATATGAAGACAGGGATGGGGTAACCTGGATTGCATCGGATGATGGTCTATACTATACAGCACCGGGGAATAGCGGTGTCGTCAATTTATTTCTGTCACAAAAACCAGGAGAGCTCGTAGTTACGGATATACTCGAACTAAAAACTGGCGAATACTGGTTATCTACCTGGGGTGAAGCGGTTATTACTTTAACAAAAGGCTTTCAAAAGTATCCTTCGCTTTTGTATAAAAATGTACCCACTGAAGATAGGGTTAAATATATCTGCTACCGCCAGGTCTGGGCCATGTGCCAGCAATCCACAACCGGAAAAGTATTTCTCGGTTGTCAGCGGGGGCAATTGATGATTTATGATACAACAACAAAAAAAACAACTTATTTGCATCCGCCGGAAATGAATCAATCTACCATTCGTTACATAGCTCAAACAAAAAATGGAGATATTCTTTTTGGTACACAAAACGGCAGGCTTGTTTCATATGATGGGGTTATTTTTAGAGTATTGCAGGATTTAGGTGCTGGTGTCATTATCTATAAAATTCTGGTGGATGATGAGGGGCTTATCTGGTTGGGTACACAGGATGAAGGAATTTATGCCATACATCCAACAACCGGATTGATTGAACAGCATTATAACAATGCAGCAGGCCCCAACCAGTTATTCAATGCTACTTGCAATGATATTGAGCAGCTCAATAATGAATTGATCGTCTGTGCAACCGGTGCACTTACAATCATTAATAAAAAAACCAAAAAAGTTGAAACCATTACTGCACACGACGGTTTGTTTACAAATACCATACACCGTTTACGCCTTGATGCCGATGGTTTTTTATGGATCATTACCGACAATGGTTTATGCCGGTATGATTACAGGCGGAAATCATTTAATATTTATGGTAAAAATGATGGTATCCTACTGGCCAACGTAGTACAAAATGCTGATTATTTATGCAGCGACAAATTTGTAATGTTTGCTGGTGTAAACAGTTTATTATTTTTTCATCCCAATGCCTTTAAGACCAAACGTCCCACGCCGGATGTAACCATTACGGATTTTCTGCTGGGGGATGCTTACCAGTTGCTGGATTCTTTACATGCGCTGCCGGAGATTACATTACAACCTGATCAAAATGATTTCGCAATCAACTTTGCCTGCCTGGATTTTAAAAACAGAAATAAGTATACCTATTATTATCAAATGGAAGGCTTGAGCAAGGAATGGATTCGTGCAGAGAATTTGAATAAAGTTTTTACCGGACTTGCATCGGGGCATTATGTTTTTCGTGTAAAGGCAATTAATGTGGAAGGTATTGAATCAAAAAATATCACCACTTTAAAAATCTATGTTAAACCGCCGTTTTGGAGAACAATGTGGTTCCTTTCCGTAATGCTTACTATTATTGCCATGATTGCCTATGGTATGCACCGCCTGCATATTAAGCGAATATTGGCAGTAGAAAAAATTCGTAACCGGGTTGCTCGTGATTTGCACGATGATATGGGAAGTACGCTCAGCACTATCAACATCCTGAGCTCTATGGCTAAAGCTAAACTTAACAGCGATACAATTAAAACAGCATCGTACATCAATAAAATAGGCGATAACTCACAAAGCATGATGGAAGCAATGGATGATATAGTCTGGGCCATCAAGCCTGCCAATGACAGTATGCAAAAAGTGGTGGGTCGCATGAGAGAGTTTGCCACCAATGTGTTTGAAGCAAAAAATATAGAGCTTGATTTTAGCGTGGATGAAGCAGTGAATGATTCA
>JBGSMI010000137.1:0-3984 GCA_041740215.1 Ferruginibacter sp.
GTACCACCAAACCATTCAAAGGCATCATCCTTTGCGTAAGAAACCTGTACATGATCAATAACAGTTTTACTACCAACACAAGCCATGGTTAACGAGTTCACTTCCTGATTTGGTAAAAAAGCATATCCGGCGTAATCTATCCGTACATATTGTAAAACACCTGAGCTGTCATCATTTACTGGAGTTGGAACCAATGCATCACCAGAACCTGCGTAGCCATCTCTTGCTGCGTTGTTGATGGCGAGGCCACCTTCTGGTATGTAAAGCCCAGGTGCACCTCCATTACTTGAATTGATGGATGCTTTACCCAGCAGCATAATACCTGCCCAGTCACCTGATGTAGGAGTGGGTGAAGCAGACGTGAAAATAATGGGTCTTTCTGCTGTGCCTTTTGCGACTAATTTGCCGCCTCTATTAACAACTAACGCAGATGTATTTGTGCCTGCAAAAGCTCCTTTTACAGTGGCACCTGCTTCTACCGTGAGGGTAACGCCGGCGTTAACATATACAATACCTGAAATAATATTGTTATTAATCGCCAGAAGCGTAGTGTCTTTGGTAATATAGCCTGTTAAAGTAACTGTTTTACCTACTGTGCCGCCACCTCCGCCGCCGTCTGGTACTGTTACTATAATTGGCTCGCCGTCTGTTTCAATTTTTCGGCAAGAGGTGATGCTAACTGATACAAGTGCAGCCAGATACAAAAAATACTTTTTCATTTTTATACGTTTGAGTTTAAGAAGTTGAGTTTAAAGATTTTTTTTAAAGGGAATAATTAAAAGTTACGCTAACAGTGCTGCCATATCTGCGGGTAAAGCGATAGGCATCTCTATTTTTTTGGAAACTGGTTTTATTATCTGCATTTTGGTAGAAATATTGGGTCTGGTTTAAAATATCCGATATACTCAATCTTATTTCTCCCTTCTTTTGAATAATTTTTTTACCTATCTGCAAGTCTAGCACAGGACGGGGAGCTTCCCAAATATTTGGAATACCGTCACCAGTATCACCGTCAACTTGTCCAACCAGGTAAATACGCTGTCCAATTTGGTTAAAGAGAAGGGTTGCATTTAGACCAGATTTTTCCAGATCGTACAATAAGCCGATGTTAATAAGATAAGGTGATTGCCCCTGCAATGGCCGCTTAATAAAATTAGCCCGCCCGCTAGCGCTAACTTCGCTTTTTACATAAGCTGCGTTTGCTTGTATTGTAAAGTTTTTCAACACATCCACTACATCCAGCTTTTTACGAATCTCCATTTCCACACCATAGGCAGTTGCTTTTTCCGCATTGATATAGGTGAAAATTTGACCACCCTGCAGCAATACCTGTTCAACCGGATTTGCAAAATATTTATAAAAAACTCCCGCAGTAAACACTTCGCCGGACCTTGGATAGAACTCGTAACGCAAATCAAGATTGGTAACCTTGTTTCTGACCAGTGCTGAGTTACCCTGTACTGCAGAGTTCAGTTCAAAATCATATAGCGTTAAATTTGCCAGCTCACGCTGTTCAGGACGTATTACAGTTTGAGACCCAGATAATCGAAGGTTTGTTTTATTGTCCAGCTTAACTGTAGCGTTCACGCCAGGCAGAAAATCCGTTTGCCTTGTATTTTTATGGCGTGGATCCCATTGCTTTACACTACCCAGCAACTGATCAAAATCTTCTACTCTTAACCCCCAAACTACCCGAAGCTTATTGCTCAACTGGTTATCAAACTGGATAAATCCTGCGTTCAAAATAGTGTTAGCCATATAGCGAAAATTCCTGTTGTTGATGGAATTGAAGGAGAAGAGATTACTAATGTTTGACCCATCACCAAAATTGCCCGGAGCAAAAATCTGGTCAATTGGCAGTTGCCTCACAGCAGCATTATCCCTTTCCATAAAGTTGGCAAAAAGTTGCGCATCAAACAGCCGGTCTTTTACCTGTAGCATGTAGCCTGCCTTTATAGTTTGCTTTTTATCAAATAGGGTAAAATCATACGCTGCATCTCCACCTGCAGTATAAATATAGTCGCTGAGCGTTTGGAAAACCCTGCTGCCGCTTTCCTGGGCCAGTGTGCTTCCAACTAAAAACTGGTAAGGATTTTGTGAACCAATTGGACGCCTGTACTGATAACGCCGCTGATCGGGACTGTAGCTATCCAAAATATTGAACGCACCGTACCATTTCAACTTCAATTTTGGCACTATTAAATGTTCACCGCCAAGCTGTGTGGTGAAAAAAGTATTTTGAGAAAACACCAGTTCCCCACCTAGTACATCTTCTCTGATAGTATTATCAATACCGGAACGCTGAATAACATAGTTATTCGTATTGAGATTAATAATAGCTTTTCCAGAAATTTTATTGGCTGAATTTAACTGTACAGAAAGGCTTGCAATCCCCCCCAGCGTGGTTTCGGTAGTATAACGGTTATCTTCGTAATTAAACTCTTCTGTAAAACGTCCGCCTGAAATAGATTGAAAACGGTTAGTAATATCAGTGAATCGAAGATTCTTGCTGTAATTTACCCCTATAATACCGCCCACTTTTTTCCCTAAAAATGTACCGGTAAAGCCACCATTTGCCTGAAAAGAAACATTCGGAATTACGGAAACAGGTTTTGCACTCCAATCGTTGTTGAGTGATTTACCAATCTGATTTTTTTCAGCCTGTGTTGCAAGGGTAAAGTTCGATTTGATGGTGTAACCGGCTCCAAGACTTCTTGTACCGTCATCAATACCGAGCCAATCTGTGTTGCCCCCTTTTGCTTTATAAAAATCTTTACCAATTGTTTGGGTGTTAAACCCTGAACCTATTTGTATGTTAAAAAAGTTTTTGGCAGGAATATCTTTGGTATTTACCTGAATTAATCCTCCAGCCCATTCGCCGGGCAATTCTGGTACAAATGCCTTATTGATAACGATGTTATCAATCATTTGCGCCGGTATAATATCGAAGGAGAATGTTTTACGGTCTGGTTCAGTACTGGTAAGCAAAATACCATTAATCATGGCTTGGTTATACCTGTCTGCAAGACCCCTAACTACAAGAAATTTGCCATCAATCAAGCTGGCACCTGGTGTACGTTTTAATACTTCACCCGTATTTCTATCAGGCGACCTGCGGATTGCTTCTGCCGAAATAACAGACGCTACGGTGTTAGTATTTTTTTGAAAGGTAATCAAAGATGCTGCGGTCTCCTTTCTTGCAGTGCTGGTGGTTCTTACAATAACAGCTTCTTCTGTTTTACCTTTTTGAGTAAGCGATAAATCCTGAGTAGTTAGTGTGCCACTTTTAATTTCAATATCATCCACTTGTTGTGTTACGCCGTTGTAAGAAAACACTATCGAAATTTTAGATGTTCCTGAAAAACTCAGTGTATAACGACCTTCCAAATCTGTAGACGTTCCCCGATTGGTTGATTTAATTATTACAGAAACCCCGGTAAGTGGCCGCCCCGTTTGGGCATCGGTAACTTTTCCCTCTAAAACTGTCTTTTGGGAAAAAGTATTAAAAGAACAAGTGAAAAATAATATGATTAATCCTAAGAATCTCATGCGTTAAAATTTATGCAAAGAGAAGCTTTGAATGTTAAGCGAAAGTGACCAGAATGTTACGGGATTGTTACGTAAATGTTAAGCGAATGTTATGAAAGAATTGCTGTTTTAAACTCAAATAAGAAGGAACTATGTATCTGCCGGTCATAAATCAACGTTAGTGCGTGAATTGCATAGTTTTCTATGGCAAAGGGATATAATTTTGAGTAGATGAAAATTAACTTTATTAATGGCCTAAACAATTTTTTTAAAGTGTTTAGAACACCCGCAATGCCGGTACCATAGCCCTAACTCAACTAAAGTTTACAAATTAATGCTAACTTATTGGCGTGCCTGCTTATTTTTAACCAGAGCACGGCCAATTGATGAAAGTGGAGCAATGCTACCGCTGAAATAATCATACAAAGCAAAAAGCCCGCCCCTAAGTGGAACGGG
>JBGSMI010000124.1:0-43521 GCA_041740215.1 Ferruginibacter sp.
TGCGCTCAAAGAAAGAGACATAAAAATTATCGTGGTGGAGAACGAAAGCGTGTTATGGAAGCAATATAAAGTTGCAACAGTAAACTACACCGTACTACTCATAGGCAAAGATGGAACTGAAAAACACCGTACCCTTCAAATGTTGCAAACCGCCGACCTGTTTGGTATGATTGATGCCATGCCTGTGCGGAAATGGGAGATGCGAAGGCAGAATTAAACGATCCTTTGTCAATACATCAACCGGCTTAAAGGAATGCCAACATTTACTCCAATGGCCGTTTTATTACCCTGTTTTCTATCAGCAGCTATTTTTTGATTCATATCAAAGAACAACATCTGGAACTCTATATTAATGGCCGGCGTTTTTTTAGCGTTGATCAAAACGATTGGAATCCCAAGTCTTCCGTTGAGCAGCTTATAGCCACCGGTATTTTTTTCCAATAAAAAACTGATACCGATATGGGATGATGTTGGAAAATAGACAATACGGGCATCGAACCAGGCTTCTAAAAAAGTTCTATAATCTCCAATATACACTCGTTCATTTTTTACAGTTGCCAATCGAAGGGTATCTGTACCGCCCAGATTTTTATAATCGGTCACACTTATTTCTTCAAGACCATAATTGAGTTTTGAATTACTAAAAATAAGCTTACCACCAAAAGAAAAAAATATTCGTCCGGCTTTAGCACTCTCCCAAAAGCGGGTATGGCTAAGCACCAGCGCCAATGGATATGGATGTTTTTCACTAAATGAAGCCGTGAAGGATTGGGCAGTTGTGTAGGCCGGAAATACAAGCGGAACATACACTGTGGCACTTGTCCAACTGGTTGTAATCCGTTTAAAATTATTTGTGTGTGTTAGTGTTTCGGCCTGGAGCATAGCAAATTTTTCTGCATATTCCTCTGACAGTTGTTCATAGAAATTTTTTAGCATCAATGCTTTTGCAGTAGCTGAATTTTGCCCCGGAATAGTAATGCTGTCAATACTATCAACCGCTTTTTTAAAATCGGTTTCCTTTTGATTCATTTCTATTTCGAGAGAATATACAATGGCTGCACGAAGCGAATTCATCGATTGCATTTTCTGAAGTTCGTTGGTTTGATTGCCACAATGCGTTTTCACAGCTCCCAACCATTTGTAGTTGAGGGTGAGCCCAAGTTCATTTTCAAATGTATCATTTAAAAAGCTGGCAGCAAATCCGCCATCAAACTTTATACCTATACCAACACTCAATAGCCGCTTTATCGGCTCATCATTACCGGTTGCTTTTTGAAAATTATGATTGATTGTAAGTTTTCCTTCAGCGCTGTTCAACGTTACATAATTGGTAAATAAAGAAAGATCCGTGCTTTCAGCAACGTACGCTGTTTTATCTGCTAAAAAAACATTCATAGCCCGGTTGGATATCAACGGCAGGTTACCCCGAATACAAGATCTGTTTACAACGGTATGATTAATTGATTTTAACTGCCGGATGATGCTATCGGCCGATTGTGATTTTGAAGAAAAAGCGCACAGGTAAAAGAAAATAGAAAACAATAAATACCGCATACATTTTTATTGATGCTTTTTAAATTTCAACTATCTATAGTACTTTATCAAGTCCCCATTGCTGCAACAATGGATTCGTAAAAACCTTCAGGGTATCGGTATCCAGCAATTTGTTGCGGGCGGCAATCCATGCATCAGCATTTGCTCCATACATTCTGCTAATCCTGCCAAAATCCAGTTCATTCATTTTACCCCAATGAAAACTAAACGGAATATTTTCGTCATCGAGCCGCTGCCATACGGTATGATAAAAATCTTTGGTAGCTTCAGAATAGGCGCCATCCAACTCAAGAATACAGGTATACTCAAAATGGGTGAATGCCAATGTAGCCTGGGATTTTTTAATAAACCGATAAGCAAATAGTCCAACAAAAGGTCCATGCGTTTTATTGATTTCGAATAGTATATCCGTAACCCTCGTCACCTGGTTCAAGGGAAGCCCGATTGCTGCGCTCAATAGCTTTCCATGTAAGGTAGTATTGCTAAATATTTCCCCCAATGTTCCATACTGTTTTTTAAATGGCTTATAAACGCCTCCCAATAATTTATTTACAATGCCGGGCACCAATGCCGGAATTACACTGGTGAGTTTACCGATAAAACAGGGTGCATCATCGCCCGGACCAATGCCTGCATCATTGGGTGTTGGTCTTTTATACTCTTCGTGGTAAGGTCTTTTATAAAATGAATGAACATAAACGCCTTTCTTAAGATTGTAAGGATTGATGGAAACTGAAAAGTGGAACGGGCGTTCATTACCGTTGGGTAAATTTGCATTACTGAAATCGAGTGTTGACATCAACTGTTTAAGAGAATCATCGTAGGGCAATTGTTGCATATGGGTTTCCAACAAAAACAGATCCTCCGCTTCTACCAGTACTCCGTGAATAATACCAAAACTTCCAAAGCTTACCAGCGCTGCATAAAACAAATCGTCATCCTGCACCAACTCAGTCTGCAATTTTTGAATAAAAGAATCGGACACTACCGGAGCTGATTTTTTTTCGAGCCAAATATGCCTGTTGGGCCCTACAATAATATGCATCCCCAAAATATAATCCTGCACACCACCTACATCCAACGAAGAACCATGAGCACCAGTTGACATCGCCCCTACTATTGTTTGGCCGTTACTGGCACCCGAAGTTTTTAAAGATAAATTTTTAGAACGCAGCTCTTTACTAAGCTCCCACACGCCACTACCACACTGCGCAAACAGCAGCTTATCAATATCACCTGCATAATCTGCCACTACACTTTGTACCGAAATCCGCATGGTTGTATTGAGTTGCTTTGTATCAATCATGATTCCATCCTTTGATGTAGCAATTTTTGTCCACGACCATCCGGCTCCCACTGTTCTTAATGTGGTATCATTTGCTATGGCTTCCTTCACCAGCCCCTGAAGCCCCCTGGTGGTATCATTGTAACTATCCAGTGCATCCAGGTCGGGCTCGTTACCAACGATGTACATGTCTTTTATTTTCTCTACAAAAATTTCATGTCTGTTCTCCCACTCTTTTTTTCCGGTTTTAACATTTATCATAACGATTGATTTATAAGATACCTGATTTTTTACATGGCTTACTACATTTCCATTCTACCTGCATTGGGCTCCAGATACCGAGCGTAACAACGGTAATTAACGCATAGCCAAAATTTGTTTTCATCGTTACCTCAGCCACACCGTTTACGCCCAAAGAGTCGCAAACAGGCGTATGAATTTCGACGGGCTTCTTTACAAGTCCCCAAAAAAGGGAATGCGCCGTCATCGTACCGGATGTTTCAGTGCCTGCCTGCGCCTGCGTTGCAACCCGGTAAGAATAGCAACTATTAAAAACAAACAGCAACACAACAATAGGAACAGCACGCATTTTTTTAAGACAACTTAATTGACTTGACATCATAAAATGAGTTTTAAAAAATTATTAAAAATAAATACAACGTTTAATTTGAAACCAACCAGTTAAGTAAGCTACTTCAATAGAGAAAACGGGAGTTACTTAGGATATCCAAAAATTGAGATAATTTTTCAATTATGCAACTGTTTATATCTTTTTTTATCGAAGCATATTGATATTGATATTTATTTTCAACTTTTTACAATTGTGATTTCGGTAGATATCTCCCCACCATTTAATATTCGTTTCGTTCACACCAAAGGTCTATTTTTGATTTACAGAAATGATACGGTTTTTTAAAACGGATGTATCACCATTAAGGTCAGCAAGCGATTAACAGCGGGAGACAGTCAACGCTCATTTTTGGGCGGATGCACATTAACAAAAATCAATGCTATATGGATAACTCATTCAACAAAAACGAAGATGTAATGAAACTTGCCTGGAGCCAGGTAAGGCAGCACCTTGAAACAATTTATGAAGGTGGCGGAAAAAAGGCCATTGAAAAACAACGGGAACGAAACAAACTCACTGCCAGGGAAAGAATCAGTTGGCTTTGCGACGATGATAAGCCGTTTATAGAAATAGGTGCTTTTGCCGGATATGAAATGTATGCCGAACAAGGCGGTTGCCCTGCAGGCGGCACCGTTAGTGGACTTGGTTATGTAAGTGGCCGCCAATGTGTAGTAGTAGCCAATGATCAAACCGTGAAGGCAGGTGCATGGTTTCCCATCACCGGAAAGAAAAATTTACGCATGCAGGAAATAGCGATGGAAAATAAATTGCCCGTAATTTACCTCGTGGATAGTGCAGGTGTATATCTGCCTATGCAGGATGAAATATTTCCGGATAAGGAACATTTTGGCCGCATATTTCGCAACAATGCCCGTATGAGTGCCATGGGCATTACACAAATCGCAGCCGTAATGGGGCCCTGCGTAGCAGGTGGTGCCTACCTGCCTATCATGAGCGATGAAACACTGATGGTGGAAGGCAATGGCTCTATTTATCTGGCTGGACCTTACCTGGTAAAAGCGGCCATAGGCGAAGACACCGATAGTGAAACACTTGGCGGTGCAGAAACACACAATGCCATCAGTGGGATAGCGGATTATAAATTTGATACCGAAAGGGATTGCCTGGATCAAATAAAAAAAATCATCAGTAAACTCGGTAAACGGGAAGATGCAGGTTTTAACCGGATTGCAAGTACAGCCCCCGCTAGACCTGCGAATGAAATTTACGGCGTAATGAATGAAGGCAATAGCAGGCCTTACAATGTTGTTGAAATTATAGAATGCATTACCGATGCCGGCAGCTTTGACCAGTTTAAAGCGGAGTATGGCAAAACGATCGTTTGTGGTTATGCCCGTGTGGATGGCTGGGCCGTTGGCTTTGTTGCCAACCAGCGACTGATTGTGAAAAACAAAAAAGGCGAGATGCAACTGGGCGGCGTGATATACAATGACAGTGCCGATAAAGCAGCCCGTTTTATCATGAACTGCAACCAGAAAAAGATACCGCTTGTTTTTTTACAAGATGTAACCGGCTTTATGGTAGGCAGCCGAAGCGAACATTCCGGTATTATAAAAGATGGTGCTAAAATGGTGAATGCAGTGGCCAATTCCGTGGTTCCCAAAATTACTTTTATCATTGGCAATAGTTATGGGGCAGGTAATTATGCCATGTGTGGCAAGGCATACGATCCACGATTTATTTATGCGTGGCCAACCGCTAAAATAGCTGTGATGGGTGGTGAACAGGCTGCGAAAACGCTGTTACAAATACAAGTAGCTTCCCTAAAAGGAAAGGGTAAAGAAATAACACCGGCTGATGAAGAAAAGCTGCTGAGCGAAATTATGCAGCGCTATCAAACACAAACAAGCCCCTATTATGCAGCGGCACGCTTATGGGTAGATGATATCATTGATCCGATACAAACCCGTATGCTTATTTCAGAAGCCATTACGGCCGCCAATCACAATAAAGATATTGCTGAGTTTAAATCGGGTGTTATGCAAGTGTAACTCACAAACATTTTTTTAAGTGGGTGAAGTTTATGAATAACCCATTATTTTTGGCGCCAATTTATAAATGACAATTTTTAATCTGACGCAAGGAATTGATTTTTCTAATTAATTGAAAAATGGTCCGCTCGTTTTTTGTTATTTTTTTTCGGCTGAATTGTGCAAACGTAAAAACAACCATTCATCTCTCATCACAATAATGGAACATATACAAATTTACACAGACGGTTCATCAAGAGGTAATCCCGGCCCGGGTGGATATGGCACCATATTGATGTGGGGAAAACACCGCAAAGAATTATCGCAGGGATACCGGCGTACCACCAATAACCGGATGGAATTGCTGGCAGTAATTGCAGGACTGGAAACCATCAAAAAAAATGATCTGCCTATCACAGTTTATTCCGACAGTCAGTATGTGGTAAATTCAGTGGAAAAAGGATGGCTAAAAACCTGGATCAAAACAGATTTTGCGGGCGGTAAAAAAAATAAAGATCTCTGGAAAAAATACCACGAACTGGCAAAAAATTTATCTATCAAATTTGTTTGGGTAAAGGGCCATGCCAACAATCCACACAACAATCGCTGTGATGCATTGGCAACGGAAGCAGCAGATGGCAAAGGCTTACTGATTGACACCGGATATGAGGAATCAAACTAATGTTGGGTTAGTCGTGAATAGTGAATGGTGAATGGTGAATCAATGTCGTTTACTTAAGAAATTTATGATGACTAATTAATTGTTTTTCGTTAAAACATCATAAGGCTATTGCGGCGTTTTTAGGGCCTTGATTTTTTTGTTTTATCCTGAGCGTAGCCGAATGGTTTTATCAAGAAAAAAAATGAAAATAGCGTCTTGCTATTTCAAAAATCTATCAAGGTGTAACCGAACGGATTCTACTCCTACTTTATTCATCTTGTCGCTCTTCTATATGAGAGTCGCTCCCGAACCAAAACCCATAACCAATGTAATCAGGCAGGGAAGCAACTTTTCAGTTACTGTTTTAAATTTTATGGCAATCGGATCAAAACGCAGCTCATACACTTTAAAATTTTTTTCCAAATCTTTAAAAGCCATTAAAATTTCAAAAGTTTACGCAAATGAAATTGAATTGTGATCCGATAGACCGTATGGTGAATATTAATGCACAATACTTCACAATTAACGATCCGTTAGATCGGGTGACAAATTGAACCAATATTTTATGTTACCGTAGCATTACTAAAAAAGCCACTCTTTCAAGTGGCTTTTTTATATTTTAAACAAATACGTGTTTATGCAACAATGTGTTTGCGTAAGGCATATTTTGTCATTAAAAAATATCCGCCAAATAAAATTGCACTGAAGAACAGTGTCGCATACAAACTTGCCTGATAAAAAGGCAGTGCTGCATAAAAGCAGGCCATCAATCCATCCCATGTTTTGGCATAGGGTAAATTATTAAGCGCCAATCCACCGCCCATCCACACCATTAAATTGGAGGCAATGTAGTAGAAAGTAGCCCCGGCAACAGAACCAGCTACTATGTGTAATACATTTTGTTTTTTAATTAAAAAGCCAATTACAGTTACCGCCGCAAACAAGATATAGTTCAACAATTGTCCGCCATAAAAACCAGCGATTGTTGACAAGTTTAAGTTGAACAATACTTCATAAATAATATCAGAAAACAGCATAGAAAATATTGGTAAAAGGAACGCATACTTTTTATCTTTGACGATGCTGCCACTAAACAGTGCCATGGCGATTTGTGGAGCAAAACCATAGGGCCTGCCAGGCATAATCCGGTATAGAGAGGCGATCAGGACCAGCAAAACAAAACTTAACACAATTGATTTGTCTATCTTCATTCTTTATAATTTAACAGTAACAAAAATAGGCAATAAATTTCTGTACAACAATATTTAAAATTCGGCTAAGATCGTTATATGAACCATTCTTTGATCTACCAATGAGGAGTTGTTGGAGAACAGTGCCGATTGACAAACATTTAACCCAAAATGGCTAAACACAATCTTACCGGAAAAATAGGCGAAGCTTTGGGAATATTGTGGCTGAATGAGAACGGCTATTCAACAATAGAACAAAATTGGCGACATTCCCGATGGGAAGTAGATGCCATTGCGGCAAAAGGTACTGTTTTACATTTTATAGAAATAAAAACCAGGAGAACCAAAAACTATGGTTTACCCGAAGACAAGGTGGGTGAAAAGAAAATTCAAAATCTTATCAACGCCGCAGAAGAATACCTTTACCTCTATCCGCAATGGAAACGCATCCAATTCGACATCCTTTCTATCTTAATTTTAAAAAACGAGCCGGTTGAATATTTTTTCATTGAAGACGTTTATTTGTAAGCACTTCTCTTCGAATCAACTAAACCTCTCTGAGATATCAGTAGATGATTAACTCATTAGCACATTAGCACATTAGCACATTAGCACATTAGCACATTAGCTCATTAGCACATTAGCTCATTAGCAAATTAGCACATTAGTACATTAGCTCATTAGCTCATTAGCACATTAGCCTATTTTACCGCCTGTAACAAACCCCTCATTTTTTCCACCATTTTATAGGTTGCCGGGCAATACTGTATGTTTTGCTTGTGTACATGTATGTAATCGACCGTTTTCTTTTTGGTAAGATGTGGAAAGCCAGAGCAGTCCGAAGGGCGGATGGGATATATGGAACATTTATTATCCGTTAGATTTAAAAACTGGCAGGGTTGCTTTTTATTTTGCCAGTCATCATCCTTTTTGTCATAGGTTAGCCATTTTTCTTTAAACGCAATGGGTGTCATTTCGAAGTGAGTTGAAATACGTTTAATGTCCTTCACGGAAAAAGTAGGGGTCATTTTTTTACAGCAATTTCCACAAGTGAGGCAATCTATTTCAGCCCAAACTTCCTTATCTACTACTTCCATTAGTTTATGTAAATCTTTTGGTGGATTTTTTTCTAACTTAGTTAAAAATGACTTGAATGATTTTTTGTGGTATCGTACTTTTTGTTTGAACGAACGAAGGTTTACTATCATTTTTTAGATCAGTATTGGGTTTGTTCAAACGAAAATAAGGAAACCTTTTACAAGAATGTAAAATTTTACAATATAGTATTTGGACACTGGTTTTTAGCGTCTTTCGCATGAGGAATAACCATTGATTCAAACCATTTCATTTACTCTTGCTGAATGTATCGTTGTTGACATTCTGGACAACGGGTGCATTTAAAATTGTCGGAAGGGTTGCCAACCTTGTCAGGTTCTTTTCTACTAAAAACCACTTAAAAAAGGTTGACAATCCTGCACCGGGTTGCTACAATTTTAAATACGCTCTGGACAACTTAGGTTACATTTTCGAATTTTTAAATTTTAGAATTATAAAATGTGGGAAGCATATAAAAAAGGATACAAGGCATATTTACAATTAGAAAAATCGCTAAGTGACAATTCGGTAGATGCCTACCTGCACGACATTGAAAAGCTGACTACATGGATACAACACACAGGCCAATTGAAAAGCCCAGGTGAGATTGATTTAAAGAATTTGGAATCTTTTATTCAATGGATCAGCGAGTTGGGGATGACAGCGGGATCGCAGTCGAGAATCATATCGGGATTGAGAAGTTTTTTTAAGTATTGTCTGCTGGAACAAATCATTACGGTGGATCCCGCAACCCTGCTTGAGTCGCCGAAGCTGACAAGAAAACTACCAGATATTCTGAGTTTTGATGAAATTAAATCCATGATCGACAGCATCGATTTAAGTACACCCGAAGGCGGAAGGAACAAGGCAATTCTTGAAACCCTGTACAGTTGCGGATTACGGGTAACAGAAGCTGTAAACCTGCGGATCAGTTGCCTGCATCTTGATTTGGGGTTTGTAAGGGTTATTGGTAAAGGTGATAAGGAAAGACTGGTACCAATCGGTAGTGATGCAATCAAGTACATCAATATCTATCGTAACCAAATTCGAGTACACGCCAATGTAAAGCAAGGTAATGAAGACATTTTATTTTTAAACCGCAGGGGCAGTAAGCTCTCTAGGGTGATGATATTTCTAATAATCAAAGACCTGGCTCGAAAAGCGAATATTAAAAAGACGATCTCTCCACATACCTTCCGTCATTCATTTGCAACACACCTGGTAGAAGGCGGTGCCGATTTACGTGCGGTGCAGGAAATGCTTGGGCACGAAAGCATTACTACGACGGAAATTTACACCCATTTAGACAGAGAATTTCTACGAACAACCTTGCAGCAATTTCATCCGGCATTTAAGTAAATAAACCTTGTCGATAACACTATACTGATTAAACCTTGTGTGTGTATTTTCCTTTTAGAATAAGAAGGAAAGAAAAAATGATCTGAAAAATCATTGCCAGTCGAACCGGAGAATTGAAAAAAAATAATGACAACTATTTTGAAAATAACCAGTCACCAGGTTCCTGATTTATAATGGAATAGAAGGTAGCCATTTTAAGAAGATTGCTATTTTGTTGAATCCAGTAAAACCGTCTGATTTGGATAGGTTACTGAATCTTTAGAATAAGTATTCTTTACTTTATTGCGGTAGTTTATGAACATACTCATCCAGCGTAATTTTAATACGCCCAATATCCCTTCTTTTACAATCCCTTTGTTCATTTTACTTTCACCCATTTGCCGGTCAATAAAGGTGATGGGAACCTCAGTAATTTTGAAACCTAACTTCCATGAAGCAAATTTCATTTCTATCTGAAACGCATACCCTACAAAAATTATTTGGGACAAATTAATGGTTTCCAATACTTCCCTTTTATAGCATACAAACCCTGCAGTTGGATCACGTACCGGCATCCAGGTAATGAGGCGTGTATAAATAGATGCTCCTTTTGATAACGCAATTCGATTGGCAGGCCAGTTTTGAACACCTCCACCTTTTACATATCTTGAACCCACTGCCACACCAGCACCGTTTTTACAAGCAAGATAAAGCCTTTCAAGATCTTTTGGATTGTGCGAAAAATCTGCGTCCATTTCAAAAATATACTGATAACCCTTTTCCAATGCCCATTTAAAGCCATGAATGTAAGCTGTGCCGAGTCCAAGTTTACCGGTACGCTCTTCCAGAAATAATTGTTGGGGATATTTACTAAACAGGCTTTTAACTATTGCAGCAGTGCCATCGGGAGATCCATCATCAATGATTAAAACATTGTAGTTTTGATGCAAACCAATTACCTCAGCGATCACTTTCTCAATGTTCTCTTTTTCGTTGTAAGTTGGTATGATGACTACTTTTTCCAATAACGTTTTTAGTCTATTTTGACGAATTTACAAATTGTCCCTTACATGTTTTTCAACAAATTTTATAACCTCCTGATTTAGTTATTCTTTAACAGGGTACGATTTAAGATTTCAGTGAGTTTTTGTTTGGTATGCAGCGGAAAATCACCTCGCATCATCCAGTCATAATATTGAGGCTCAGCCTTTAACACATCCACGACTGGTCTGCCTTTATGTTTCCCAAAATTAAATACCTCTACTCCTTTCGCATCAAACAAAAAACGACGGGCATAATCCACCACCTTATCTTCTCCGATGGTTCCAAGAATGGTATCAATTGAATTTCCCAACTGTGGATAACGCTTAATCTGAGATAATAAAACATCAATGGTCGCATTCACATCCGCCTCGGCGCTGTGAGCATCTATCAACTCCTTCTCACAGTAATATTTATAGGCCGCTGTTAGTGTACGAGGTTCCATGGTATAAAAAATGTGTTGCACATCTATCATACGGCGGGTACTTAAATCAACATCCATACCTGCTCTCAAAAACTCTTCCATTAACATAGGTATATCAAAACGATTGCTATTGTAGCCACCCATGTCGCAATTTTCAATGAACTGCTTTAGCTCATTTCCACATTGCTTAAAGGTAGGAGCATCTTTTACCATTTCATTTGTAATACCATGAATGTCGGTAGTTTGCTGCGGAATGGGTATTCCGGGATTGATCAGTTTTCGCTTTACCTGTCTTGTTCCGTCAGGTAAAATTTTTATCATGGCAACTTCTACGATCCTGTCAGTAGAAAGATTTACACCGGTAGTTTCCAAATCAATAAAAGCAATCGGACGGGCTAGTTGTAAGGACATTTTAGATTTTTATTTTAATATATTTTATAACTGGATTGAAAATTTATTTATTGAATCAGATACTAAATTGCACAAAAAACAGTTTGTATCACTATGTTTTTCAATATACCGGCTTGGTAACAAGTAGAATGCAGGCAAGATAACTTTTAATACTGAAATTGCTATCATTTAGGCGCTAAAGAAAGAGTTTGGTATATTTGCAAAGCAAAAATAGAGATACAATCAAATAAACCCCTATTATTATGAAAAAGATTTTGTTATTTGCCATCATGCTAAGTGCAGGAGTCATGATTATGTCGTCTTGCGGTTCTAGCAGAAGAGGTACAGGCTGCCCCGGAACAGCAGGCATCATTCACTAAAAACAACCAATGAATTGGATAGATTTGACCAATGTGTCACAATTAGCTGAAATAAAGGACCAATCAAAAGTTAAACCCCAGCTAATTTTTAAACATAGTACTCGTTGCTCCATTAGTGGGGTAGCTAAAAGCCGTCTGGAAAGAAGCAAGCCGCCTGAAAATGTAGATTTTTATTTTCTTGATCTGATTAAAAACAGGGACATTTCAAACAGAATCGCTGAAGAATTTTCCGTATCTCACGAATCGCCGCAGGTACTTTTGATCAAAAATGGTGAATGTGTCTATGATGAAAGCCATTCTGGCATCAGTATGGATGAAATTGAAGAACAGGCTATCGCCAATTAATGGGCAACCATTTCCTTATTCGCTTTTCGTGCAAGATTTACCAACTGCCAGTAAGGCGGTTTGTATCCCTTTTCCGTTATAAACTGATCACTCAATAGTTTGGTGGCTTTGCTTAAATTACCGTACATCGCTACAAAATATTGATTTTTTAAAGCCTGCGTAGCACTCATGCCTTCAGGGATGATGGCAGGTTTTCCAAACAGATTATTCAACATGCACCAACCCTTCACCACCCTCACCACTGGTAACTGTAGGATTGAATAGTTGATTTCCCGTCCTTTATCTGCTTCTTCCAACAACACATCCATTACAGCATTATCCAGGTGATCTTTAAACAAGGTTTCGGGATTGCGCCATTCTGCAACTATGCTAAGCTGTGGGTCATACTCCAGGTCAGCCGGCATTTGTGTAACAAAATTCTCTACCCCAAATGCATGCAACCAGTTTACAACTCCCTGCGATGAAATGGTAGATACACCCTGCCATAACTTAATGCCGTTTTTCCTGTAGGCATAAGACCCAACTTCCGAACAAAACATGGCAGAAGAATCTGCAAAATTCATTTTGAAGTCGTAAGGAATATGGCGCTTATTGGCTTCATCAAAAGCATACCTGGCCGCCTTATGGGGAAGCATTGGATCTATTTTTAACTGAGCCAAATCAGTTGCCGGCCTCAGCACCATGAAACGCAGTTTTTTGTCGTTGATGTATTGTTCAGCCGAAGCAATTGCAACACCTTTCTCAATATGCGCTTCAATTAAATACGGTGTATTTTCTTCATCTACATAAATCAAAGCCACATGCGAAAAATTACCAGGGTAATCATTACCTCGTGAAATCAATGCCGACACTTCTGCCCCACCCCTTGAAACCAATAAGTCGCCGCTATGAACTTTGATACCAAAAATGGTGGTGGATGGTGTAGCCGATGGTTCATCTTTTACCAGCATGCCAGGCTCAAATGGAAGGCTATCCGCTTGTAACAAAACCTCTTCCACAGCAGCCCGCATTCCATACAATTGCTGGTACAGATGATTGCGGACTTCTTTTTGATTGATATCCCATTGCTTGGATTGAAACTTGATGTTGCTGCGAATTTTATTATACAAATTCACAAATGAATCCCGATGCGATGGTTGGGCCGCAACAAGGGAAGCCAAGGAAAAAAAGTTGCCGGCAATATCGGTAAAGTTTGAATCGACGAAGGAGCGGTTACCAGATTGAATTTTATTATACAACGATTCTTCAAGTGAAAATAAGCCTCGGATCACTGAGTCGATTTTCTGTGTGGGTTGAAGTTGCGCATTTTTAAAATCATTTTCCAATTGTAGCCACAGCGCATCCTTGTTCCAGGTAAAAGGTCTTTCAGTTGCCTTAATGATGGCCGAATTATTTGAGTCGGGAATCAGCAATAAAAGGTAGAGTACAGATAAAATAATCAGAATTTTAAGGAATGTCCTTTTTATAGCATTCATGATATTTTTATAAATTAAAATTTCCGAGGTAGTTAAAACTAAAATAATTATGCTGAATCGAAATGAATTCAAAAAAAAAATTTTACCTGCAAATATTAAAGTTTCCAGCTAATTGACAATAAAGCAAAAAACATTTTAATGCTTGTTTATTCACAACTTTAATAAAAGAGAATTCAGTTTAAGAAGTTTAATTTCCTTAAAGCTTCTTCGACTGACAATTTGAATTTATTAAATGAAGGAAGAACTTCAAGTTTTCCAATCGCCACCTTTTGCCCGATTGGTTGATATAAATCTTCAATGTGAATTTTCTTTCTCCGTTTGGGCAAATGAGCCTGCGCAATATTTAAAGCACTCTCAATATATTTTTTGGGATCTGCTATCGACTCGGGAGTTCTGTTAATTCCCAAATCAGCATTTGACATATCCGTTCCAATTTCATCTTTTAATAAATCCTTGTCTGCGAGCATCCATGCTTCAGTCATATGTATTGGTATAATGGCGACTAAATTTTTGCAACTGATATTGTCATTCTGATTTTCAATAGCCGAGAATGCTGGGTTTACTTTAAAATGGGTGACTTGTTCATCGCTATTATTATCGGCATCAACATGAACACAGAGCACATTTATGCCAATCTTATGGGCCTCTGCAGCCACCGCCAGGAGATTACTTACAAAATCGTCTTTTTTAGGTAACCTAATAAAAACAGGATCAAACACATCAATACTTCCTTCGCAACCAAAGGCCACTTCTTCAAATACTTTTATAATAATTGATTTTAAAAACCTTTGATCTGTTGAACCTTCAGTTGTGTAGGCAATAGTTAATATATTACTCACTTGTTTCAATTTTTTGAATTTCCTGATCAAAATGGGCATTTTGCAAATAGTCAACCACATTCGACAAAGTCAATTTCCGCTCATTCTCTGAAAAATCAATAGCTAGCTGGGTTGTTCCCTTTACAACAGGGAGCATTTTTGTTACCTGTATTTTTTGCTTTTTACCACCGAGAATTGCAATATGGGTAACTAATTGTGATAGCCAAATTCGACAAACATTTTGGCTTGCTAATTTAAAAGTCTCTCCAACTAATACTGGTGAATGAGTGTTTACTATAACTTGACTTAATTCCTGATCTTCACTATTTTCAAAATGAGTAACTAAATCAAGCAACAACTCTGCAGTTAATTTCATACGAGCAGGATGTACTCCATTTTCTGGCTCTTCAAAACATAATAACCCCTTATAATCTTTATCATACAGGAATACACACAAAGTCAGTAACCGCAATGTACCTTCAGATAATACTCTGGACGTAAATACTCTTCCTCCTTGTGTTTCCACCTGTAATACAAATTGTTTCCCTACTTTATCGTCTAATACTTCAACGGATGTAATACCAGGAAGCAATGCATTTAATCGACGAGTAATTTGCTTTAATAAACCCGGATCTTCATTTTTTATACGGTGAACAGCGGCAGCAAGATTCTGCCCTGTCTGAGTAATATTATCTTTTGCAAGATAAGAACTGGGTTGGCGTAAGTCTTCTGGATTAAGTTGCAAAAAACGCCAACTCTTTATTTCTTCTTTAGCCGCAAGGGCATGAGGGAAGTCCACTGAATTGACTACACTTAAAATTGCCTGGTTGATATTGTTCAAAGAAAACTCCTTTTTAATTCCCCCCTTTCCATCTTGTCTCAAATTTACACGATCATCATCAGTATCTATATAAGCAACTCCTCTTTTACCAGTCACCACTTTGGGTCTCCACTTTTCCAAAACCTTCTTTTGAATATAAATGCCAATCCATTTATCCTCATCATGTCTGATTGGATTTAATGATTCTGATACGATTATCAAATCCTGAACACCACGTTCATTCAGAATTTGCCTCACTTTTATCTCATATCTAAGTCGTGTATATTTAAGCAAAGCTGTGCCGCCAAATTTGTCTTTAATGTTTTTATCCAGCAATAGTTCAACAGCAAACGACATTTCAGAAGCTGTTGAATCATTTTCATACTGTGTAAAAAGCTCGCTTGCATTACCTCTTTGCTCACTAAATGCAGTTTTCAAATCAATATCAACGATTCTACTTAATAATTGCATTGCATCAAACAAATTAGTCTTTCCAGATGCATTGGTTCCGGCAATAATAGTTAGGGGAGCAAATTCCATTTGGAAATTGCTGAATGTTTTAAATCCATCTATTTCAATTTTTGTAATCATTTTATTATCGGATGATTGGCTATGATAAGTATTAAAATTACTTGTTTATATCCGTTTGTTGAATAGAATCAAAAAGCATTATACTACTAACTATGGCTTCATATAGTTTTCCATTTCTTAAGAATCCTAAAATCTGTAAAAAAATAACGAGCTATCTTAAAATGCGATATGGGTAATCTGCCTACCGAAGAAAAAGATTTAAGACCAAGGCCTAACGCATAATTTACAACTGCAACAAAAATGCCTTCAACAATTCCCCGTCTGCATTTATTTTGATACTCCTTTTTTCCAGCATCAATTGTTGTTGGATGGTTTCGGGTATGGACACCGCTTCACCAATTACGGGCTCTACTACATCATAAAACTTTACGGGATGTGCTGTTTCCAAAACCATCCCTTTTTGATCTGGATGTTGTTCCAAATATCGCTCTAAAGCAAGGAACCCGACTGCTCCATGCGGATCTAATAAATACTGCTGGGTTTGATAAACTGCTCGCAGTGTAGCCTTTGTTTCATCATCAGAAATACTACAACTGCTAAAAATATGTTGCAACGATTTAAACTCATGGTGAAACAATTCCAGTATCCGGATGAAATTGCTTGGATTACCAACGTCCATCGCATTGGAGATGGTTGCCACTGATTTCTTTGGTTGATATTTTTCAGTAACCATAAAATCCGGCACCACGTCATTTGCATTGCAGGCGGCAATAAAATGCTTTACTGGTAACCCGGAAATATGCGCCAGAATACCTGCACAAATATTTCCAAAATTACCACTTGGAACTGCTATCACCGGTGGATTGTTTTTATCCGTCCATTGCTTGTATGCAAAGAAATAATACAATTGCTGTGGTAACCAACGGGCCACGTTGATAGAGTTGGCCGATGTAAGGAATAATTTTTCTTTGAGTGTTTCATCTGTAAATGCCTGCTTGACCATTTGCTGGCAATCATCAAAAGTACCGGCTACTTCCAGTGCATGAATATTTTTACCCAGTGTTGTCAATTGTTTTTCCTGCACAGAACTCACTTTTCCTGAAGGATAAAGGATTACTACTTCTATGCCATCTACGTCATAAAAACCATTGGCCACAGCACCGCCCGTATCGCCGGATGTTGCTACCAGCACGGTTACTTTTTGCTGTTGTTCTTTTACAAAATATCCCAGGCACCTGCTCATGAAACGGGCCCCAATATCTTTAAAAGCCAGTGTGGGTCCGTGATACAACTCCAATGAAGCGATGCGATCTGTCACCTTCACCAGCGGTATATCAAAGTTAATGGTTTCACTTACTATGCTGCGCAACTCCGCTTCAGGAATCGTATCGCCCACATAAGGCTGCATCACCTGGAAGGCAATTTCTTCGTTTGAATATTGGTTAATATTATCAATCAATTCTTTTGAAACCTCAGGTATCCTTTCCGGAAAGTACAGCCCTTTATCAGGTGCCTGTCCATTGATGGTAGCTTCTTTGAAATCTACTTTTGGAGATTGATGATTGGTACTGAAATATTGCATTATAATTGATAATTAAAAAATTGAGAATTGGTTCGACCTATGCTGCCTGCGAAACCTTTGCAGAATTTAATCCGGCTGGATTTTCACGCCGGTCTTATTGATGGTGGTGACATGCGTATGAAAATCCAACCCTATGCGGTTGTAAATTTCCTGCATCACTGTTTGCACTTTTATTGCAGTGGCTTCATCCCGGCTTAGCATAAAAATTGATGGGCCGGAACCAGAAATACCACCGCCCAAAGCACCCGCTTCTTTACACCTGGTTTTAACTTCATCAAAGCCCGGAATTAAAATACTTCTTACCGGCTCGATGATTACATCTTCCAAAGAGCGGCCGATCAAATCAAGATCATTGCTCATAAAACCGGCAACAAGCCCGGCGATATTGCCCCATTGCCGGATGGCATCTTTTAGCAACACTTCCTTCCGCAAAATTTGCCGGGCATCTTTGGTACGCACTTCTATTTGCGGATGCACAATGGTAACAAAAAGATCCGGTGAAGGAATTGAAATAATATCGAGCGGAAGAATGCTGCGAATTAAGGTAATGCCGCCATAAATACAAGGCGCCACATTATCGGCATGTTTAACACCTGAAGCAACTTTTTCACCAAACATGGCAAACCGTACCAGATCTTTATTTGGAAATACATTGCCAAGTAAATGATTGGCTGCTACTACAGCACCCGCTGCACTTGCGGCACTGGAACCAATACCACTGCCGGGCTTTATCCGCTTATGAATGGTTACTTCAAAGCCCAGGGGTATATCCAGTTCATTGATCATTTCAATTAACGGCGCCCCGGCTGTATTTTGTGCAGGGTCTGTCGGCAACGGATAGCCGTCGGCACTGTGTATGATTATTTTTTTTTCATCCAGCAATTTAACTTCCATCAAATCGTTCGGTTCATTTAAACACATCCCCAAAACATCAAAACCACAAACGAGGTTCGCCACTGTTCCTGGTGCCAATACTTTTACAATGGTATTGCCAGTAAGCCTGGGTGATTTAAGACTGACTGCTTTAATTTCCTGTTTACTAGAATTCATAATTCAATTATTTAGGGCCATCTTCCAACACACTTTGTTGCGGAAGCTTTGGCTTATATTCTCCCTGTTCTGATAATGTCTGCAAAAACGCCCGACGCAGTAATGTCTGCACCAGCACCGGCTCCTTTAATTACCAACGGCTGGTCTACATAACGGTCCGTATAAAAAAGCACGATGTTATCCTTTCCATACAAATGGTAAAAATCATGCTGCGGATCAATGTGCTGCAAACCCACCGAAGCTTTTCCATGATCGTATTTTGCAACAAACTTTAACTTTTTTCCGGCAGCGGCGGCTTCTTCATACAATTTTTTAAAGTGAGGCTCATGCACCTCCATCGACTGGTAAAAATCGGCCACTGAACCCTGCATACATTCCACCGGCATAAATGTATTATTGACGATATCTTCCATCTCCATCTTCTCGCCGACTTCACGGGACAGAATCATTATTTTACGCATCACATCTTTACCGCTTAAATCAAGTCGAGGATCCGGTTCTGTGTAACCGTCGTCCTGCGCCTGTTTTACTACCGATGCAAAACTTTTTTTACCATCATAGTTATTGAAAACAAAATTCAATGTGCCACTTAAAACTGCCTCCATCGTATGCACCTTATCACCACTCCGCAACAAATCGTTCAGTGAAACAATAATTGGCAAACTGGCGCCTACATTGGTTTCGAAAATAAATTGTGCATTGTATTCAGTAGACAGTTTTTTAAGTTTAGTATAATAAGCATAGCTGGATGAACAAGCGATTTTATTACAAGCCACTACCGAGATGCTTTTTTCCAGAAACTGGTCGTAGCAGGAAGCTACCAGCTCGTTGGCGGTAACGTCAGCGAATACAGCATTCCGTAAGTTTTTTGCTAGAATGGTGTCTATAAAGTCCTGCATATTCATGGCATAACCATTGGCCAGCAACTCTTTCCAGTTATTCAGATCAATTCCTTCATCATTAAACAGCATTTTTTTACTGTTGGCTAGTCCCACTACATTTATTCTAAGGTGCAGCTTTTGCTGAAGATATTGCTGTTGTTTTGAAATTTGTGCCACCAGTTTACTACCCACATTTCCCACACCTGCAATAAACAAATTCACTTCTTTGTAAACGGTTTCAAAGAATTCTTCGTGCAATACATTGATCGCCTTTTTTACATCCTGCTTTGAAATGACTGCAGAAATATTTCTTTCGGATGAACCTTGTGCAATGGCCCTTACGTTTACTCCATTGCGGCCAAGATTGCCAAACATTTTACCACTGATGCCAGGATGACTTTTCATATTATCACCCACCAATGCTATGATCGCCAATTCATTCTCTACAATAATCGGGTCCACTTTTTTTGTTTCAATTTCATAAGCAAAAGCCTCGTCAATTGTGCGCTTGGCTTCGTCTGCATTTACTGTATCAATACCTACACAAATTGAATGCTCCGAAGAACTTTGTGTAATAAGGATAACATTGATTTTTTTAGCCGCCAGTGATTCAAAAAGTCTTTTAGAAAAACCCGGAATGCCTACCATGCCGCTACCTTCCAGACTCAACAGTGAAATGCTATTGATACTTGAAATACCACGAATGCTATTACCATTTAAGGTGGATTCTTTTTGTATTACCGTCCCTAAATCTTCGGGAGCAAATGTATTCTTAATCCAGGTTGGAATACCCTTGCTGCTAACCGGTTGTATGGTAGGCGGGTAAATGACTTTAGCACCAAAATGAGAAAGCTCCATCGCCTCCTGGTAGGATATCTGTGGAATGATTTTTACATTGGTTACCAATCTTGGATCAGCAGTCATCATACCCGAAACATCCGTCCATATTTCCAGCACATCGGCATCCAAAGCAGCCGCAATGATAGCCGCGGTATAATCCGAACCCCCTCTGCCCAAAGTGGTATTTGTACCGTTGGCATTCGATGAAATAAAGCCAGGTAAAATAAATAATTCAGCCGTAGCTATGTTAAAAAAATCGCTTACTTTTTGATTGGTTGCTGCAAAGTCTACCGCTGCTGCGCCGAAGTTGGAATTGGTGATAATGATTTCTCTTGAATCTTTCCAATCGCTGTTTTCCATTTCAGTTTTAAAACGGGCTGCGATAATTGATGAGGACAAAATTTCTCCATAACTCACAATCCGATCCTTGGTACGCTCCGATAATTCGCCCAATAAAAAAATGCCATTGCAGATATCTTCAATTTCATTGCACAACGTTTTTACCATGCTCAACACACGGCTTTGCTGCGTAATGGGAATCAATTCTTTCACGGTTTGCAAATGTCGTTGCTCGGCCTCCATCAATTTTTCTTTGTATAACTCATTGCCTTCCGAGGCAAGCTTGCTGCACAACAATAAAATATCCGTAATGCCACCCAATGCTGATACAACAACGATCGTTTTATCCTTTTTTACTTTTTCGCTCACGATGGCGATCACCTTCTTTATATTCTCTGCGTTCTTAACTGAACTGCCTCCAAACTTTAAAACCTGCATGACTTATTTTTTGTGTGTAAATGTAAATAGTAAAAATCAATATTATTTTGATTGAAGTAAAGCCTGTTGCCCATTGATGATATAAAGTAGCTCACCCTTAACGGGTAATCGCAGATGTAAATGTAATGCTGGTATAAGTACCGGTTGATGCTGCGAAATGCTTACGGAAGATGATATGTAAATTCACTTGTACCACTTTTTAATTCCGCTAAATTAGCGTTTTAATTATATTTGAACTCATGTATTTAAAAAATTTGAGGTATTTTCATGCTTTACTTGTGTTTGCTGCCAGCATTGTCACATTTTATTAAAAATTATTGAATTATGGATCATCAGTCAACAAGCGGGTTGCAGCATTTTAAAAATTTGATTGGACTTAAGTTTCAGTTGTACAACAGTCTTTTCACATCACTTCCTTTTCACCGGATAGAAAAAACCGGCATCTTATTATCGCTTTTATTGAATAATTGTGAAGAAGGCTACAAAAAAAAGCAAAGCCCAACGGAAATCCTTGAAGACTTTTTTTCGAAACATACTATTTATAAACAACCGCAGGAAAGACTGGACCTTTTGTTCCGCTTCATTCAATACATCGAACGACAGGTTGTATTGTTTGATGCATTGGAAGATGCAGGTTTTAAAGAAGTGCATGATACTGGCGGGGTTGGTACACTAAAACACCTGGAAAGTGAGGTAATCGAGCAGCACAAACAGGATGAATTGAAAGAGAAGCTAAAAACCTTTGCGATCCGATTGGTACTAACTGCACACCCGACCCAGTTTTATCCTGGCTCCGTGTTGGGCATCATCAACGATTTATCCAATGCTTTAGCGGAAAACAATGCGGTACAAATCAATATGTTTTTGCAGCAATTGGGCAAAACGCCTTTCTTTAAAAAACAAAAACCAACCCCATACGACGAGGCCATGAACCTCATCTGGTACCTGGAGCATATATTTTACCCTGCCGCCGGAAGAATTATTTCGTTCTTAAAAAATCAGTTTCCGGAAGCTGTGGACGATAAAAACCCGATCATCCAAATGGGCTTTTGGCCAGGCGGAGATCGAGATGGTAACCCGTTTGTAAAAGCGGCAACCACATTAAAAGTAGCCGATGCACTTAGGGGCGGTATCATTAAATCATATTATCTCGAAATAAGAAGAATCAGGCGCAGGCTCACGTTTGACGGGGTAGAATCCATTTTAATTGAACTGGAAAAAGATATGTACAACAATATCTTTATCCCCGGGCAGCGTACCCCTTTAAATAAAGCTGACATTTTAAATTCGCTTTTAAGGATAAAAGAAATACTCATTTATAAGCACAATAGTTTATTCCTTCACCTGATTGAAAACATGATCAATAAAGTAAATGTTTTCGGATTGCACTTTGCTTCACTTGATGTGAGACAGGAAAGCACTATACATGGCAATGTGCTTGGGGAGATTGCAGCCAAATCCGGCGCTATAACACCAGATTACGCCAATCTTTCATCCAATGAAAAAATAGCACTGTTAACCAGTGTAACAAAGACCGTTAGCGATGAACCTTTTGAAAATGAATTAACCATCGATACCATTGCAACCATAAAGGCCATTAAATCCATTCAGGATTTTAACGGCGAGGCTGGTTGCAACAGGTACATCATCAGCCAGTGCAATAGCGCTTTAAATGTATTGGAAGTGTTTGGATTGTTTCTGTTATGTGGCTGGCAAAAAGAGTCGATGAGCATAGATATCGTCCCTTTGTTTGAAACTGTAGATGATCTTCAACATGCGGCTAATGTAATGCAAACATTGTACTCGAATGAAATATACGACGCTCACCTAAGCAAAAGAAATAAGCGCCAAACGATTATGCTGGGCTTTAGTGATGGCACAAAAGATGGCGGATACCTGATGGCTAACTGGAGTATTTACAAAGCAAAAGAAGAGTTAAGCGCTATCTCGAAGGAGTATGGTATTGAGGTAGTTTTCTTTGATGGTCGTGGTGGGCCGCCATCAAGAGGCGGTGGTAAAACGCATAAGTTTTACGCCTCAATGGGACAAAACATTTCCAATAAGGAAATTCAGTTGACAGTACAGGGACAAACCGTAAGTTCCAACTTTGGTACCGTGGATGCGGCCCAATTTAACATTGAGCAATTATTGCATGCAGGTATATCCAACGATCTGTTTAATAACCGGGATATTACGCTTGAAAAAGATGAAGAATCATTGTTGGAAGAACTGGCGAATGAAAGTTTTATAAAATATACCTCACTGAAGAATCACCCTTACTTTGCTGATTATTTATCGCAGGTAAGTCCGTTAAAATTTTATAGCGAAACCAATATCGGTAGCAGGCCAGCTAAACGCGGAGGTGGTAATAAATTGTCATTTAAAGATCTGAGGGCTATTCCTTATGTGGGAGCATGGGCTCAATTAAAACAAAATGTAACCGGTTATTTTGGAGTTGGTACTGCATTGATGGAGTTGGACAAACAGGGGAAATTTCCACAAATAAAAAGCCTTTTTCAGAATTCACTATTTTTTAAAACACTTTTAGATAATTGCGAGATGTCAATGAAAAAATGCTTTTTCCCACTCACTGCTTTTTTAGCGAAGGACGAAAAGTATGGCGTGATCTGGAACATGATTTATGATGAATATATTTTAACTGAACAATATATATTAAGGCTTTCCGACAAAACAGAATTGATGAATGATTATCCGATTGACCAGCTTTCGATCATCATGAGAGAAAGAATTGTGTTACCGTTGCTTACCATACAGCAGTTTGCAATTATGAATATCCGGGAGATAGAAGACAACCTGGTTAATTCCCCTTTAAAAGAGACCTACGAAAAACTCGTGATGCGGTCTTCTTTTGGAATTATTAATGCAGGAAGAAACTCAGCTTAAAACTACCAGATTAAACATTTGCCACGAATGCCCGAATAAATTACAAATATTTATTTGTGCATTCGTGGCAATTTTCATAAATGGCTTCTCTTCCTTTGAAAAGCAGCGGACTATTATTACCCTATTGTTATGTAAAAATTTTATCAGCGGTTAGGTTATGAAACCGCTTTGCAGTAGGTTTGACAAAATCAAAATCATACACATGAAGATTAAAAATTCGCTGTTTAGCCTTTTTGCAATATTGGCCTTGGTCAATTGCACAACTCTACAGGCACAAATAGCCATTCCTTTAAATCCTAAAGTAGTAAAAGGCAAGTTGGATAACGGCCTCACTTACTACATTTTACCCAACAAAAAACCAGAGAATAAAGTAGAACTTCGACTGGCTCTCAATGCGGGAGCAATCAATGAGGATGATGACCAGCAAGGCCTGGCGCATATGGCAGAGCATATGGCGTTTAACGGGACAAAGAATTTTAAAAAGAATGACATCGTATCCTTTTTGCAGGATATTGGCGTTGGATTTGGCAGCGACTTAAATGCCTATACCAGCTTTGATGAAACGGTGTACATTTTACCGATCCCTACCAGCAAACCAGAAAATCTCGAAAAAGGATTCCAGGTACTGGAGGACTGGGCTCACAATGTATCTTATAACAATGATGATATCGACGGAGAGCGGCCCATTATTTTAGAGGAAAGCCGCCTGGGCAAGGGTGCAGGCGACAGAATGTTTAGAAAATTATATCCCAAGCTTTTCAAAGGTTCATTGTACGCCAATCGTTTACCCATTGGCATTGACAGTATCATTAAAAGCTTTCCACACGATGCCATCAAAAGATTTTACAAAGAGTGGTACCGTCCTAATCTGATGGCAGTAATAGTAGTTGGTGATATTTCCGTTGAGAAAGCGGAAGGATTGATAAAAAAGCACTTTGCCGGATTAAAAAACCCTGCAACAATCAGGGAAAGAAAATACGCTGCAGTACCAGCCTATGCTACCTCTGATGCATTGGTAGTAACTGATAAAGAAGCTACTAGCTATGAAGTAAATGTACAGTATCCTGCCTTCGTAAAACAGGATATTGTAACAGATGCCGATTATAAAAACATGCAAATCCGTTCTTTATTCTCTACCATCTTTAACCAACGTTTGCAGGAACTTACGCAAAAAGAAAATCCACCCTACGTGTATGCGTACGGAAGTTTTGGTTCTTATGCACGAGGGTATGATGCCTTTTCACTGGCAGCAGGATCAGGTACCAATAACCCTACCACGGCACTTACAGCTTTAATGACAGAAGTAGAACGGGCAAAACGCTTTGGATTTACACAGCCAGAACTGGAAAGGGCTAAAAAAAGCTATCTGAACAGGATGGAAAAAGCCTACAACGACCGGGATAAAACTGAGTCGGGAGCACTAACTGGTGAACTGGTGCAGTATTTTTTAGCAAATGAAGCCATGCCGGGAATTGAGGTAGAATATGACCTTACAAAAAAAATGTTGCCAACCATTACACTTGAAAATATCAATGCCGTATTGGATGTGATCAAAGGGGATAAAAACAAATTAGTGGCAGTGATGGGACCAGAAGGTACCGATAAAATAATATTGCCAGACAGTATGAAACTGATGCAAACGCTGGCGGCGGTTGAAAAGGCCGATGTGAAAGCGTATGAAGAAAAAGCGGTTGCGGCTAACCTTTTGAGTAAGGAGCCTAAATCAGGTAAAGTTGTGAGCAAAATTGCGGACGCTAAAATAGGTACTACCACGTTGAAATTATCAAATGGCGTTACCGTTACTTTGAAGAAAACAGACTTTAAGAATGATGAAATCATTATGTCGGCAGCCCGCTTTGGTGGTAAGAACGCTTATGGCATCAAGGATAAATACAACGCAGAATATGCAACACAAATAGCGGCCACGATGGGCTTTGGAGATTTTTCTCCCACTGATTTAAGAAAATCACTGGCTGGAAAAACGGCCGCTGCAAATGATATCTTCTCCGATACAAAGGACGGCTTTAGCGGCAGCAGTTCGGTAAAAGATGTAGAAACTATGCTGCAGCTTTTATACCTGCACGTAACGGCACCCCGAAAAGACACCGGGCTATTTAATTCCTTTATACAAAAAAGTAAATCGCAATTGGCAATGCTAAGCTCTAACCCGCAGGCAGCCTTTGTAGACACCTTTTACAAAACGATGTTTAACAACAATCCGCTGGCACCGGTTGCTGTGCCACATGCCGAGTATTTCGACCAGGTGAAATTAGACAGGGCTATGGAAATTTATAAGGAACATCTGGGTGATGTAAGCGGAATGCAGTTTGCCTTTGTTGGCAACATCGATGAGCAGAAACTGATTCCATTGATTGAAAAATACATTGCATCACTGCCATCCAGTGGTAAAAAATTCACTTTTACCGATAATAAGGTTCGTCCTGTAAAAGGCAAAATGAATTTGAACGCATACAAAGGCGCAGAAGAAAAGAGTTTAATACTGGCTGTATTTGCTGGAGAAACACCTTTTAACGAAGACGAAGCATTGAAGGCAAGCGCACTAACGGAAGTACTGAACATCCGCATCATTGAAGAACTCCGCGAAAAAGTACAGGGAATATATGGTGGTGGAATTTTTGGAGGTTTAGAAAAAGTGCCCTACAACGCTTATTCATTTATAGCCCAGTTGCCTTGTGGCCCTGAAAAAGCAGATACGCTGACACAGGCTTTGCAGATTGAAATAGCTAAAATTCGCAAAAATGGTATTGAAGATAGCTACTTATCCAAAGTAAAAAAACAATGGCTGGAAGCTCATAAAGAAACAATTAAAAGCAATGCAGCCTGGGCGGGCAATATCATCAGTAGCAAAGTAGAAGGAGAAAACATAGATCGTTTTGTGAATTATGAAAAGTATGTTGAGAAATTAACAACTGCTGATATAAAAAAAGTAGCCAATACCTATTTAAGCGGAAACAATTTGTTGATTGCCACTTTGATGCCTGAAAAATATGATCCAAAATATGAAACCAGCACCGGCAACCGCAAGAATGTAGTGATGAAGAACATTGATGTAAAATCGGCTGATATAAAAATTGAGTTGTATGATAATGGTGATGTAGATGGCGATGAAGTAACCGTTTATTTTAATGGCAATGTAATCAGTAGTAAGCAAAAGCTTACAGAAAAAGCAATCATCATCAATGTAAAAGCTATAAAAAATGCCAGCAACGAACTGGTGATGTATGCCGATAATCTTGGAAGCATTCCTCCCAACACGGCTTTAATGAAAGTGTATTGCGATGGGCAGGTGTATGAAGTAAGAATGGAATCTGATGAAAAGAAAAACGGGGTGATCCGGTTCGCACTCAAATAAAAAACCTCAAAATAAAAAACGCCGCAGCTTTAACAACTGCGGCGTTTTTTATTCCGATATTTTTAAAAGAAAACTATCCCATGATCATAATTTTTGATGACGGCATTAGTCTTACATTCTGATGAAGCGCATTTAATACCGGTATAGATACCGGAATCCATTACATTAACTTAAAAAAGAAACGGATTTATTGTACAACAACTTTAAAGGACGTTTCCGTTAAATCCGCACCAGTAATCGTAACCTGATAATTGCCGGTTTGAACGAAGGTTGGCAAGTCAATTATTTTCGTATTCGTTCCACCTGGGTGCTTTAGCTCCTTCATCACTAATAACTGGCCGCTATTGTTAGTTAACTTTACAGTATAAGTACCGATTGGTTGTTGAATGAATTGAATCTGTATTACCCTTTCAGATATCGGATTAGGAAACACAGAAAAATTACGTTCATCCTTATCAACACTTACTTTTACCACCTGGCTATATTGAATCGCTCCATCTAAACCTATGCTTTTGATTCGGTAAAAAATACTACCAATGGCAGGTTTTTCATCTACCCAATTATAGAATACTACCGAAAGGTTGTTTCCCCTTGCAGGAGTTGTATTTATCGTACGGAAACTATTCCCATCATCCGATCTTTCCACTTCATATTTACCGATATTCAGTTCATTTTCAATCGACCATTCTACCAATATTTTTTCATTTTTCGGGTTTGCTTTCAAAACTAAAAATGTAACCGGCAGTATAGACGCTTTACCAAATACCACTTTGAACCGGTTAGTGACCTGAGATGCTAAATCATTATTTATTACAAAATTCACTTCAGTTGTTCCGAATAAATTTAAAGGAATGGGGATTTTTGTATAACTGTCTTCCAGTATAGCAATTAAGGTAGGGTCGCTAACATTATTGGCTATAAATTTAAACTGGTAGCTTCTTTTAGTCGTTTTTGCAAGATTGAAAAAAAGTGTATCCTTAGTGTTTAGAGAAGGCCGCCTTTCTGTTGCCAATAAAAAACTGTTTCTCAATAAACCAAAAGTCTCATTTGTGTTGATGCACTTCAGGTTGTCAAAATCATCTATCTCTGATGCAAACGCTGGATTAAAATCTGCCCGGATTCCGTCGGCCGAGATGGTGGTTCCGTCAGCGGCATTTAATAGATTTAAATTAGCAATAAATGTTTCGGTAACACCACCAGGTCTTCCAAAAATCTTCGTATTATTAAAACCAGATTTATTGGATTCTTTAATTTCAACAACAGCATTTCCTGTGCTATTGGTGATTGTAAAAAAGGCCTGGCCGGATTGTATGTCATTTGTCTGCGTACTGGAAGCAGGAGAAGGTGAAAAAATACCAGGAGTTATCACATCGTCCATCACCACATATCCACCCACTAAATTCAGCTCAGGATCCCACACATAAAATTTTCTTTTGATATTGGTTGTGCCGGAGTTTGTAAGAATCAAATTCAAATCAATCGGAGAAGCATAGGGGTTTCCTAGAATCGAAAAGCCTCCAGCGGTTGATGATAAATTTGTAAATCGTTGTGTGCCTGTTTGTAAATACCCGGTACCAGTTAAAATAGTTATGTTTTTTATGATACCATTCGGATCAATATTATTAGGATCCCGGTCCCCTCTTACAAATACGAAGTATCCGCTATTGTCAGCACTTCCCGTAGTGCCAGGTGAAAGGCTAACCATGGTGTTCAGTAGATTTACAAATTGTTGTGTGTTGTTATTAAACCGCTTAATCGAAGGATTATTAAGGTAACTAATATCCAAACCATTCGCCGATGACGGAGAAGGACCGGTCACCAGCATTCCTTTACTCAATGCGTGCACTCCACCATTTTGCCAACTTTGAAAAATGGTATTTGAGTTTGTAATGGGCGCTGTAAGCATCCGCCATGATCTGCGGGCAGGTATATAACGTTCCACATTTACGTTGCCAAGTACATAATTACCGCTACCTGCAGCTACCCTTGCGGTGCCATTCACCGTAGACTTTAAAGTAAGAAAGCCAAATGTAGTCAGGGTACCTGAAGTTGGCGTATAAGTTCCGGTGATATTTAACGCACCTCCCAACAAAACGCCGGAGGCATTATTGATGATTAAGTTTTTTATAGAATTACCACTAAATGCGTTTGCCGGTAATGTTTGTTGTGAAGCTCCCCGCATCGAAATGGTTCCGTTTGCGGCATTGAAGGTGCCGCTATTATTGATGGCGCCATAAATTTCAAAAGTGCCACCTGCACCTACAGTAGTACTTGCTCCACTGGCGATAGTGATATTATTGATTGCGGCAAGCGTTGAAATAATTGGAAATCTATTACCTGTAGGAGCAGTTGGGATGCTGATACTATTGGTGGCTCCTGGCAATACTGCGGGTACTCCTCCACAATCCCAATTGGCCAAAGTACTCCATTCGGTGGTACTGTTACCAGTCCAGGTAATGGTGTTAATGATAGCCTGCACCGGCACCCTGGCAGCAGATAAGCATTGGGTTACATCGGTAGCTACATAGAACGTGGTGGATGCAGCAATCGATGGTGAATAGTTAGTTCCGGTAGCAATGGATGAGCCTCCATTGCTGGCCGCATACCATTTAATGGTGCCGGACGTAGCTGCAACTGTCAAACTAACCACGCCTATACCGCACCTCGACGCCGGTGTAGTGGAGGAAATACCGACCACTGTTACCGACCTGCCATCAGAAGTTTTCCCACCGCTACAACCACTACCACTACTCACATAAACCCTATACAAAATCAGCCCGGTTGCACTAACCGGAGGAATATAATTGAAGAGGTTGGCATCAGGAATATCCTGAAAACTTCCGCTCACATTGCTCTGCCATTGATAAAACCAATTGCTACCGCCCGTAACTGTGGCCGATAATGAAACAAGGTTATTTGAACAGGTTGTAGCAGCAGTTGATGCAACAGTTACCCCGGCTGGTGTTGTTGGCGAAAGTATGGAAATAGTAAAGTTTTCGCAGACCGAAGTGAACCCGGTTCCGGCTTCAGTCACACTTGCTCTATACAAATAATTGTTTGTAGCGGAGCTGATACTTAATCTTTTTGTATTTGCACCGCTAAAACTTCCGCCATTGCTTATTGAAGTCCAGGAGACGCCGCCATTGATCGATTGCTCCCAGCTATAGCTTAAAGATCCTCCATAAGCTGCACTAGCAATCACTTCCAAATTAGCAGTACCTCCACCGCAAATTGAGCTATTGGTCTTATCAAGGTTTTGCGAAATATTTGGTGCCATTTCAATGGCATTAGCATTAAATGCTATAAACGCATAATCGCTGGTGCCACTGGGCGTAATTTTCAATGCGGCAATATTGGTAAAGTTGCCAGCGTTAATACCAAAGTCGGACAGCTTGAATGCTACAACCCTGATATCCCGGGTGGTATTGTTATCAAAAGCATTATAGCCTTTCGCTGAGTTAAATGAAGCACCCGGACTTAAATAAAATAAGTCTAAACTATAAGTGCCAATTCTTGTAACCTGGGTCATGTCCTGGGTAATGATATTTCCAATGGTAATGCCTGCTGAGTTTACAAATTGAAAAACATCATTTCCACTGGAAGGAGAAGCTATTTGTGTAATTAAAATATCAGGTTCTTCATCCAGTATTTTTTCGGGGTTGATGATATGGATGTCAAAAGTCATCAAGGCTGTGGTGGGGAGGTTTGTAAATCCTGTTCCCATATTCAACCCATTGATTCCATCTGTTAAAACATCCCTCACTGTTAAATTTGATACCGCAGAGGCATCTGCAACTGAGGCACTACCATCCGCTTTACCGGCCATTGCCAGGTAAATACTACTTCCTACATTGGAACCTGCTATGTTTGCAACAGGTAATGATTTAAACCTGCCCGCTGAAAAGCCAATGCCTTGCCCGGTAAGAATATTATCATTTACACCTGTAGAATAGTTTATTCCGTTGTAAGTAAATGCCAATAAATTATTGCCGTCATCCGGGTTATTTGTATTGTTATTGGCAGTTGTTGAAGACCAATAACCACCAAAATCAGTAATGATGCCCGACAGTGGTAAATAGTAAAAGCCGGCTCTGGTACCGCTTAAGCCCCCCTTAAAAACTATGACAGAACCAGTATTACCGATTGCTACCTGTGCCGTTATTATTGTTGCCGAAACTATGGTGAAAGATGTAACAGGTGTACCCCCGAAAGTAACCCCGGTTGCGCCGGTAAAATTGGTACCGGTGATGATAACAGTAGTACCGGATGCTGCCGCAGTTGGAGTAAATGAACCAATTGTAGGTGCCTGTGAAAAGATATATTGGGAAAAGAAAAAGAGAAGTATACCAATAAGGCACTTTTTTACTATGTACGGAATAGTAACAAAGGATGACCGTATTTTCTCAATACATACTTTCATTAGGGTTGGATAGGTAGAAGATTGAAACACTATTACTTTTTGAAGCAGTGATCCGATTAAAATCCATCCCTGTTTACAACAAAGTTCCAATCATGTCCATCCAAAACGACGTTTACACAAACATATTGTGTCAGTTAAAAAATTGACACAATAAGTATTATAATCAAACGATTTACTATTGTGATTAAAATAAAGACGTCCTCAAAACCGGTATAAGTTGTAAAAAAAAAGCTCCTCATGAAAATGAGGAGCCTTTACGATTGCTTGCAATTTGATAAGTTGGCCGTTTTCAATAAACGGCATTAAATTATTTTATGGCACTTTCAGGAATTTTAGTAAGTGTTCAAAAATTAAACTTCGTTGCTGAAAGTGCATTAAGGATTAAAAGCTATAAACCGCTGCAAGAACGGCACTTACTGCAGATTTAGAAGTAGCGCCTGCTCCGTTTTTACTAAAAATTGCATCTTTTGCATTATCCAGTCTTAATTCTGGAATGAAAGTAAATCCACCAGCTTTAAAGTTTCCCGAAAGTGTCGTAGCAAAAACATTTGTACCAACTTTAATACCATATTTCTGGTCACCAAAATATTCAGCCCGCAATGTTAAACCAAAAGTTTCAGTTGCGTTAAGATTTGCATATAGTGCTGATCCCCACCAACTTTTTGATTTCGATCTGCCCGGACCAGAAAAATTTTCGTCTTTATTAAATTGAACCGTTCCATCATAACCTAAACTAAATTTGTCGGAGAGGGTAGCTGCTGCTGTTACACCAAATTGATTCAAATTAGATGCTTCCGAATTAAAACGCTTTCCGCCAAAGTAACCTGCATAGTTTACAAATACAGAATATTTATCTCCAACTTTACTGTATTGTGCAATCAGTGTTTTTGGATCGCTACCGTTAGTAGGTGACGTTACGTCAATAGGATTTGCAATACCAATCATTAAGCCGGAACCGCCACCTAATGTGAAGTCTGCCTTAACACCTGTGTGGGAGAATGGTCCGTTGGTGAACATGTAAGACATGCTGTAATTTCTATTCAACTGCGGATCCAATAACTCATATCCTACATGTGTACCAAATTTACCAAAGGTAAACTTCACTTTATCAGATGGGGCATAATAGAAATACGCTTGCTTTACTGCTTGTAAGGTTCCTTCATCGGCATAAGAAAACTCTTCTGCTCTTTTTCCGAATCCCAAATCAACTACAACCCCACCTTTACCAATGGCATATCCAGCTCTGATGCTGGCCATACCCAACTGGAATGTACTGTTTGAATTAGTAAAACTTGTTGCATTGTTTAAAAAACTGGAACCACTTGCACCAACGCCAACCCTGTAATAAGCATCCACTGAACCTGAAATAGTAAAAGGCTTTGTAGAATCCTGTGCTACTAGCGTATTGAATACCGTAGCAATAATAAACGCTGCTGCTAAAATTTTTTTTCTCATTTTAAAAGTTTTTGTTTTTGATAAATAGGTTAACATTTACCGGTATGAATACCAGTAAGATTTTTATAGCAGCGGCAACGTTATATTATAGGAAAGAACAGCAATTGAAAAGTAGACCTGTTTGCAGTTCTTGTATTACACTTAAAAAAGAATACACCAGGGCCTGAGGACGAAATATTGTATGCCCTGGTGTTATTCAAACTAGATATTATCTTTTTCATGGATGGCACCGCCGGTATTAACAAGCAGTGTTCCCTGTAAATATTTTTCATCATGCTGAGAAGCATCTAAACCTTCTTCTTCATCAGCCGCACTTACACGAATTGGAAGAATAAAGTTGATAAACTTGAATATCAGAAAAGAAACGGTGAAGCTATATAGAACTACAATTGCCATCGCTTTTGCCTGTGTTAAAAAGAAAGAGAAGTTACCATAAGCCCAGCCATTGGGACCATCTTTAATACCATGCACCACCTGGCTTGCAAAAACACCCGTTAATAGCATACCAACCATACCACCAATACCATGGCAGGGAAATACATCCAACGTATCATCCAGTCGTGATTTCTGTTTGATACTAACTGCGATGTTAGAAACAAGCGCTCCAACCACTCCGATGATGATACTTTGCGGAATACCTACAAAACCGGCACCCGGAGTAATTGCAACCAGTCCCACAACGGCACCGATACAAAATCCCAATACAGATGGCTTTTTGCCCTTCAATACATCAAAGAACATCCAGGCCAAACCTGCTGCTGCTGCCGCAGTGTTCGTTGTACCAAAAGCATTTACGGCCAATGGCGTAGCTCCTACTGCAGAACCCGCATTGAAACCAAACCAGCCAAACCAAAGCAAACCAGTACCAATCAATACATATGGAACGTTTGCAGGTGGAATTTCAGTTCTTTCTTCATGTGATTTACGACGTTTTAAAACCAACGCACCGGCAAGAGCGGCACAACCCGCGGTAATGTGAACAACGGTACCACCGGCAAAATCCCAGGCACCCATTTTTGCAAGAAAGCCATCCGGGTGCCAGCTCCAATGAGCTACAGGTGCATAAACCAGTAAACTAAATAAAACGATAAAAACTACATAGGATGTAAATCGGATACGTTCTGCAACGGCACCAACCACCAATCCGGGAGTAATGATTGCAAACATCAACTGAAACAATGAAAATAAGGTAAGCGGAATTGTATTCGCAAACGGCCAGGCCGCATGGGATTTTACACCTTGATAAAACAGAAACGTTCTGGGATCACCAATAAAACCTCCCAAAGAATCACCAAAACTTAAACTGAATCCAACTACAATCCATAAAACACCAACAATACCAGCCGCTACCACACTTTTAATCATCGTAGAAATCACATTCTTACGGTTAACCATACCACCATAAAAGAACGCAAGCCCCGGCGTCATTAAAAAAACCAACGCAGTTGAAATAAGCACCCAAGCCATATCAGAAGTATTGTATGCCGGATCGCTGGGACCGGGCACGTAATCTGCTTCAGGCTTGATAAAGGCTGCTGCAAGCGCTAGCACAATTAATACCGCAAACGGTATTACTGATTTAGTTGTAAGTCTTCTCATTCTTAATTGTTTTTAGGTTTAAAAAAAGATAAATACATGAATTGCGTTTTATTTACATATTATTATAATAGAGTAAAAATAGCGACTTTTAGTTTTAAAATTAACTTTATTTAATATTTTATTTACTGTAATGTGTATAATAACATCTAATGATAGCCGTAAATATGTAGATTCTATTTATTTTTTACCAAAATAACTATACAAACTGTGGATAAATTGACGATGTATAATATTTTATCCAATGTGTATATTTTGAATGAGGAATTAGTTTTTCCCGGATATTTTAAACTTTCTCAAAAAAATTCATTGTTTCTAATTTTTTGTTAATCCAATGTTGTGAAAGTTTTTTGCCGAAAGACCCGAAAAGCTGACAGGTTCGCCGCCTGATTTCTACCTGTAGTTACGGCAACAAACATATTTTACTTTGGCATATTCCATGTTGATATTGATTAAAAAGAGTAGCTGGTAGCAGTTCCGGAATGGATGAAGCGATGTAACGATGGAGCTGGTGATTGTCTTCTCTGCAGAAATTAAGCGGGATGAGTAACTTCCCACAATAAATATTTGACCAAATGCCTGAAGTGACATTTTACTTTTTATAATTCACTGGTTACAAGACATGATTTAAAAAAAATAAGTAGTTTGTTACGAAATTAGATAAAAGCAACAGCGGTATGCGATGCGGTTGCATACCCGGAAAGCGATGATGGCTACTGAATAGAAAAAGGGTAAAACTTAAAGTCTTACCCCCGCTGGTTATATAGTATTGTTAACGTAATTAACTTATGTAGCAGAAACATAAGACGGTTAAAAAAATGTTCATCTAAAGATATCGTGCAATTGCATTGCCATCAGCCGTTTCCAATAATGAATGACCCATTAAAAATTCATCCACCTTTTGCGCACAGTCTCTACCCTCTTTGATGGCCCATACAACGAGCGATTGCCCCCTGCGCATATCACCCGCAACAAAAACCCTGGAAATATTAGACTGGTAATTTTTTTCCGTTGCCCTTACATTTCCCCTTTCATCCAGTTCAATTTCCAGTTCGTTTACCAAACCTTCGTGCTGTGGATGTACAAAGCCCATGGCGAGTAAGGCCAATTCGCAGGGAACTTTTCGTTCGCTACCTTTAATTTCTACGAATTGAGCAGGCCGGTTATCAATAATCTTCCATTCCAAATCAACCAATATCAATGCTTTCAGATTTCCCTTTTCATCACCAATAAACTCTTTGGTAGCGATTGCCCATTTCCTGTCACAACCTTCTTCATGAGAAGAAGTTGTTTTAAGTACCATCGGATAAGTCGGCCAGGGCATGTAGTTGCTTCTTTGTACAGGTGGTTTTGGCATTAACTCAAACTGCATTACAGAAATCGCCTTTTGTCTGTTGGATGTACCTACGCAGTCGCTTCCGGTATCACCACCGCCTATTACGATCACATTTTTTCCGGTAGCAAAAATATCTGCTCCAGAAAAAGGAATATCCTTATTCCGTTTGTTTTGTTGTTTTAAAAACTCCATTGCGTAGTAAACGCCATTCAAATGTCTACCTGGAATTTCAAGGTTTCTGGGAATGGTGCTACCCCCGGCCAACACTATCGACTGGTATTCTCTCAACAAATCACTAATGCTGATATCTACACCAACGTTAGCATTGCATTTAAATACCACGCCTTCTTCTTCCATCAATTTGATCCGTCTGTCAATCACCCATTTTTCCAGTTTAAAATCGGGTATTCCATATCTTAATAATCCTCCCGGCTGATCGTCTCTTTCAAAAACGGTCACGGTATGTCCAGCAAAATTTAGCTGTTGTGCAGCCGCCAATCCAGCCGGACCGCTTCCCACAATTGCTACTTTCTTACCCGTTCTTGCAATTTGCTTATCCGCCTGTACATATCCTTTATCAAAAGCAATTTCGATGATATGCTTTTCAATTTCTTCAATGGTAATGGCTGGTTGGTTGATGCCCAACACACAAGCTGTTTCGCACGGTGCAGGACAAATCCTTCCTGTAAATTCCGGAAAATTGTTAGTAGATGACAAGATTTCGTAAGCTTCTTTCCAGCTTTTACGATATACGGCATCATTGAATTCCGGAATCACATTGCCCAGCGGACAACCGTTGTGACAAAAAGGAATTCCGCAATCCATACACCTTGCAGACTGCTGGTTTAATTTTTCATCTGTATATCTTTCAATGAATTCATTGTAGTCATTTAGCCGCTCCTGCGGTAAACGCTTGGATGGAAGTTCCCTGTTAAATTCTAAAAAGCCTGTCGGTTTGCCCATAAATACTTTGCCTCTCAAACGAGGGATTTTTTTTAAAGTAAATAATATTTTTTACACGTCCGATTGATGTTGAAAAGCTCAATAAATCTATTTTTTAAGTTCGCCTTTCAATGCAACGGACTGCTTCTGCAATACTTTCTTGTAATCCTTTGGAAATACTTTTACAAAATTCTTCAATTGATTTTCAAAATCTTCCAACACAAATTTTGCCACATTACTTTTGGTATAACTAAAATGATTGCTGACCATACTGAATAATTCCTCCTTATCGTCTTCGCCGACAGGATCTAAATCAACCATCTCCTTATTACACTGAATGGGGAAACTTCCCTTTACATCGTATACATAAGCAATACCACCACTCATACCGGCTGCAAAATTTCTTCCCGTGTCGCCTAGTATCACTACTTTTCCTCCAGTCATATATTCACAACCATGATCGCCCACACCTTCCACAACTGCGGTGGCTCCTGAATTACGAACTGCAAAACGTTCGCCAGCCTTACCTCTTACATAAGACTCGCCTGAAGTAGCTCCATAAAATGCAACGTTGCCAATAATGATATTATCTTCCGGAACAAAGCTTGCTTTTGGGGAAGGATACGCAATCAATTTAGCGCCACTTAAGCCTTTACCAAAATAATCATTGGCATCTCCTTCCAGTTCCAGCGTAACACCTTTGGTATTGAATGCACCAAAACTTTGCCCGGCTGTTCCGGTAAATTTAAAGTGAATGGTGTCATCCGGCAATCCTGCGGCCTGGTATTTCTTCGAAATTTCATTTGATAAGATGGTCCCAGTAGTTCTGTCAATATTCTTTATATCGAAAGAAGCCGTCACTTTTTTCTGCTCGATCAATGCAGGTTGGGCTGCTTCCAGCAATTTCCAATCCAATACATTTTCCATTTCATGATCCTGGCTTTCTGTATTGTACAAACCCGTATAGATAGAAGCAGGTTCTTTATACAAAATTGGTGACAGATCTAATTTGCCATATTTCCAATGATCGATATCTTCCCTCATTTCCAAACAATCAACCTGCCCTACCATTTCATTCACCGTCCGAAAACCAAGCTGTGCCATAATCTCTCTTAACTCTTCTGTTAAAAACTTAAAAAGATTTACAACATAATCTGCATCCCCTGTAAAACGGTCACGCAGTTTCTTATCCTGCGTAGCAACTCCTACCGGACAGGTATTCAAATGACACTTACGCATCATGATACAACCTTCGGTAACCAATGCTGCTGTTGCAACACCCCACTCTTCTGCTCCCAACAAAGTTGCTATGGCGATATCCTTTCCAGTCTTTAACTGACCATCTGTTTGTAGTACAACCCTGCTGCGTAATTTATTTTTCACCAGTGTTTGATGCGCTTCTGCCAATCCCAATTCCCATGGTAATCCGGCATGTTTGATGGAACTTACCGGAGAAGCACCTGTACCGCCATCAAAACCTGCGATCAATACTACATCTGCTTTTGCTTTGGCAACACCCGCTGCAATGGTACCCACACCTGCTTTTGAAACCAGTTTTACATTGATTCTTGCAGCCCTGTTGGCATTTTTTAGATCAAAAATCAATTGGGCCAGATCCTCAATAGAGTAAATATCATGATGCGGAGGCGGCGATATTAATCCAACACCTGGCGTAGCATAACGAACCCTTCCAATCCAGTCATCTACTTTATGACCCGGTAATTGTCCCCCTTCACCCGGTTTGGCACCTTGTGCCATTTTTATCTGCAACTCATCTGCCTGCGTTAAATAATTGCTGGTAACACCAAATCTTGCAGAAGCAACCTGTTTAATAGCACTCCGCATAGAATCTCCATTGGGCATAGGTTCAAAACGCATTTCATCTTCTCCCCCTTCACCGGTATTGCTTTTACCACCAAGGCGGTTCATGGCTATTGCCAACGTGCTATGTGCTTCGTGAGATATAGAACCAAAGCTCATGGCGCCGGTTGCAAATCTTTTCCAGATGCCTTCTGCCGGCTCTACTTCATCTATAGCAATAGGCGCACGATGTTTATTGAACTGAAACAAACTTCTTAAAGTACAAGCCTTTTGTCCCTGTTCATTTACTGTTTTCGAATATTTTTTGAAAGTTGGGTAATCATTCATCCTGGTAGAATATTGCAACAGGTGAATGGTTTGCGGATTGAATAAATGGAACTCGCCTTTCCGTTTCCATTGGTATAAACCCCCTACGGGCAACCGATCAACCGGAATATGTTTTTTAGGAAATGCAAAGGCATGTTTTGCCAAAGTTTCTTTTGCTATTTCATCCAATCCCAATCCTTCAATACGTGAAATAGATCCGGTGAAATATTTATCTACTACCGATTTATTGATACCGAGGATTTCAAAAATCTGAGCTCCCTGGTAAGACTGCAAAGTAGAGATTCCCATTTTAGAGAACACTTTCAGCAATCCATCATTGACCGCTTTGATATAATTTTTCTTTAGCTGTTCTACCTCCAAATCGGTTTGCAATTTTCCGCTTATCTTCATTTCACGGATGGTTGACAATGCCATATATGGATTGATGGCAGTAGCACCATAGCCCAACAAACAGGCAAAATGATGCACTTCCCAAACGCTGCCAGATTCAATTACCAATCCTACACAACCTCTCAATCCTTTACGGATCAAATGATGATGTACTGCTGCCGTTGCCAGTAAAGAAGGAATGGGCGCATGATCTGAATCCACCGCACGGTCAGTTAAAATCAGTACTTCAAAACCATCTTCGGCTGCATCAACAGCATAACGACACAAGCGATCCAACGCTTTTTTCATTGAATCCGGCTTGCCATCCGCTCGATAATACATCTGTAATGTTTTGGCCTGGAATACGCCTGTATCAATACTCCTGATTTTTTCCAATTCGTAGTTGGATAATACGGGATGCTTCAATGCGACCGTGTGACAACTTAATGGATCTTCTTCCAACAGGTTGCCATTGTTACCTACGAATGTTGCCAGCGACATTACCAATCTTTCACGAATCGGATCTATTGGCGGATTGGTAACCTGTGCAAATAATTGTTTAAAATATGAGGTTAAATGCTGCGGCTCATCACTTAAAACTGCCAATGGAACGTCCGTACCCATAGAACCAATTGGCTCCTTGCCATCCAGGGCCATTGGGGCAATAATTTCTTCCAGATCTTCTGTGGTGTAACCAAATACTTTTTGGTATTTAAAAATCTGGTCACTTTCAAGGTGTGTAAACATTACTCTTGGTTCGGGTAATTCTTCCAGCCTGATTTTATATTTATTGAGCCAATCGCCATAAGGCTTTTGTGAGCAAATCGTACTTTTCAATTCGCCATCGCTAATGATTCTGCCCTGCTCCATATCTACCACAAACATTTTACCTGGCTGCAATCTTCCTTTTTCGATGATAATTGATTGATCAACCGGCAATGCGCCTGTTTCAGATGCCATGATTACCCGGTCATCGTTGGTTACACAATAACGGGATGGACGAAGCCCATTTCTATCAAGCGTGGCACCAATGATTTTACCATCAGTAAATGAAATTGAAGCAGGTCCGTCCCATGGTTCCATCATAGAAGCATGAAATTCGTAAAAAGCTTTTTTTACCGGATCCATCATATCATCTCCATCCCATGCTTCGGGAATCAACATCATCATCACATGTGGTAATGAGCGACCAGTAAGCGTTAACAATTCAATCATATTATCCAGGCAAGCCGAATCGGATTGAACACCATTAACAACCGGCAACAACATATCCATTTCCTCATTACTGAAAAAAGCCGATACAAAACCTTTTTCGCTTGCTTTTAACCAGTTGAGGTTTCCCTGTAATGTGTTGATCTCCCCATTGTGTGCAATATAGCGGAATGGCTGGGCCAGCTTCCAGGAAGGAAAAGTATTGGTAGCAAAACGGGAATGCACTAACCCGAAAGCAGATACCACCCTTTTATTGTTTAGATCAGGAAAATAATTGCGAACCTGGCGGCTGGTTAATTGTCCCTTATAAACAACGGTTTTGAAGGAGAGTGATGCTACATAGAAACCAATGGCATCTTTGCGAACCGTATTATCAATGGTATGAGAGGCATATTTGCGCAACACAAATAATTTCCTTTCAAAATCCATTGGATTGGTAATATGATCCGGACAAGCAACAAAAACCTGTTCCATTACTGGCTCAACTGACAATGCTGTTGGACCGATATCAAATGTATTTACCGGTACACTACGATAGGTGATGATTTCAAGACCTAATTTTTCAGCGGCGCTGTTAAAAATATCCCTGCACTCTTCCCGCAATTTTATTTCTTTCGGAAAGAAAATTACGCCTACTGCATACTTGCCAAAAGGAGGCAAGTGAACCCCAAGCTTCACACATTCATCAAAAAAGAATTCATGTGGTATCTGGATAAATATACCAGCGCCGTCGCCGGTATTGGTTTCACAACCACAAGCACCCCGGTGCTCCATATTTTCCAAAATGGTCAGTGCATCTGATATATGTTGATGAGATTTGTTGCCTTTGATGTTTGCTACAAAGCCGATACCACAGGCGTCATGTTCAAATTGCGGATCGTACAATCCAGGATTCTCTTTCATAATAATTAGTTTTTTGCCCACTGATTACACAAATTTCCACAGATTTTCCATTTTGTTTATTGGCACCTGTCCACTGTGAATACGAACAGATTTTAGCATATCGGCAAATTATCTTTCCAGCTTCCTATTAAACGAGGTAGCCAAATACATTGTCGTTCTTACTGATTGCTGTAAAGTTAATGTGATATTTATTTAAATTTTGCAGCAATGCCTCGTAATCTGCTTTTGATTTCAATTCAATTCCTACCAATGCAGGTCCGGTTTCTTTGTTGTGTTTTTGCATATATTCAAACCGGGTAATATCATCATTGGGCCCGAGCACATGATTTACAAACTCTTTCAATGCGCCCGGCCTTTGTGCAAAGCGAATTAAAAAATAGTGTTTCAATCCTTCATATTGCAGGGATCGTTCTTTAATTTCCTGCATTCTGTCAATATCATTATTACCGCCGCTAACAATACACACCACATTTTTCCCTCTGATTACCGCTGCATAATCATCCAATGCTGCTATCGATAATGCGCCTGCAGGCTCTACCACAATCGCATCTTCGTTATACAATTTTAAAATAGTGCTGCAAACTTTTCCCTCCGGCACCAGGTGCATATCATCCAGCACATCCTTGCAAATAGGAAATATTATATCACCCACTCTTTTAACCGAAGCTCCATCTACAAAGCGTTCGATGTTTTCAACCGTGACAGGATACCCCGCTCTAATTGCTTCAAACATGCTGGGTGCTCCTTCCGGCTCTACACCAACAATGGTTGTTGTTGGAGAAAAGGTTTTAAAATAGCGCCCCACTCCTGCACTTAATCCACCACCTCCAACCGGAACAAATAAAAAATCTACCACCGATTGATCCTCCAGAATTTCAATGCCCACTGTTCCCTGCCCTTCTGCGATTTTTAAGTCATCAAATGGAGGAATAAAAGTCAGGTTATTTTCTTCTGTGTACTTTTTTGCTGCGATTGCACAGTCATCAAATGTATCTCCAACCAATTTTACATCAATCCAATCTTCACCAAACATTTTTGTTTGGGAAATTTTTTGATTGGGTGTAATTACCGGCATAAATACCACGCCTTTCGCTTTCAATTTTTTACAACTGTAGGCAAATCCCTGTGCATGATTGCCTGCACTAGCACAAACAACACCACGCTGAAGTTGTTCAGTTGGCAGACTGCTCATCATATTATAAGCACCCCGCAATTTATAAGAACGAACTACCTGCAGATCTTCCCTTTTCAAAAAAACATTGCACTGGTACTGCCTGCTCAAATTGTGATTGAGCATGAGCGGCGTGCGGGTGATAATGCCCTTGAGCCGGGAAGCTGCGGCGAAGAAATCAAGCCCCATAAAGCCCCCGGCCCCTAAAGGGGAGGTCTTCGTACCGTATGCTATTTCTTCAGTAGTATTCAATCCGTTGTTTAAAATATTTATGTTTAAGAACCCGTCACTATTTTCATGAACTCTTCGTATAACTCCCCTTCAGGGGATGGGGGTTACGCCACCGTACTGATCGTCTTCATCTCAGTCATCGCCTGTCTCAATTCGCCACCAATCAATTCAATTGGATGAAAACGAATCACTTCATTGATTACGATTAATGTCTTGTTATCAACACCATTGTCTCTGCCGGCGTTGTAATTTTTACCGATGATATTGGTGTCTACCTTTTTCATAAAATCAGCTAACAAAGGCTTACAGGCATGATCAAAAAGGTAACAGCCGTATTCGGCTGTATCAGAAATAACCCGGTT
>JBGSMI010000141.1:0-16191 GCA_041740215.1 Ferruginibacter sp.
CCACACGTTTACTGTAATTGGCATTCACAGCATAAGGAACTTTGAAATTATTAAAACTCATAATTCTGATATATTTAAATTGGACTGCAAGTTAACGGTAAATTTTAGGAAAATTAGATGGGCTGCAATAATTATTGTGTATTGAGTACGCAGTAGCAAAATGGAAATCTACCCAGGTATTTAGAACGTAAGTGGATAAAATAATCTTTAGCTTGTGAAGTTTCATTACCATTATAACGCAGAAATTATTTTATTATTATCGACAGCAGTCATTGTGATTTGTTTTGATGCCAATCAATATTTTGTGATACAGCTCCGCTGTTAACTACCCAAATTTGTCTGGCTTTGTAAAAGATTCGGGGATTACCAATTCGATCTTTTCAGATAAAATGTATGGAGGTAAATATTGTCCGGGAAGAAATTTTTCTGTTAAATAGCAACACCTGAAAAATGAATTGCTTATTAGTAGTTGTTGTTCTGAAATAGGTTGATGGAAAATGATATTGCATGGTTATTTAAACTAACCTGTTGCGAGGGTAGGTTCGCTAAAAAACTTGAATTTTTATTTTTTGGCAAACCAGTCACTATTTTTTAGATTTGTCTAAATATTAATTTAGATAGTATGAACTTGTCGGTTTCGGAAGAAAATTATATAAAAAGTATTTATCACCTGCAACAGCAATCAGAGATTGTTACCACCAATTTGTTGGCAAATGAAATTCAGACCAGACCGGCTTCTGTAACGGACATGCTAAAAAAATTGCACACTAAAAAGTTATTGGAGTACGAGAAATACAAAGGCTTTAGACTGAATGCCACAGGCAATAAGATAGCGCTCAGCATTGTGAGGCGCCACCGGTTGTGGGAATACTTTTTAGTAACCAAACTTGGGTTTGAGTGGGATAAAGTGCATGACATCGCAGAAGAGCTGGAGCATGTGAGCAGTATTGAGTTGATTGAAAAATTAGATGCTTTTCTTAATTACCCTCAGGCAGATCCACATGGTGACCCTATACCAGATGTTAATGGAAAAATTACCGTAATCAAACAGCTAAGTATTGCGGATGTACAGGTAAAAAGAAATGTAATCGTAAGTTCGGTCAGCAACCAATCACCGGAAATGCTGGAGCTGTTGAAACATTATCATATTGGTATCGGCACGGAACTGAAAGTAAACATGCGTCTGAGTTTTGATAGATCCGTAGAAATAAAAGTTTCAAAATATGCAGCCTGTGTTATTAGCGAACAGGTTGCAAAAAATATATTTGTTCACCATGATTAAACATTCCAGCACTGATACCTCCTTAAGTGAAGTACATCAAAGTATAGATACCACCAATCAAAAAAAAGGCTGGCGAAGACTATTTTCTTTCCTTGGTCCCGCTTACCTGATCAGTGTAGGTTATATGGATCCGGGCAATTGGGCTACCGACCTCGCAGGGGGTAGCAAGTTTGGATACAGTTTGATTTGGGTATTGCTAATGAGTAACCTGATGGCGCTGTTATTGCAAGGTCTTTCCGCAAGGCTGGGCATTGTAAGAGGCCGTGACCTTGCCCAGGCTAACAGGGAAACCTATCCGAAATACGTAAACTTTGCGTTGTATTTATTAGCAGAAGTTGCCATTGCCGCCTGCGATCTTGCAGAGGTTTTGGGCATGGCCATCGGTATACAATTGCTCACTGGTCTTCCTTTAATTTGGGGCGTTTCCATCACGGTGTTGGATACCTTTCTGTTATTATACCTGCAAAAAATGGGCATGCGCAAAATGGAAGCATTTATCATTACCCTTGTTGCAGTAGTAGCCATTTCATTTTTAATAGAGATTATTTTTGCCAAGCCCGATTTAGGTGAAATAGCCCATGGGTTTATTCCATCGGCTCTCACAGATGAAGCCTTGTATATTGGCATCGGTATTATAGGCGCCACCGTGATGCCACATAACCTTTACCTCCACTCTGCCTTGGTGCAAACCCGTAAGATTGAACGTACCGATGCCGGTATTAAACAAGCGCTGAAATTTAACCGGATTGACACAACGATTGCTTTAAATCTGGCATTTCTTGTGAATGCGGCAATCCTTATTTTGGCAGCCACAGTATTCTTTAAAACAGGTAATTCGCATGTGGCAGAAATAAAAGAAGCACACCGTTTGTTGCCTGGATTTTTGGGAAATTTAGCACCGAAAATTTTTGCAATCGCATTAATAGCTGCCGGACAAAGCAGCACCATTACGGGAACACTGGCGGGACAAATTATTATGGAAGGTTATTTAAGTTTGCGTATCAATCCATGGGTACGGCGTTTAATAACCAGGCTGCTGGCGATCATCCCGGCCCTGCTGGTAATTATTATTTATGGTGAAGAGAAGGTGGATGCATTGTTGGTGTTGAGTCAGGTAGTGCTAAGTTTGCAATTGGGCTTTGCCATCATTCCATTGATACATTTTGTAAGTGATAAAAAAACCATGGGCAATTTTGTGATTGGGCCGATTACAAAAATTGCTGCCTGGATCATAGCTACCGTGCTTGTTTCGTTGAATTTAAAAATGCTGATCAATGAGGCTACCGGTGTTTTTATGGCAGATGAATTTTTCCCTAAGTTCATCCTTTCTATTTTAGGACTACTGTTCCTTACATTACTGGTTTACACCATTGTATTTCCGGTTTTGGCCAAGGTAAAAGATATTGTTTCCATCAGGATGCATCCCGATTTAAACACAATTAATAACCTTGTTATTCCCGAATTTAAAAACATAGCCATTGCATTGGATTTTAGTGACAATGATAAAAAACTGATAGAGTTTGCTATTGGGCAGGGAAAAGAAAATACGAACTATATGCTTTTACACGTAGTAGAAAGTGCTTCGGCAAAACTACTCGGGAAAGATAGTGACGATTATGAAACAAGGGCAGACCAGGAAAGGATGGATTGGTATATTAGCGAATTGCAAAAGCGTGGCTTGCAGGCTGTAGGCTACCTTGGGTTTAGAAACCGGGCAAAAGAAATTGTTCGGATTGCAAGGGAGTTTGATGCAGATATGCTGGTGTTGGGCGCCCACGGACATACCGGATTAAAAGATTTTATTTATGGCGAAACAGTGAATACGGTAAGACATGAACTTAAAATACCGGTATTGATTGTAAATATTTAGGGTAGAAGTGGTGAAAGCAGTAGATTTAACGGGTTAAATACAACATCATTGCTTCACCGCCAAAACCAACTGATTGCTAATTTTTTCATCCCAAAGTCGTTGCTTTTCTACTATGCGGCTATGGCTTGTTTCAGCATCATATTGATTTTGCATCACTCCCATTTCGGTGGCCGAATCTTTGTAAATCTTTTCAATAACTGCTGCATAATTATTGTTGGTGAACGTAGCTGCCTTTAATTTTTGGATAAATATCAAGGTGTGGAAATAAGCAATATCAAAATGCTTTTGTTCATGATTTAAAATGTAAGGCGTGTTGTTTCCCTTTTTTACCCAGGAATCTTTTTTCGAAAAATTACAATTAACGTTGATTACCAATTGCGAAACATTATCAACCTTCCGGAACGCCAGTTTTAAGCCAAACCCTGCATTGGTCAATGCTGCCGCATCACTCCCTTCCACCGGTTTGCCTTTAAAATCATCCCAGGTTAAGAACTGTCCCGGCTGATAATAAATGATGTTTTTATCAGCGTCCCCAGTACCAGATACATAGTTCACTACGGTAGTTAAATTTTGTGCATTCATTGCCAGCGAGTAGAACGATACAATTGCTACCAAAAGGATTTTTTTATTCATAATAATTGTAAAGTTTGCTTTAACGTAATTATTGCGCCAAAGTTTTTTTTGACGGTAGATTTAGAGAACTATTAACAGGTTTGTAGTTTCGTTCCGACGTTTCATGTTAGCTGCTTGCATAACTCAGCAAAATTCGAATTGTATAAATAGATTAAAACGCAGTGAATAGCTGTATACGAATTGCCTTTTTTCTATGATAATCCACCATTAAAGATTTCTTTATTCCTTTATTCATTACTCATCATTCATTGCTCATTACTTAACTTTCCACATAGTTTAAATCTTTTCCAAAGGTTTCTTCTGTAAACCAGGCGGCAACCAAACTGATGGCCATTACTATTGCGCCGGTTATCCAGCCTGCAGTAATATAATCATCGGTGAGGGATTGCAATCCTTTAAACAGCAACAACATTAAAGGCAATGCACCTCTAACCATATTGGGTACCGTAGTGGCTGCGGTTGCTCTTAAGTTTGTTCCAAACTGCTCGGCAGCCATGGTTACAAAAATGGCCCAGAAACCAGTACTAAAGCCAAGTGCTGCGCAAATTACATACATGCCGGCAGCAGTGCCATTTTGCATGGTAAAGTAGAAAATGATTGAAATAATCGTAAGAATATAAAATATGAAAAGCGTTTTCTTTCTGCTGCCCAGCAACTGGCTTACCAGGCCAACCACTACATCTGCAACAGCAATTGCAACGTAGGCAAACATAGTTGCTTTCTTAGGTAACACTTCGTTTGAAAAACCAAATGCCAAACCAAAGTCATTGGAGAATGCTACAAGTATTCCTATTACGTACCAGGTAGGTAAGCCAATCAAAATGGCCAGCATGTATTTTTTAAAGCGAAGCTTATTGGTAAAGAACATAAAGAAATTACCCCGCTGGACCTGCTGTTGTTTTAACTTGTTGAACATACCACTTTCAAAAACGGATATACGCAACAACAACAAACAAAAGCCTAAACCTCCGCCGATAAAATAACAGATGCGCCAGTTGAAATTGAGCGAAATAAAATAAGCCGCCACTGCTCCGGTAAGTCCGATACCCGCAACAAGAGAAGTACTCAATCCTCTTTTCTCTTTACTCACCATTTCGGATACCAACGTAATGCCGGCACCCAGTTCGCCTGCAAGACCTATCCCTGCAAAGAACCTTGTAATTGCGTACTGATTAGGGGTTTGAACAAATCCGTTAACGATATTGGCAATGGAATATAAAATGATGGATCCAAACAAAACGCTTAACCTTCCTTTCTTATCACCCATCACGCCCCAGATAATGCCACCTACCAAAAGTCCAATCATCTGTATGCTGATGATAAATTCACCCGCTGATTTTACCTGTGCATTTGAAAGACCCATATCCTTCAGGCTTTCTACCCTTACTATTTGAAACAGCAGCAAGTCGTAGATATCAACAAAATAGCCAAGGGCTGCAACCAAAACGGTAATATTAAAAATAGCATTCGATCGTTGATTCATGCTGATACGTTAAGCGGAAATATCCTGTGAAGGGTTTTTAGCTTTCCCAAAAACTAATTTTATGAAGATTGGAGCGGTGGTAACCAAGACTATACCAATTACAATTACTTCCAGATGATCTTTCAGGTTAAATCCAAACTGGCTTAGAATCCATTGCTGCAAAAAATGTCCGGCTAAAATCATGCTTGACACCCATGCTATACAACCAATGATGTTATAATAAGTAAATTTTGCTTTTGGCATTTGCACGATTCCCGAAACAATGGGTGCAAATGTGCGGAGAAGCGGAATAAACCTTGCTATCACAATCGCTCCACCGCCGTGTTTATCATAAAATTCCTGGGCCTGGTATAAATATTTCTGCTTAAATAAAAGATTGTCTTTCCAGTGAAACATGGCCGGACCAATTTTTCTTCCAAATAAATACCCGGTCGCATTGCCCAGAATGCCGGCGATTGTAACCAATACGATTACCACCAGCAAGTCGAGCCAGTCATTATGAAAAGAACCCATCCCAACAAGTTTTAAAAATTCGTGACCAAGATTGCCGGCATAAATGCCTGCAACAAATAACAGGCTATCTCCTGGCAGAAAAAAACCAACGAATAAACCGGTTTCGGCAAAAATGATAAACAGCAATAACCAAAGTCCACCGTAAATAATATAAAACATTGGGTTGACTAAATCTTTCCAGGAAAATAATTTATACATGGAAATCGTGCTTCCATCGGCAATTTCAGAAGGGTGTACTGCAAAATCTCTGTAACCTTCTGCCTTCAATACCAAAGAATCGGCACCGGTTATATCCACTGTGCTACTGCCATCACCAGCTAAAGTAATATCGGTTGTTTTCGCATTTGCGACTACCGTTAATTTTTGCACCGTTGCTTCATACTGATTAATCACTCTTATTTTAACTGGCTGGGCTTTCACCAGACTTGGTAATAAGAAAAGCACGGATAGTATATGAATTGGAAATCTGAATTTTTTCATGAAGTTGGTTTGCTCTGTTGACTATTAATGCTATTATTGAATGACTGATCCTGCTACTTTATTTTCCTTATTCTCACTTTATTTGGCGTAATGGTAATATAACTTCCTTTGAGGGAATCAAAATTTTGGCTTGATAAAAAATTCAAAACTTCAGCTATGATTACATTTCGTTCACTATTTAAAAAGCGTAAAAATATAACACCAGTTACTTCTATATGCTGCTCAAAAATGAGATTTTCAAAATCTTTATCTTCAGTTAAAATAATCTCTGGCAACTCAACTGATAATTTAGAAATACTGAAATCACTTGTTCCACGTTATAATTCAAAAACTGAAAATACCTGATACCCATTTTCACGCAAGGCTGAAATTAGCCCTCTAAAAATATTTTCATCTGCTAAAATCAAAATGGCAATTCAAAAACCTGCTCGTTTATCATTATAGCCCTTGCGTAATCTACACTTGAATATATTCCTTCCGCTGTAACGTGGGGGTAATCCTCCAATAACTGTTGAATGGAAGCTCCCTCACTTATTTTCTTTAAAATCAGTTCAACGTAATCCTTGTGCCCCTAATACAAGGCTTGCCCATCATTGTTTCTTTGTTCCTTGTTATCCAACCTTCATGTATCACCTTTATAAAACAGCGTTTTATTGAACGATAAAATTAATCTATTTCCCCTTGCCCCAATTCGCCTTCCCATTTACTTACCACCGCAGTTGCAATACTGTTACCTACTACATTGGTGGCACTTCGGCCCATGTCCAGCAACGGATCTATTCCCAATAATAAAGCAATCCCTGCTTCCGGAATGTTAAAGCTAGCTAAGGTGCCGGCAATAACTACCAGTGAAGCTCTTGGCACACCAGCGATTCCTTTACTCGTTAACATCAACACCAGCAACATTGTTAATTGGGTAGCCAGTGGTATATCCATTCCATAGCTTTGCGCTATAAATAAAGAAGCAAAAGTCATGTACATCATGCTGCCATCCAGGTTAAAAGAATAACCCAGCGGCAAAACAAAACTCACGATTTTATTCTTGCAACCAAATCGTTCCAGCTCAAGCATTGTTTTTGGAAAAGCGGCTTCACTGCTGGATGTACTAAATGCCAGCAATATGGGTTCCTTCATTCGTTTGATTAAAGTAAACACCCGCTTACCTACAAATACAGCTCCTGCCAAAATCAAACATAACCATAAAACCAATAAGCCGAAATAGAATTCGCCAATAAAAATAGAATAGGTTTTTAAAATACCAATTCCTTGTTTTGCAATAATGGCAGCCATGGCTCCAAAAACAGCCAGCGGTGCAAAATTCATTACATAACCGGTTACTTTTAAAATGATATGGGCCATGACGTCCATTGCATGAACTACAGGTTTTGCAAAGTCGCCAATTGCTGCAGCGGCTACACCAAAGAAAAGTGCAAAAACTACAATCTGCAATATTTCATTTTTAGCCATCGCATCGATTACACTGGCGGGAAAAACATGATAGAAAAAATCCTTGATGGTAAGCGCTGCTTTATCAATACCGGTGCTGGTATTGGCATCGGGCAGTGTTAAATTCATAGCGATGCCCGGCTTAAAAATATTCACCAATATCATCCCCAACAACAAACTAAGTAGCGAGGCACTAACAAACCAAAGCAATGTCTTACCACCAATGCGCCCAACAGCACTGATATCGCCCAGCTTTGCCACACCTACTACGAGTGTAGTAAATACGAGCGGCGCCACTATCATCTTGATGAGGCGCAGAAAAATATCTGCCAGAATGGTAAACCAATCTAATTTTTTATCTCTTTCCTTCAGGGTTTCGTTTTTTTGAAAAGACATCAACTCTTTTTGCTTTACCAATTCTTTATAGGCCACATTGGAAGTATCACGTAACGCAGCAATACCCGCATTAACGGACTTAAGTGAGTCGGTAAATAATTGAATGCTGACGAATGAAGGTGTTTCATCCTCGTTGACAAGCAACCCTGCTTCTGCCTGCCTTTTTTGGAGGAGAACATTTTTCTGTATTGCCATCAAAACATTAAAAGCGGCACTATCTTTTATTGCTTCGTATGGCTTCATTTTCTCATGTAAATGTTTCGCCTGCACTTCTGCATTTGCGATTTTCGTATTCTCAATTCCAACATAAGATTTGTTTAAAATAAAACCGGCAATAATACCTGCAACAAGGGCAATACCAATAAATAAGGTAAGTCGGTTTGGCTTATTCGGTTTTATCTCCATATATGATAATTAGGTTCGCAATATAATATTTAATGCTTGTTATACGTCCGTTGTTATAAAAAAAGAAGAGTGCTTGCTGATTTAAAATTTTATTGCTTATTTTTCCGGTTCGATACTTTTCAGAACATATTTTTACTAAAACCAACACAACTATGAGTTTATTTGTAAGAAAGCCAATGGCTACATTGATGAGTGAAGCCGAAGAAACAGGCAGTCATACATTAAAGAGAACATTGGGTTCACGTTCTCTGGTAGCTTTAGGCATTGGCGCTATTATTGGCGCTGGCTTATTTTCTATTACCGGTCTTGCGGCCGCTAACAATGCAGGCCCAGCCATCACCATATCTTTTATTGTTGCTGCCTTAGGTTGTGCATTTGCCGGTTTATGTTATGCTGAATTTGCATCTATGATACCTGTTGCAGGTAGCGCTTATACATACTCTTATGCAACTATGGGGGAATTCATTGCATGGATCATTGGATGGGATTTGGTGCTGGAATACGCGGTAGGCGCAGCTACCGTGGGGATAAGCTGGAGCAGATATCTCGTTAAGTTTTTAGAAGGTTTTGATATCCATTTACCACATAGCCTTACCGTCGGGCCATGGGATGGTGGACTTATTAATTTGCCGGCTGTTTTCATCATTGTACTAATGAGTGCACTTTTAATTAAAGGAACAAAGGAAAGTGCCACTGTAAATGCTGTAATTGTTGCATTGAAAGTGACGGTTGTACTAATATTCATATTTCTGGGATGGAAGTACATTAATTCTGCCAACTATACTCCATACATTCCGGAGAATACAGGAACGTTTGGTTCATTTGGTTTTAGTGGTATCATAAGGGCGGCTGCCATTGTATTTTTTGCTTATATTGGATTTGATGCGGTAAGTACCGCGGCACAGGAAGCAAAGAATCCTAAAAAAGACATGCCTATAGGCATTCTGGGATCTCTGGCTATTTGCACTGTCTTATACATCCTGTTTGCGCATGTAATGACTGGCGTAACCAGCTACACCGCTTTTGCCGGTAAAGACGGGATAGCCCCGGTTGCCATCGCCATTGAACACATGGGTACGGCCGATGCTGCAGGAATTGTTACCCCTGATTACCCTTGGCTGAACAAGGCAATTGTACTTGCCATTTTAGCTGGTTACGCTTCTGTAATTTTGGTAATGCTTATGGGACAAACAAGGGTATTCTTTAGCATGAGTAAAGACGGACTAGTACCTAAAGTATTTTCCAGAGTGAATCCCGAAACCCAAACACCCATTAAAAGTAATTTATTGTTCATGCTTTTTGTGAGTCTGTTTGCTGCTTTTGTTCCCGCACGTGTTGTAGGAGAAATGACGAGCATCGGGACGTTGTTCGCATTTATTTTGGTTTGTGTTGGGGTGTGGGTCATGCGGGTAAAGATGCCGGATTTAAAAAGGTCATTCAAAACTCCACTCGTTCCGTTAATACCTATATTGGGCATTGCTACCTGTTTGTTTATGATGGTTTTTTTACCAATGGATACCTGGATACGACTGATTGTATGGATGTTGATAGGAATGGATATTTACCTTGTGTACGGCGCTAAACACAGTATATTGGGAGGAGGAGCTGAGAATAGGAAAGGAATGAAACTGGCACGCTATGTAGGCCTGGGGCTGGCATTGATGCTGGTTATTGCAGGGCTGCTACATCAGTACACGGTGGGATTTGAAAGCGATCGCACCCTCTTGTATATCTCAATCATCTTTGCAGTAATTCATTCAATTGTTTTTGGCAGAAAAATCCTGATCAATCCAGCCAGCAATTAATACAGCATAAAAAAAACATTTAAAAAAGGCCCGGATAACAACGGGCCTTTTTTATTTTTCATGAGTGATAAAAGAGTGGAACATGGTTTTAGCCCTTAACGCTATTTTTATATTACACAGACGTAAAGCCTCACATTCAGCGAAGACGGGTTCATGCTTAATACCTGCCGGCAGATTAAGAAGAATCATCAACTGAGCCAGTTCCACCTCTCCAGTTTAACCGTATTAAAAAGCCCCGGAATTGTTCCGGGGCTTTTTAATGCTATTTGTTAAACCCAATGACAACGCTATTACAATTCCTTTTCTACATAACCTTCTTGCCTTCCAACTGTGTCATGGCCATAATCTGTTTCATCGTTTTCTCCATGCCATCACTCCCCCCATCTAAGAAAATCACGTTGCCTTTTCCGTACTCGGCAAAATTCTTAATGGCTTCCACCCACATACTGAATAATATTACATTGGTATCGAGGTTGGCTTGTTTCATTTCCGATGCGGCCTGGCTCATACCACGTGCTACTTCTTCTCTGAATAATGCCACACCCTGGCCACGCAACTGTGCTGCCTGGCGCTCTGCCTCTGCAGCAATTTTTATGGCGTTTCCTTCTGCCTCTGCTGCTTTGGTTTTAGTGATCAATAATGCCTGTCCTTCATTTTCAGCCGCAGCTTTCAGGTTATTACTGGCAACTACTTTACTCATACTCGTCATGATGGCTTCATCAAAAGTAATGTCATTGATCTGCAGATCCTGCACATGATAGCCCCATCCTTCCAGGGTTACATCAATTTGTTCTTTTACATTTTCTACAATATCCCTGCGCACATTCAATACTTCTGCCTGCTTTTTTGTAGATACAAATGCACGAATACTACCTTCAACCGTACGGATCAATGCCTGCATCAAATCTTTTTCACTAATGAATTTGAAGGCCACGTTCTTAATCGTTTCCTCTTCGACATTCATCACCGAAAACAGAATCATCGACTTAAAATACACGTTCGCCTGGTCAATCGTAACGGCCTGAAATTCCAGTTCTACCGAGCGGTTCTGAATACTTACTCGTTTGTAGATCTGGTCTAAAAAAGGCACTTTAAAATTTAGCCCCGGTCTTTTAATGCTATGGTATTTACCCAATCGTGTTACTACACCGATGGTACCCTGGTTGATGGTGAATAAACCACCGGCAACCACAAAGAAAAGGAGGAGGACCCACCAAAAATCTTTTAATATTTCCATTGTTTTTAAATTTGAAATGAAGGTAGGTGATTTTAAATATTCTTATTAAAATCTTTAAAGAGGAACAATAAGATCAGGCCACGGCCTGATCCGACAATTGAAATCATTTTCAAACTGTCTATTTTTCAAATTGGCGCATTAGCCATCAGCCAATTTTTCCGGGTCGTGGTTGATTTCTCATCAACCACTCTTAAGTCAACGGCATTGAATTAGTTAACGGTGAGTCATTGACATTACCTATCAACAATCCGAGCTATCGGATCAAGCTCGTTACAAACAGAAGAAATGAAACTATTCAATTTTTAATACCCGGCCTACAAAATCCAGCGTTATGCAAAATTGCTTCATCAAATCCAATCCCAGTACTCCTTCGTAAGGACTGGTGATACCGGCTTCAATAAAGTCCAATGCATAAATATCTATTTTGTTAAAAGACTTCCCCCAAATGATTATATCTGTCAGGTGAATCATATCCACGTCAATAATACCATTGGCAGTTTCAAATTTCTTCTTGCCGGATGAAACGAAAGCATAGCCTGCGATCAAAAGGGTATTTACATCAACAATGGTATGAGTGGCCCCGGTGTCCAATACAAGAGATGCCTTGTGCATATTTATTAAAACTTCCGTAAGAATTACATCATCCGGTCTCATTAATTCAAGGGGGTAAATCTGAGCCATTTTCCTATTTCGGGTTTAGTACCGGTATATCGCAAAATGGTACTGGTAAATTGATGATGTTGCTGTTTTTTTGAAAACAGTTGGGCTAATTCCTGTTTACTTTCGTGATGCATGATCAGCACCCCACTAATTTCACCATTGGTTACTTGCGGATCGCCAATCAAAACCCATTGATCAGGATATTTTTTTGTTAGCAATGATAAAGTGACCAACTCTTTCATAAAGTATCTTTTACCGTAATAAAGTTACCGTTTTATTTTATTATCAGACAATCCCCTGGACATATTTAAAATTGTCGCAGCTCGGTACAGGGTTGCCAACCTTTCTTAAGTGGTTTTTAGTAGAAAAGAACCTGATCAAGGTTGGCAGCCCTTCCGACAATTTTAAATGCAGCCAATCACCTTTCAAAAATTCATCCCGAAAATACTTCCACTGAAACATTAGAAACAAAGCCTGCCACCTTACGCTTTTTACCCACCTTCAATACAATGTCATACTGCGTCCTTACAGAAACTTCTGTCGTTTGCCAATTTTAAAATTGCCGAATTTTCAAATTACCCGATTAGCACATCAGCAAATTAGCCCATTAGCTAATTGCCCTCTCTTCCCAAATCATACTCAAATGCACAATCGTTTCTGCGGCAGCAGCCATATCTTTTGTGCCTATCCATTCCAACTTGCTATGGATATTTTGCATACCGGTAAATATATTCGGACAGGGCATACCAATATAACTAAAACGGCTACCGTCTGTTCCGCCGCGGATACTTTCCTTTTTAACGGTAAGACCTGCACGCTCAATGGCTTCTGCCGCATAGGCAGCTACCTGCGGGTGTTCATCCAATACCTCTTTCATGTTGCGGTATTGTTCCTGCACTTTGTATTCCATAGTTGCACCCGCAAACTTACTGACCACTTCTGTCGCCAATGCCCTTAACTGTTCATGGTGATTTAGTAAGCCTGCCACGGTAAAGTCACGCACTATAAATTGTATCGTTGCTTTTTCCGCAATACCATTCACGGCCACCGGATGCACGAAACCTTCCCTGCCTACCGTAGTTTCGGGGCTCCATTCATTTTTGGGCAAGGCATCCAAAACGGCGCCAGCCACCTTTAGCGCATTTACCAGTTTGCCTTTTGCATAGCCGGGATGAACGATTACCCCCTCAATGGTAATGGTAGCTCCATCTGCACTAAATGTTTCATCTTCAAAACTGCCTGCTTCACCACCATCTAACGTGTAACCAAAGCTGGCACCCAATTTATTCATATCTACTTTAGCAGTTCCCTTGCCTACTTCTTCATCCGGCGTAAATAAAATTTTAATGTCGCCATGCCGCACGGCAGGATGTTGCATAAAAAACAAGGCCGCCTCCATGATGGCAGCAACGCCGCTTTTATCATCAGCACCCAACAGCGTTAAGCCACTCGCAGTAATGATGCCGTGCCCCAGGTGCTTTTGCAGGTAAGGTGAATTACGCCTGCTCAACACCTGTGTGTTATCATCGGGCAATACAATATCATGGCCATCGTAAAAGCGATGATGAATAGGTTTTACATTCGTGCCACTGCAATCCGGTGCTGTATCCACGTGACTACAAAAGCAAATCACCGGAATATTTTTTTTATCACTGTTGGATGGAATGGTCGCATACACATATCCGTACGCATCGGTTTCAGCATCCGTAATGCCCATACCACGCAATTCCTGCAACAATAGTTTGCTCAGGTCCTTTTGCTTTTCGGTGGTAGGATGCGCATGCCCATTGGGATCACTTTGCGTATCAATCTGTACATAGCGCATCAGGCGCTCTGCCATATTATCCGGACTAATTTTTATCATGCAACATATTTTGTTTGATTAGAATGAAAGTGGAATCGTAAATAAAAAAAGCAGCCTGCAAATTGCAGACTGCTAAAATAAAAAACTTTAATGGTAACTAAACCATTGCAACTATAGAAACCGATTGATTCAACAAATTTTGAAATTTAAGAACCGAAAAATCAATTACCCTTCTACGATCTCAACCAGTTCAATATCAAAAACCAATTCCTGTCCTGCTAAAAAATGATTGGCATCTAAAACAATTACATCGTCTTTTACTTCAACTACTAGCACCGGTACCGGCTGACCAGCCTCATTGCTTAACGTTAAAGACATACCTGGCTCCAGCTTCATATCATCGGGAACATTTTCTTTTGGAAATTCAATAATAGCCTCTTCCGACTTTTCACCGTACCCTTCTTCCGGCGAAATGTTGATGGTTTTTTTCTCTCCGATAGCCATGCCCGGCATAGCCGCATCAAAACCTTTAATCATCATACCGGCACCTACTGTAAATTCAAGCGGCTCTCTTCCAACCGAAGAATCAAACTGTTCACCATTGGTTAATTTGCCTGTGTAATGTACCCTTACAACATCACCTTCTTTAACTTGTCCCATTTGTTTTAATTTTTTTTGTTTGTGTTTATAATCAATTTTAATCAGTAGTTTATTAAACATGATTTCAGATGAATTGAAAATTTAGCTACTGACTTTTTTTTGCCGGGCAATATTTCATCGCTCAACTGCATTGGCGTCGCACTCTTGTACTTTTTCAGCTTTATTGAACAATAAAATCGAACAGGTTTTCGGAAATGAAACGTAATTTTTGACAAAATAAAACTTATAATGCGAATCTACCATCAATTTAACCGGATTTTTACAAACATGGAATGGAGTGCAAAAAATTATTTAATCGTGGTAGATTTTGCATTTTTTCATTTTCCACGAAACCTGGTACCAAAATACCGGGATGCTGTCAGCTCATAATTCTTCTAAAAAAACTTAATGGTGTCTAGAGAAGTTTGAAAATAAGGTCATTTCGGCAATATAAAATGGGCTCGCAATTGAAGCGGGCTTATTTGAAACTTCTGCGATGACAGATGCACCTGAAAAATAATTTTACACTGATATATTTTTGACTCAATCGTCATATTCGAATCACAAAAGCAATTTTTTAAACCTGGAAACCAAAGCTTAAGTTGCTACATAGATAACTTAAAGAACTTGATTTAAGTGCAGGATTAAAAGCACCGAAAGGTATTGAGGTTCATTTAAAAGTTGGTTATTTAAAGTGATTAATACTTAATAAGGCTTCAATGAAGAAGGGGCTATATGATATTTCAGAAATTGACTCTACTCAAATTTTCGTTGAAGGTTCTCTATCAGTTCGAGTAGAAAAATTGAGTACTTTTATTTTCCTTCTTATATCAACCATGCTAACTTTGACCCTTTTTATTAAGGGATTCTGTGCAGGTGAGTATTTTTTCGCTGCAATTATTTTTATTATTTCTGTTCTTACATTTAAGTATTTACTTGATCTGTATTTACTCGCTCTCAATCCTGCTCCTTACATTTTTATAGATCAAAGTGGAATTATTTTCAATAATAACACATACTTATGCGATGAAATTGATAACATTAAATTCGAACGGCGTTTATCAGCCAATAATTGGGAGGAATTAATCCATATAATGTTAAAAAGTCAAGAAAAAATCACCATCGATTTCCCGTCAATTCATCTAAATGAAGATACAAGAACAATCGTACCATATATAAATGAGTATAGAAAAAAAGATTAAAAAATAAACGCTAATTTACTCAAATTCCATGTGCTTGAAAACCATACATTGAAGCAGTGACTAAGATTTATTAACTGATATCGGTCTTCAAACTCATTGGTCGGTAAACTTTCAGAAGTTTGGTTGATTAAACCACCAAAATAAAATATAGATATCTCTTGGCAACTCTACGTTTACAATTTGATGTCACGCTCCGGTTTCGCACTTTGAAAATATAATTTTTGCTTCAACAATAAAATCTCTTCGGTTTTTATTTGCTTTAAAACAAGATTTGCCTTAAGTATTAAATGATCAATTGTAATGCAAAACTGGAATTACTTTAAAAAAATGTTTAGA
>JBGSMI010000210.1:0-13306 GCA_041740215.1 Ferruginibacter sp.
TGCTGGAATATCGAAAAGAGGTATTTGATTTTGATCACTCATTTGGAAATATTTCGCTCATATTTTTTGCTATCCTTCATCCCTAATCCCTAATTCTTAATTCCTGATTCCTAATTTTTCATTCTTCATTCTTAATTTTCTTTTTCCTCATTTCCCCCATGCCTACCCAACTGGCGTTGTAAGCAATTAATTTTTCTTCCATTAACCGAAATACTTTTTCTTTTAACATTGTTACATCTTTATTGGTTAATCCTGCCACATTTATTTCTTCAAGATACACTGCTCTGGATCTTCCTGAGTTTAATGATAAAGCGCTTTTATAATTCAGCCGATCATAAGTATCTAAAAATAAAATCGGTTTAATGGGTGTTTGCGTTTCGATGGCGATTTTAAAAGCCCCGTCATAAAAATCCTTTAATGGTTTGCCTGTCATGTTAAAGGTACCTTCAGGCGCAATTACTACAGAGATTCCTTTGCAAATAACTGATTTTAATTTCTGTACACTAGCTGCTCTTTTTTCTGCACTGCTTCTGTCGACCATTACCACCGCATTGCGATAAAGAAAACCAAATAAAGGAATTTTTGCCATATCCGACTTTCCCAAAATCCGAAAGTGTTGTTGCCGGATAGCTTTCATAATAATTGGAATATCCATGTAAGAAATATGATTGAACACAAAAACATATTGCCTGGTTCTATCATGTGACTCTTCAAAAACATTCCGGTGGTGGATCCCCCAAATCACCATCATGATGTCGGCCCACAACTGGCAAATCTTATATATAAGGTTACCTCCACGTATTTTGCCAAAAAACGATGCGATGACTACAAAGAGAAACAATAACATCATCACTGCTATAAAAAGCACAAACCCATACACCGAAAAAACCACCCTAAAGGGAGAAACGAAATATTTCATAATCAAAAGCGAATATAATGTGTTTACCTCTTAAGCGGATATTGAACCAATTTTACGTTCCACTTTTATTTTTTCATACTGAAAATCAAGCAAAAACCACTAAACCCCTGCAGTTCCCCAAAAATCCTTTGTAGAAATTATTCAATTTAAATTCAATTCCCTTACCTTTGCCGTCCTAAATTTTGGTTATATGTTAGCAGTAGTAAAAATAGCAGGTCAACAGTTTAAAGTGAAAGCAGGCGATAGCCTGTACGTGCCTCGTATCGATGGCAATAGTGGTGACAAAGTTGAGTTTTCAGAAGTTCTGATGACAGACAACGCAGGTACACTTACTATTGGTGCTGATGTAAAAGCAATTGTAAAAGCAGAAATTTTGACTGCGCTTGTGCAAGGTGATAAAGTGATTGCCTTTAAAATGAAAAGAAGAAAAGGCTTCCGTAAAAAGCACGGACATCGCACACACTATACAAAAATTCAAGTGACTGAAATCGCTTAATAAAAATTGGTGTTTTTTATAACCGCTGCCAAATAAAATTGATCAGCAATTATAAATATGATCATTCGGTAATTCGAATTTCAATAAAAAAAATAATTTAAGATGGCACATAAAAAAGGCGAAGGCTCGGTTAAAAATGGTCGTGACTCGCAAAGTAAAAGATTAGGTGTAAAAATCTATGGCGGTCAACCAGCCATTGCAGGAAACATAATCGTTCGTCAACGTGGTACTGTTTATCATCCTGGTAAAAATGTTGGTCTTGGAAGAGACTTTACCATCTTTGCTTTAACCGACGGTGTGGTAGAATTTAGAAAAGGAAGAGGCGATAAGAGCTTTATTTCTGTGAATGCAGTAGAGGCAACTGCTTGATAGTTAAAGTTTTTTTTGGCAGGTAAAAAAATATTTTTACTTTTAAGTATTATTTACTAACCAATTAAATTTTAAAGATTATGGCAACTGCAAAAAAAGCTGTTAAAAAAGCGGCTCCTGCAAAAAAAGCGGCTCCTGCAAAGAAGGCTGCTCCGGTAAAAAAAGCGGCTCCTGCAAAGAAGGCTGCTGCTCCTGCAAAAAAAGCTGCTCCTGCAAAAAAAGCTGCTGCTCCAGTAAAAGCTGCTCCAGCTCCTGCAAAGAAAGCTGCTCCTGCAAAAAAAGCTGCTCCGAAAAAAGCTGCTGCAAAAAAGAAGTAAGCTTTGCTTTTTTAAAAAGCGAAACTAATATCAAAGTCCTGGCTCACGCCGGGACTTTTTATTTAAATGATACTTTGAATCTGATTAATGTAAATGCAACTATCGACTGATTTACTTATTCGTTCATCCACCAATAATTTTATAAAATCCTTTTACATTTGAGTATGGATAATTACCAGATAGCATACTGCTTCTCACTTTTAGCCAAATTGATGGATATTCATGGAGAGAATAGTTTTAAAGCAAAGTCTTACGCAACCGCGGCTTTTAATATAGAAAAGCTACCCATGCTATTAAGCGAAGTGCCCATTGATAAATTATTTGGCATAAAGGGAATCGGCGAATCTACCGGCAAAAAAGTAATTGAATTATTAGCCACAGGCGAGTTAAAAATTTTAGCCGAAATGATTGATAAAACACCTGAAGGTGTAATGGAGATGTTGAATATAAAAGGCATTGGTCCTAAAAAAATAGCTACTATCTGGAAAGAAATGGAGATAGAAAGCATCGGCGAATTGTTATATGCCTGTAAAGAAAACCGGTTAAAATTATACAAAGGGTTTGGAGAAAAAACACAACAGAATGTAATTGAAACCATTGAGTTCTATTTAAAAAGTAAAGGCAGTTTTCTTTACTCTCAAATTGATACCATGCAGGAAGCACTGAAAAGCTTTTTTATTAATTTATTTGATGAAGATAAAATTGCTTTTACAGGTGCCTTTAAAAGACAACTGGAAATTATTCATGAATTGGAAATTGTGATTAATAACACCACCGAGGAAATCGAAAAAAAATTGCGGGCTGTAGAAGATTTTGAACTGGTAGAAAAAAATGAAAAGGATCTTTTATACCGGGCATCAGTTGGCTTAAAATTTCGCATTTATAGCTGTATTGAAACACCCGTAATTGAAATGGCTTTTATGAAAGGTTGCTCAACTGAATTTGCAGCAGCTTTTTTACAGCGGTTCCCGGCAGTTCATTACGCAGATTGTATCAATGAAGCAACAATTTTTGAGCAGGCAGGATTGCATTTTATACCAGCATGCCAACGGGAATCGGTTGATGCAATTGATAAGGCAATGCAGGAGCCTTTGCCGCCATTGCTAAAAACTTCGGATATAAAAGGAATCATACATAGCCATAGTAATTGGAGTGATGGCAGCAATACAATTGAAGAAATGTCTAACCATGCCATGGCCGAAGGGTTTGAATACCTTGTTATCAGCGACCATAGCAAGAGCGCCTACTATGCCAGTGGATTGAAAACGGAACAAATCAGAGAACAACATCTCTATATTGATGAATTGAATGCACGTTTTGCCCCCTTTAAGATTTTCAAGAGTATTGAGAGCGATATTCTGAATGATGGCAGCCTTGATTACAGCAATGAAATACTGGCAACCTTTGATCTGGTCATCGCCTCTGTTCACTCCAATTTAAAAATGAGTGAAGAAAAAGCGATGTTTCGCCTGATGAATGCCATTGAAAATCCATACACGACTATTCTAGGCCACATGACCGGCAGGCTGTTATTAAGCCGTAAAGGCTATCCTGTTGACTATAAAAAAATTATTGAGGCTTGTGCTGCAAACAATGTTGCCATTGAATTAAACGCTCATCCTAGCCGCTTAGACATCGATTGGCGACACATTGAGTATGCATTGGAGAAAAATGTATTGATATCCATTGATCCTGATGCGCATGCAACCGAAGGATTCCACGACATTCGCTACGGAGTGTTGGCAGCTCAAAAAGCAATGCTAACCAAAGAGCGTAACCTAAGTAGTTTTGGACGGCATGAATTGGAGGCTTATTTATCTAATAGAAAAAAACTTAAAAATATTTAAGCATCAACAAGGGGAAGCTCTACAAAAAAAGTAGTTCCTTCCATCGATGTCTGAAACCAGATATTGCCTTTACTCTCCTCAACGATGCCCTTGCACATAGCCAATCCTAAACCTGTGCCGGAGGTTTTGGTAGTAAAGTTTGGCGTAAATATTTTTGAACGCAGTTCCGCCGGAATACCACTGCCATTATCCATTATAGTTATCAGTATTTTGTTATCCTTTATTGTTTCTTCTATCACAATATTAGCCTGCGTGCCTTCAGGAATTGCCTGTAGCGCATTTTGGATGAGATTGGTAAAAAGCCGGTTGATATGCGTGCGGTCGGCTTCAATCATTACTGAACCGGCTACCGGTTTCCATTCCAGCACCCGGTTATCTTCCATTGAATGCAACTGGATCAGTAATTTTAAAATTTCATTCAAATTAAATACTTCCTTTCTCGGATTACCAATATTGGCGAATTGCGAAAACTCTCCTGCTATCTGGCTCAGGTGATCAATTTGTTCAACCAATGTACGAGCCACACTCCTGGTTAAATCATTTACATTATCGTTGTTGTTATCGATGGCCCTTTGCAGGTACTGCAAACTTAATTTCATGGGCGTTAGTGGATTTTTTATTTCATGTGCCACCTGCCGTGCCATTTCACGCCATGCTCCTTCCCGTTCGCTTTTAGCAAGAGCGGCAGCACTATTATCCAGCTTCGCTACCATCTTATTGTATTCTTTTACTAAATCTCCAATCTCATCCTGCCGGTTCCAAACAATAGCTTCGTTCAATTGCCCAAGATTTACCGCCTTCATTTTATTGCTGATAAAAGAAAACGACCTTGTAATGCGGTTGGTAATAAAAAAAGCAACAATGCCCGCAATTAAAAAAATGAATGCATTCAGGTTAATGATGGCAACTAAAAAATTGGATATTTCCTGTCTGAGTTTTGTTTGCGAGGTAAAATATGGAATGTTCAGATACGCATACTCACGACCACTTTCATCAATTACAGGCACATAATTACTTAGAAATTGTAGCGTTCCGATTATTTCTTCTTTAAAAAACTGAATCTCTTTTAAATGATTCATGTGGTAAAAGGCAACCGGATCCATCTTATTGCTTACTATGCCTTTGTTGTAAGGCAATGGAAGTGAAGAGGCCCTTAGTGTTCCTTCTAAATCATACAAGTTGATATCAACTGCATGCACTTCCGAAATTTTCGAAATGGTTTTATCCAGCTTATCCCGATAGCCATCATCGTAAACTTTTATTACATCATCGAAAGCAATCAGATCAGATAAAGAATTGCGAACTTCATTCTGCATTACCTTAATGGTACGACTCAGTTTTTCACGATTGCTATTATTGTAACGGTCGATAAAAAATAAAATGGTGGCAATACCAACAATCAGGAATGAAGTAAGGCTAATGAAAATGATGGTGCTATGGACCTGGTTGCGTATGCTCATTTGCCAATAGCTTTGTAGTTCCCGATAACGCAATCGAGACCGGATGACAGCATTGAGTGTCCAAAATATTGAGGTCACAAATATAAATGCACAAAACAGGTAAGAGAATAAAGTGATTGCTTCAATAAAAAAATTATCCTTCTTGGTGATGATTACGGCTTTGTCGGCTCCTGCTTTGTACCAAAGTTCATCATATCCTTTTATCCCTGCCAGTTTAAAATCTGTTTTAGGTAATTGTACCGATGAAAGCTGAAGTGGAAACGCATATTCGTTATGGCTGGCCACCAGTTTCAGTTTATTATAAATGGCATAAGAATATACCGGGGAATTTTCAATTGACTTTTCATATCCTTTTAAAAATAGCTCAGGATAGAGTGCATCAGTTTTATAACTTTTTGGACTGGCTAAAATAAAGACATACCCCACCAGCAAATTGGCAGAATCCAGCATATCCTTTTTGCTGATATAATTAAACCTGTCATAAGAAACGTCATAGAAGTAAAGATCCTGAACGGCCGTAGGTTTGCCCTGCGTATTTAAAATTGTATTGAGGGTATTGAACGTGGTTGAATCTTCATTGAACAGCGGTAGCTCATTTTCATCGAAGGTAAAAATACGGGTATCGTATTTATTTAAATAGCCGGTAAAATTCTCATTCAGTAAGCTGTCTTTTAAAATTTTATTAGAAGATGCCCTCTTAAATTGGTCAAAAATGGGCCCTAGTGCCTCACTTCTAAAATCAGTTAGTACGGTATTCATCAACCGCTCGCTTGAAGGATCTGCTTTTGTGGCAAGGGCTACTGCATAACGTTTCCGCTGCTCAATTTCCTTTTTTTCGTTTTCAACTAGAATAATGAAATCAATGGACAATGAAAAGAAAAACATCCAGAATATCAACCTGGAAGAAATGATTTCTGATGCAAGTAAAAAGAGATATTTATTGTTAAGCAATAACAGATAAATCAATAACCATATCAACAGGTAGAGTTCAAATATCGCATCCGGCGAATTGATCCGGAGCGTTAGTACAACAAGGCCGGTAACGGTTACCACCAATATCAAGACCATTATATTTTTGGGAAACAATGGCTGTAGCAGGTAAATAATTATCTGGGATATAAAAAAATAGCCAATCGCTATGCTTCCCAGCACTACGAAACCAATTACGCTGTATTCGTTGAGTGTGTAGAAATTAATAACATCAAATGATATATTGGAATCCGCCACCATCGACCTGAAAATATGCCCACCAATAAAAGTGCATATTACTAACGAGCAAAGTCCACCAATAACAATCACCCATTTGGCAATGCGATTCTTTACCGGTATAGTCACTTTTTTTTCCTGGATATAATACCGCACAAAAAGAACTATCCATAAAAATAATATTGCATTGATCAGCAAATCACCCAATGTTTTTAATATTACATTTGAGCCGTAAACAGCAGGATCAAACAATTCAAACTGGCGAAAATTGACTGGTATAGGCAAATAGTAACTGATGACTCTTAACCCGAGAATAACCAATACTAAAAAGGACACTCCCTTAAAAAAACTGCGTTGCACAATCCAGGTGGCAATAAACTGTACAAAAATTAGAACAAAGAACGTGGCTATTACTTTAAAGATGGAAGCCAATAAATTATTGTGTACTAAAACATCAACAGATTTAGTTTCCAGTGAAAAAAGAAAATTACCCTCCTTTGATTTTATTTCAGTTCCGCTTCTAAACCCGGATATTGAATAAATATTTTCTATCTTCTCACCGATTGTAAAAGAGTTTATGAGATATTCGTTGGTGATTACATAATTCCATTTTACGGGTATGAGTGCAATCGCAATTAGATTATTGTAGGTACTTTTCCGCCATACATAATACCCATTCACCAACTGAATGAATCCTGTTTTACTGCGCATAGCATTCACATTCTCCAAAGGATCCACAACCTGTGTACTCCAGAAAAGTAAATTAAGATCACCATACTCACCTTTCTTATACAGGTAAAGAAAGTAATTTTTCTCTGTAATTTCCTTCAGAACTGTTTCATTAAAGGTATTTTGTGCAAGGCTGGTTAAAAGCACAGTATCACCTGCCAGTCTATCAAAATCATCTTCTTGTTCTGAAATGAAATGACGGAGGTTTTTACCAACTGTTGCGAGCGAAGAAGTACCAGCCAGATAATTATCAATAATAAAAGAGATGGTAACTAACCAGGCCGCTGTTACAAGGAGATAACTATTCCTGATTAAATACTGCTTGAATGTATATCGTTTAGGCAAAATAAAATTGATTGACTGCTATCGCAGCAGGTAAAACAAGGCAAATTATAAAATTCGAATCTAAAGGGTGCATTTAAAATTGTCGGAAGGGTTGCCAACCTTGTGCAGGTTCTTTTCTGCTAAAAACACCTTAAAAAAGGTTGGCAACCCTGTATTGAGCTGCAACAATTTTAAATACGCCCAATCCAAATACCACAAATGCTGGTACGTTCTGCTAGTTCTTTAAATACAGCCAACACTTAAAATAAATTTAGCGTGAATGGTGAATGGTCAATATTTCGTTATTCTTCATTACTTATTATTCGCTATTCATTACTCATCACTGATTACTCATTCTTAAGATCCACTAAGGCCGCTTGGCAATATTCCACAGCGCATCCATCTCCTCCAAACTCATATCATCCAATGCCTTGCCGGTCTGTGTTGCTGCTGCCTCCATTTTATTAAACCTTGCAATAAATTTTTTATTGGTACGCTCCAATGCATTTTCAGCATCTATCTGCAAAAACCTTGCAAAGTTTATCAATGAGAAAAAAACATCGCCCAATTCATCTTCCATATCATCTTGACTGCCTGATGCAATCGCTGCAAATAACTCTTCCTTTTCTTCTTCCACCTTATCCCAAACCTGTTCTTTGTTTTCCCATTCAAAACCCACCTGTTTGGCTTTCTCCTGCAGGCGCATGGCTTTTACAGTGGCTGGCAGCGATTTAGGCACACCACTCAAAACCGATTTTTTTCCTTCTTTAATTTTCAATTTTTCCCAGTTTCTTTTTACATCTTCCTCATTGGCTACTACCACATCTCCATAAATATGCGGATGGCGGAAAACCAGCTTCTCACAAACCCCGTTAATTACATCATCCAGCGTAAACTGGCTTTGTTCGGCCCCAATTTTAGCATAAAAAACAATGTGCAACAACAGGTCACCCAGCTCTTCCCGAATGCCTTTCCAATCGCCATCGGTTATGGCATCTGTTAATTCATATGTTTCTTCAATGGTTAACTGGCGAAGCGTTTGAATGGTCTGCTTTTTATCCCATGGGCACTTCTCCCTTAACTCATCCATTATTTTTACCAGGCGTAAAAAGTCAGTTGTATTTGATTGTTGCATTTATGTAAATTAAATTTTCATGAGAGAGAATATGATAAAAACAGCGAATAAAACAAAAAGCAGAAGAACGGAAGAAAAAGTTAGCAGCATAAACTTAATAATCGTTTTTGCCCGACTTTGTAAATAAAAGTTACGCATTGCTTTATACAAGTAAAAAAATATGCTGAAACGAAGCAGCCATTCTAAATATCGGATCCACTCCCAATGTGTCATCTCCCTTATTTTACCCACAGTCAAAATCGAAAGGAAGACAATGAAAATAAAAATGTAAAAATGGATACTAAAAATGCCATGGCTTACGTAATAATATTCCTTTTGTCGCCTGTACAATAATTTTAACATCAAGGCAAAGAAAGGTAAAGAAATAAAGAGCATCTGCGGCAGGCTGTGAAGGAAAATAGATGACAATGATTTTAGGGCATCACCCCCGCGATTATGATATTTTTCGTTGATTTCTAATTCTTTGTAAATCAATTTTCGCTCCAGCCAGTTGTGTTTTTTTACTCCGTTTGCCAGCAAGGAATCATATTCCCTTTTCGAACCATATTTCCGGGAAGTAAAATGAAAACCTCCAACATTTTTTAGACTGTCTAAAAAAGGTTCCAACGCATCCTTTGCTACCGGCTTGCCTTGATTTATCCGGGTTGTAAAAGCTTTTAGACTGTCCGGCAATAATGACCGGATTTCTTCAATCGATTTGCCTTCAATTGTGGTTGAACGATCGATGCCTTTTTCCGCCAGATGAAAAACGGTGAAAAAGAAAAGAAAAAAAACTGCCGAGGAAAATATATACATGCGGATAGGATTCAAATAGCTTGCCCTTCTGCCAAGCATATACTGCCTTGGCAAAAAACCTGGCTTTCTGATCAACAATCCGGTACTGCTAAAAAATTTGCCGTCAAAATGGGTTATATCATTAAAAAAATGGGTTACCAAATGCCAGGCTGATTCTTTAGGTTCAATATTCTCCTGACCACAGTTGTGGCAAAAGCGACCAGACAATTCCGCTTTGCAGTTTAAACAAATTTTTTCAACTCTCTCTTTTAGATGACTCACAAAATAGAATTTTGTTAAAAATAATAAAGATAAGCGGCAACTAGTGCTGTGCAAAGAATAAAATAACGGTTCGATTTGTGAATGGTCAATTGTGAATGGTAAAATATGGCCCATTCAGCATTTACAATTTACACTTAACATAACACCAGACATAATTTACCAATAAAGAAATAAAAATTTCGTTACTTAATAGCTATGGCCTGTGAGGCCTGCTAAATGGAATTTAACGGATCACAATTCATTTATTACCCGCTACTATCTTAAATTTGCCACCGAAAACAACTTACATGACAAAACCAATATCGATTACGATTTTACTTCTTACGGTGCTTACTGCCACCAGCCGGGCGCAATATTATTATAAGGATATTGTGAGCAATAAGCAGGTGATTGCGGAAAAACAAGGATTAAAAGAACAAAAAGTAAGGAACATACTAGTGCATAGTTTTGAAGGGAATGGCGATGATAGTCCTGGCTTTTTTTGTGAGAAAAAAATCAGCAAAGATTACCTCCGGATTGAAACTTATACCAAATCGAATATCACCGGAAAATCGTTGCAAACAGCTTACTACAACGATAAAGAACAATTGATTCAATCGACCGATAGCTCTGAGCTTTCCAGCACCACTTCCGTATATCATTATGGTGACAATCGACAAATTACCAATATCATTTCTAATTCACATTCAAATGACGACGACTTCGCTACACGCCTGGTGGAAGAACATCGGTACCAGTATGATGCAAAAGGCCAACCAGTGCAGCTTTTACGAATCAGGAATATGAAAGATACCGTACAAATCATTTTCACCGCAGATGAAAAGGGCAATATCATTGATGAAAAAGATATGGGCAAAAATGGCAAACATTATTACTATTATTACAATGATAAAAACCGGCTGACAGACATTGTAAAATTTAATGTGGTAAAAAATAAACTGATGCCTGATTTTGTATTTGAATACAATAGCGACGGACAAGTTATACAGATGGTAACCGTGGAAGAAGGTATGAACAGCGATTACTACACCTGGAAATATGTTTACAACAACGGATTAAGAATCATTGAGAAATGCTTTTCGAGAGAAAATATTTTATTAGGCTATTTTGAATATGAATACAATTAAATGATCTCAAACAGTTGCTCACATTATTACTTAAGCAATTTTTCTTGTTCAATGTTTTAAAATCAAACCACTACATCTTAAAAAAGAGCCCTCCGAAACGTATGGAGGGCTTTTTCATCGTTATACTTACCTAACCAGGCAAAGCCTGAACCAAAAACCAAAATATTTTAACTTTATAATGAAGAATTATGGAGCTACTAACTACAAAGTACGCCGACAAAATAGTAGGCGTTTTGGGTTGCTTTGACAGAACTTCCAAAGACAAATATATGATTGCCTGGCACCCATCTTAACATTGCATTTATTTTGTATATGCTTATGTTTTTCAATTTATTTTTTTTCAGTTCGGTTTTGGGAAGCAATTCAGTTGTCTGTGAAGGAGATGCCAATTTTTTTTTGCTTCCGTTTTTGAGCACCTTACATAGCTCCGCCAGATGATGGTAGTTTTTTTGCAGGGATACGAGATTTTTTTTTACCGCAATAAAATTAATTCTAATAGCAGATGCCGATTGGTGGTGGTGTAGAGATTGAGTATTTTTTGCCTGCCAGAAATAACCCATTTACTTACCACCGCTATCACTTTGCTGATAAACGAATTTAGCGCTATTCCGAAGGGGTAAATAAGTGTGGAGATGCGTTGATGGGTTATTTTTTTAAGGTATTCAAACAATAATTTTCCTATAGCAGCAATAAGCATAAAAGCAGTATTCTGATGCAGGAAACTGCAAGGCAGGTGGCTACAGTTAAACTCATTTTTTAAGGATGTTTTGTTTTGTTGAAATGTACCCCACCCGTTGTAGAATTTATAAATGCCTTCGTTGGTATCATCTTCATCGTTGGTAACAATGGCGTAATAGGTGTATAGGGCTATATCTTTTAATAAAGTGTTTTTTGCCTTTTTATTTACCCTTCCTGTTACAACCACTTTGTGTAAAACACCTTTGTTATTGATGTCTAAATAAGTATGGGCAACCTCCGCTTTTAGTATACATCCTGCTACAGGCTTCCATTGTACGGTATCAGCTATGGCATCATCAAGGGCTTGCGATTGTTTGGCGCTGATATAAAATTTTAATATTGTTATCCATACAATAATCAATGATACTGCTTTGATAGCCTGCTGCGTCTATACGCAATTGATACAGTGTTAGTCCTGTTTTAATAAATGCCTGATGTATTTTTTTTGCCGCATCAGCTAATCCAAAAGCCGGTGAAGTATTGCCGCTTCTGCCTTCTATAAAAACAGGGCAACTACCTATTGCGGCTACTAATGGATTGTAGCCTTGTTCTTTGTTGCAGCTATGTTTTTTGTCGTACTTGTCACGAGCAGCTACGGTAGTATCCATATCGCGACAATAGTTTTTACAGCTTTGTAACATAGCAGTTTTCAAGTTCATCTGTAATAACAAATCATTCAGTTTTGGGTTATGATTTATCTCAAAAATAGTTCCGGTCTGGCTAAGATGCGCTTCATTTAATACAGCTAATTCTTTAATGGTGGTAAGCGCCGTATCGGCAGAACAAATTTCGGGTGCATTTAAAATTGACGGAAGGGTTGCCAGCCTTGTTCAGGTTCTTATCTGCTAAAAACACTTTAAAAAAGGTTGGCAACCCTGTAGCGAGCTGCCACAATTTTAAATACGCCCTTTAATCCAGCCCTAATTGCTATCAGCTTTTTATTTTTGTCGGTATTAATGCCGGAGCTTGATTTTTCGGAAACCCGTAAACGCATAAAATCTCAGTGAAATTGGTTGAGCCAGCGTGATGCAAGCGATGCACGTACTATCTTAGCAACCGGTGCCGGCGGAATCATCTCCCTCACGGTCTTTGCAGCCAACAGGCAGTGCATTGTTGTATGCGACAACCACAAATTTTATTGAATCAATTTTATTGAATTGATCATAGAACAAATGGTCATCGCCATCCCGGACTTTTAAATCTGCGTCCAAACCGCCAACCAGTTTTTGAAACTGTTCATTTTCAGAATTTGTTTGAATGCAGTGAATCATTTTATTTTACAATTTAGTTTTAATTTATACCAATTATTTCATCCTCACCTACGGCCCCGGCTGCTAAATACAAAATGAATACCGCTGCAGTGAGTTTATTTGCCAGCTTAATCGAAATCGTTGTACGCAAAGGCAAAAATAGAGATTACAAAGCCAACTGATTACCCCAAAACAGCATTTAAAAATAATGGGCTATCAGCAGCAGAACAGTGATCAACTTCAGTACCGGCTATCCGTTGCAAGTACTCACTCCGCTACGCTCCGTTCCGTGCTTTCCACTCCTATCCGGCATCCCTTCAACAGCCGATTTTC
>JBGSMI010000226.1:0-8350 GCA_041740215.1 Ferruginibacter sp.
GCTGCGACAATTTTAAAAACGCCCAAAGAATAATCTGATACTTTACTGCGTCTTTTGGTGGCTATGAAAAACAATATCAACTAATAGTAGATCCGGTAAAACTGCAGTATTACAATATCTCTTTGATGGATGTAATGAACAACGCCTGCCAGTTGCGGTATTTTAAAATTTTATGTTGTATTGTACCTGCGGGTTGCTGCATTAAATTATTAAACACGTAGGTTTCTAACCGCTTGGCTATTTTAAACTAAAATGATTGTATCATTAAAAAAATCAGTGTAAGTGTAAGCACTAAAGTGAAAAGGAAGGTAGTAGCATTTCACCCTTCCTTTTGCAGATTTGATTAAAGCGCTACACAAAAATTATCGGCTCGTTCTGTCAACAACAGCATTGTGAGCAAGAGCTTACCTGTAGCAATAGACGTTTTGAAAAAACAGAAAACCCAGTATCAATTAACATAATTGAAAGTGAATACCAGATTTAGTTTTACAGAGAAGTAGATAGGCTATAAAGAAACACGCAAATAATATAACAGCCATAGAAAATATCCCGCTAAGCAAGGTGAAAACTACAGCAGCTTATTTACCGGATGATACGAATACAAATGGCGCTAATGAATTTTTGGCAAATCTGCAATGAATAGCTGTAGCAATAAATACCGGTAAATTAAAATAACAACAAAATGCGACCGGGAGATGGCCCGTTATATGGGGTGAGATATTTTAGATAAAAAATAAAAAATACAGTAAGCTATGAATTTCTCTACTATTCCGGAATATAAATATCAAACTTTGCACCTTTATTTATCTTACCGGTAGCGGTAATAACACCCTTGTGATTTTCTATGATCCTTTTGCAAATGGCAAGACCGATACCCGTACCATTAAATTCTTCCTGGCTATGAAGGCGCTGGAAGACTTCAAATATTCGGGTATTGTATTGTGGGTCGAATCCAATGCCATTGTCGGTATAAGTAATATGGCAGTAGTCGGTTTGGAGTGATGATTTTGGCTGGCCGGGTACACTCATTTTAATCATTTCACTTTTGATTGCTATACGTACTTTTTTCCCGGGTTTAGAGAATTTTAGCGAATTGCTGATGAGATTGTGGAATAACTGGCAAAACTGGAACCTGATAATGCTGGCATAGCCAAGACCAGTAACATTTATTACCGTTTGCTTTTGCGCTATACTTTCTTCAAAATCCGTTTGCACATCACTGATAATTACTTTTAAATCGGTTTTCTCAAAATCCCGATCGGTGCTTTTCGTTCTGGAGTAAATCAACAAATCATCAATAAGTTGCTGCATTCTTTTAGCAGTAAGCTGCATTCTTTTAAAATACCCTTTGCCGGTTGCTGATAAATTTTTTTCCTCATCCTGGAGTAAACAGCTTACGAAGCTTTGAATTTTGCGCAATGGTTCCTGCAAATCGTGACTTGATACATAGGTAAAGGAAGTAAGATCTTTGTTTGCACTTTCTAGTTCTATGTTTTTTTCATGCAATTCGATTGCCTTTATTTTCAATTCCTCCTGGCTTTTAAAATGAAGCGAAAGGTTTGTAACAATAACACTTAAGACAACAATATTATCTACGGTAAAGCTGTTAAACGACATCTGAACAGGAAGGCGGAGGCCATCTGTTGGCTGAAGATAAAACTGCTCGCTTACCGGGTTGGAAAAAACCTTCGGAAGCGCATCCCTAAACCGTAGCTTTGAAACATCCTCAATAAAATCAGTGAAATTCGTTCCCAATACTTTTTGCAGTGGTTGGTTCACCATTGCTGCGAAACATGCGTTACTATAGAGGACTGTACCGTCACCAGTGAGTGTAACCGCCCCTTCATTCATTTTGTCAATTAAAATCCGGTATATTTTATCAGCCGCTTTATCCGTAAAAATCGTAAAGTCTTTTTCGTTGGCCAGTACCAACGCATCTACATTGCCTTTTTTAATTGCGTTGATCGGTTTTCTTGCCTCTTCCAATTGTTTAGACAGCAAAATATTTTCATTATTCAGTTTTGCAATTTCTGCCAATAAATTTGCTTTGCCATTTTTTGCCTGCATGTAAACCCTGAATTAATTATACGATATTAAGTCCATCCAAAACCATTTGTGTATCAGATAAATCACCGATCACCCTTTCTTCTGGCAATGGCAATTTTTTTATCAGTACCGGTATTGCTATTATTTGTTCTTCCAGCGCCAGGGAAGGTTGCTGGTAGATATCAATTATTTCCAACTCGTATCTGCCTGTTAAATATTTCTCACAAATCGCTTTTGCGTTTGCAATCGCACGGACCGAGTTTGGTAAAATGCCCGTTATAATTAAACGCAGCACATAACTTCTCCCACTGCCTTCACCAGCTTTCACTTTAATTGTTGTTTTAGTAGCTACTTTTTTTGACATTATCATCAACTTATTTTTCAAAAAAAAATTTAACCAAAATAACCTGCCGCTTTGTTTTCAAACAAAAACGCTGTTATTTGATACCGATCGATTCTTTTGAGGTGGATAAATTAAGGTGTTCCTTTGCCGATCTTTTTGTTTCTGATAACAGCGCCTTCTCATTGACGACAATAGGACGCAGACTGATGCCGGTTTTTGAAATAATAAATCTACGCACCTCATTGGAATGATTCATACCCCTCGATTTCATGATACACAAACTGCGGGTACGTTTGGCATCTACTTCAATATCCTGCACCATTATCCAAGAATCTACCATTGAAGAAATCCCCTCGTCGCTCGTAATTCGTTCAATTGACCCCACAGTGATCGCCGCAGTAAACATGACCGTTATCTGGTGTAGTTTCAAATAATCTACAAACCTGGTGAGCATCGACCTGATATCGCTATTAGGACCTTCGGTCATTAAATTAGTGATTGGATCAAGAATAACAACACTGGGTTTTAGCTCATTGATCACTTCCTTGATGGCAATAAAATGAAGTTCAAGATTTTGAAGAGTAGGCCTGGCATAATAAAATTGTAAAAGACCCGATTGAATGACCGGATCTAAAGCAATACCTATAGAATGTAAATTCCTGATGATCTGGTTGGGAGCTTCTTCAAAAGCACAATAGAGGCAGCGTTGTTTACTTTTGCAAACACTAAAGGCGAACGTAGCTGCGATACTTGTTTTACCGGTGCCGGCAGTACCTGAAACCAAAACACTGCTACCAACGAAAAAGCCTTTTTTATCCAGCATCTGGTCCAGATCGCTAATGCCCGAAAAAATCCTTTTTAAACTGGACTTTTGCTGGATAGCTCCCGCAATGAAAGGTAACACCGTAACACCTCGTTCATCTATGGTAAAAGGATATTCATTGTTACCGTGTACTGAACCCCGGTATTTTACTACCCGCAATCGCCTCGTAGAAATTTGATTTTCCACCCGGTTGTCCAATACGATTAAACAGTCCGCCACATACTCTTCGACGCCATCACGGGTAACAAGGCTATCTCCTGTTTCGCCGGTAATAATTGCAGTTACTTGTTTTTCTTTTAGCCATGTTAGCAGTCTTTTAAATTCTGAGCGAAGCACCGTATAGTCAAAACGATAAAAAAGATTATCAAGCGAATCAAGTACTACCCGTTTTGCCTTTACTTTGTTTATCGCCTCGCCAAGCCTTATAAATAAACCTTCAATATCATACGTACCCGTATCCGGGATCTTGGAGCGTACAATGGGTATGTGCTCCAGGTACAATTTTTTATTAGCAATGTGTTTATCCAGCTCAAAGCCCAATGATTTTACATTCAATTTTAGCTCCGCAGTATCTTCTTCAAATGAAAAGAATACCGCTGGTTCATCAAACAATACAATTCCCTTCACCAGAAATTCCATAGCCATAATTGTTTTTCCACAGCCCGTATTACCCACTAACAGGGTAGGTCTATTCCGTGGAAGACCTCCCCCTGTAATCACATCCAGCCCATCAATACCTGTGAAGGACTTTGGAAATTTTAACTCATCTTTTTTAGTTTTAATCACTTTTGACATAAAGCTCTATTTTAATCGAAAGCTATGCTTCAACCAGGTTAACAATAAATTCTTCCCTTGCCGGTCGTATCAATTTGTTTTCAACTATCATGTTAAGTATATAGTTAACATATCTTTTGAGCTCTTCCATATCTGTTTTGCGAACATAATAGTAGGCACCCAAATCATACAATAAGTCAGCATTTTTCTCTTGCAGGGAGGTAGAGTAAATAATTACAGGAAGGTGTTTCAACTTTGGGTTGCCGCTTATTTCAGTCATACATTGTAAGCCATTTTTGCGGGGCATATTAAAATCCATAAAAAGAAGATCAGGGAGATTACCGGAATTTTTAACAAGATATTCTATCAGCTTTTCTCCATCCGTTACTGTTGAAAAAAGAGTGCTTATTGCTATCTCTTCTAAAACTCTTTTAAAAAAATGGCGGTCATCATCGTCATCATCTGCCAACAGTATGTGAATGGGAGTATTTACACTATCGCCGGAAATAATATTTTGTGTCATACCGTAAAAGTTTTTCTGAACCCTATGAAGCCACACTGGATTATGGTATATTAAACGGCTATCCTACGCCTGAACAAAAGTCATGAGAAGTAAGCTTGTTTTAAAAAACAAACAAGGTTTACATCGCAAAGATGAGATTAATTGTGCGACATACTTTTACATAAAATTATAATTATATTACATAATTCACACATTATTCTGTAGAATCGGTGTATCCTCATTTGTCAATCAAGCAATGTAGAAAGGCATTTGGATAATATTGACTGGTGGAATTTTAAAATCCTTGGTTTGCAAAAAGCGAAAACCAGGCCACGGTACACTACGTTACTTTCGGCTCGAAGAGCTTGATTTTCTGCTGTTGCTTATAAAGCAAGTAGTCAAAAACGAGGATGACACAGTCGGCGAGCTGTGCCTGTCGGTGCAATGATTTAAACTTATCGTATGAACAAATTACTACAATTTACAAAAAAAGGTGGGGCGTAGAAGAATATCATAAGGCCATTAAAAGCAATAGGGGGTTTGCCAAATCATCCACCAAAAACATTCAAACGCAAACAAATCACTTTGTATTATCTATTGTGGCTTTTATAAAACTGAAATGGCTCAAACAAAAAACAGGAACAAACGATTTTTGCAATGAAGAACAAAAGCTATCTGGCTGCCCGGCAGGCTGCCTGCAAAGAGCTTATAAACTTATCAACACCTCAGTGTTTTGCTGAGTATTTTCTTTCACTTTAATATTGCTTACAGCAGCTTTGGTTGGTGTTGTGGATTATTTCCAAATGTTATAACAGTGACAATAGTTAACTGGGTTTAATCCCTCGTTTTCTATAGTACATTATGTTTTTTTCTTAGCTACCGGAACGCAATCAGGCACTTTTTTCCCACCTTTCATTTTCATGCCCAGTTGTTTATACCCTTTCCAGCAAGGGTCTTTTTTTGGCTTAGTGCTTTTAGTTTTTGTTGCCATTTTTATGGTTTCTGTTTGTTAATTGAATGGTTGAAAACACCACGGCGAATATTGAGCAATGTATTTAAAATATCAATCCCAGATGATTGGTGAGTACACAAACCGCAGCCAGACCTCAATAGCGCTCGCTTGGGACCGAAATCTGGATCAAAATTCAAAAGGCATCGTTTTAAAATACGCCCAGGATGATTGATCCTTTATTATCTGTCGCTACTCATCTTTCTCAAATTGTTGTTCTTCCGCTGGTTTTATATGAATATCTTCGGAGATCTTGTCCGTCGGATTTAACGCCCGATCCTTTGTATTCAGTACAGGTAAATCAGCTTTATTTATTTTGCGATCACCTTTATCGTGCTCTTTCTGATCCACATCAGCGTTTTGATCTGGTTGAATATTTTTGTCTTGTTCCATTTTTTTATTTTTAAATACGATATGAGAACCAATCCCGTTAGGTTAAGGGTGATTGGTGAGACACCAACCACGGCACGAGCCGTGGCGGTTGTTCCACCCGCCACTTAAACCATTAACTAAACGGCATTGATATAAGACCGGGTATTTACATCTTCCGCCGTTTTAGCAGTGTAAGCATAGCGATAACTGTTACTTCACACCAATTTCAAAAAGGTTTAATAATTTAATTAGCCTTATACTTTTTTACAAAAAGTCTGTTGCTACCAGATTACATGGTATCCTTCTTCATTTTTTTCATCGGCATATTCTTCATTGTGCCATCCATCAATACGCCTTGCCCTTCTTTAAGCATGTGAGTGGTACCATCTTTCATTTTCATTGTACCATCCTTCATCACCATTGCTCCATTAGGAAAAGTCATATCCTTTTCCATCATCATCGTTTTACCAGCTTTCATCTGCATCATTTTACCATCTTTCATCATAACACCATCTTTTTGATTGCCTTGTGTCATGGCAGAGTCTATGCCTCTATTCATTACGGAGTCAATTTTTTCCTGCGCTACTGCAGATAAACTCATTACAACAATTGCAAGTAACATTGATACTTGTTTCATAGATGTCTTTTTATTGGTGACTTGTTTTATTTACCAGGCTTTACGAAAAGCATCAGGTAACAAAATAAGCGTGCGCCCAAATCCGATGATTGCCAGATTTGGATGCACACTATGTAGTTTCCCTGCCGCAGACCTTGATATTTACGTAATAAAGCAGGCTTTGTTGGGGAACGCACATTCAAAAAATTTAATAATTCCGAATAGCTCCTTTTTGAATGAAGCATTAGTCACTGCCTAACTGCTTAACCAACTTGTTATACACCCCTAATATTAAGATAGGCGCAACCCATTGGCCAACAAACAGCGCCTCGGGTTTCTTACCCATCAATTTTAGTGTTAATGAAATACCGACCGCAACGCCTGCACCTATTAAATAGGTATCTGAAGGTAATTTTGCTGTTTGATTTTCGATCGCCTTTGTAATAGCGCCTTCTTTGTGTGCTGAATTTTCCATTTTTGTTTGTTTTATTTGTTATAAAATATTTTACCTGTTTATGTTATTTAGTTTACAGGGTGATAGTTCCATGTTCGCCTGCTGCATATTGTTTGCCAGTTACTACTGCTTTCAGCACATTAAACAACACAATCATGCTACTGAAATAACTGTCACAATCGTTTACTTCTTTAAGGAGTTACCTTAATCAAAGCGATATCCGGGTCGTCCAGACCAAGGAGAAACCAGGCCTTCATCATTGAGTTCCACAGTGCTTTCATGCTGGTTTTATCGTTTACTAAATCAACGGTGCTATGGATCATCAAATAAATCCTTATCGGGTGTATTTAAAATTGTAGAAAGGGTTGCCAACCGTGTTCAGGTTCTTTTCTACTAAACACCACTAAAAAAAGATTGGCAACCCTGTAGCGAGCTGCAACAATTTTATATACGCCCTAGGTATCTGCTTCGCTGATACTAGCTAAAGAAACATTTTTTGCTAGTTCAATGCGGCAGTTTTGTACGATGATGACTTGCTAAAAAACCACAAAATACCGTCATCGTCTACTTGGCTTATGGCCATTGGCCTGCCGGATGAATGACCGCCGTTTTTGCATTGTTTATCATCATACAGATGCGTACCTTCTTCACCATTGCTATAAACTTTCCGATTTATTGTTGCTGTTCCCTCATTTTTTAAATTTGAAAGTTTGAAATAATTAATTAATCTTTTTATGCATTTTCAATTGTCTTATCAAGTGGAACGAGGTGTTTGATTTGGCAAACGGAGGGTTAAAAATTCTTTGCGAAGATTTTTTTTTACTTCATTTTCAGACATTTTTAAATTTGTGGCAATTCCGCCAATGTTAAGTGTTTTAGAAAACAATGTATGGATTACAACATTTACCTCAAATGGGGATTCTGTATAATATATTCCCCGTTTCTTTAATTCTATCCTTGTGTTAGTGTAAGTGTATCGCAGGATAAACACACATAAAGTAAAGTTCATTTTTAGAAGACCTCCCTCATCTTTCAAACGTAGGAACAGGTTAATTAAAATCTGATCGGCCAGGCTCATATCCGTTGTATACGTGCAGATTATGCCATACATGGCTGGTGCATACTTATCATAAAGCTGTTCCCAACCTTTTAAGTCGTTTTCCCTAACCAGTGAGAGAATATTTAGATCTGATATTTGATTTGCAACACCATCCATTCGGAGTTATGGATGTAACAATGATGCCACATTTTTTAACGGTTGAAAACACTCATCCTGCGGGGAGCGACTTCGCTTTTTTCCGGATTATATTAAGAAAAGAATTGCCTTAGGTTCAGCAATCATTGCAGACGCCGTTTTTGCACATGGTTTAAAAGACACTGCGTTAAATAAACTTGAGGCAGTAACTACAAA
>JBGSMI010000154.1:0-24814 GCA_041740215.1 Ferruginibacter sp.
GCGTGGATTGTACCAGGAGGCAGTAATTTTTGTCCCCGATATTTTACCCATATTTACGGTGATTTCCCTGCCCTGGGCAGTGTAAATAAAAGCGTAGTCTTTACCATGTGTAGCCTGTATACGTTCGCCTGCAAATAAATTGTTTTCTACGATCAGTGACTGATCGGGAACCCTATCTAAAAAAGGACGGGACTCCAGCAATCTTTTCACAAATTTCATTTGGTTGGCACCATTTAATTCCATGGCTTCTTTATAAAATAAATTAGAACCTAATACGGCTTCAAATGCGGGCGTGTGCATTTGCCAAATATCATTGCAGCCGTAAGTATGCCCAAAAGCGCCAGCGAACAGGGAATGGTATGCAGCTTTGCGCACAGCATAGGCGCTTGCTTTACCCATGTCTTTTTCATCAAAACAAACAGGAATATTTTCATAGATAGGTTCGCCATCTAACACAGGCTTTGTTGGCATGCGATTGTAAGAAGCCAGTATTTTGTCATACACCGGCTGGTCTGTACAATGTCCTGTTTGAAGCATATTAAAATCGAACCAGCTATCATTGTGAAACCATTTTGAAGCGCCTTCCGCTAAAGCCTGCGGATGAAAACTCATCATCGCTTTATCCTGACCACCAACCCCTTCTTCTACACCAGCAGCCATGGCACGCCAAATTTCTACATCATTGCTTGTTGCCCTCGGGTCACGATCCCCACCTATTATCCAAATAATATTTTTCTTATTTTTATAGCGGTCACCAATCCACTTGCCATAAATTTTTGCATTAACCGGATTGAATATTTCCGGTCCTTTTCCCCAACCATCTTTGTGTACTTTATCCCCCCATGTTGGCAGTAAGGCGATGGTTAAACCAACCGAAGCAGCCTTGTCAATTATGTAATCTACCTGCTCGAAATATTTATCATTTGGCTTTGTCGGATCTTCGGAATGCAATGGCAAATCGCCGTTTGCATTAGGAATACGCAAACCATCAAACTCAGCCAATACTACCGTCTGGATTACCGTAAAACCTTGTTCAGCCCGGCGGTTTAAATAATAATCAGCTTCCTGCCGGTTAAGGCGTTGCAATAGTTCCCAGCCAGTATCGCCCAGCCAGGTGAAAGGTTTGCCATCTCTTAAAATGTAATGCTTATTGGGGCTTACGTCAAATTGGGCATAAGAACTAAACAGTACGATTTGAAGCAAAATAAACAAGGTGACTTTTTTCATATTTATAAATTATTTTGGTGTTATTGAATGGACGAACGATCGGGTATTTTAAGCAAGCGGGCAAAATTTACTACATCATAATATTTAGACGTTTCAATTTTATCTTTTTTATTATTGAAGGCATTGTAGGGGGCGAACATATGAGGCCATCCTCCCGCCCTGCCACTAAAGTAGCCGGTGAGGTCGCAAAGCGCAGGATAGAATGAATACAGGTATTTCACCCTTGAATCAAGCGCTGCTGTAATGATCGATAATGCGCCACCCTGGCTGCCACCGCTAACTGCCAAAGTTTCTCCATCAAATTGTGGTAAAGAAAAAATAAAATCATTCGCTTTTAAGCAGCCCAGATAAACTCTTTTATAATAATAACGATCACGATCATCAAGGTTATTGTACCAATAGTCACGCAACGGGCCTGCAGCAAGATTGGAATAAATACTTTTATCCATAGTTACCGGTATACCGTTGATGCCGATTTCGAAAGGTATAATGCCTGCTTCTGCCGTTTCAATATCACCGCCATAAGGGCGAATGCCTGCACCGGGTACTTCTAACACCGCAGGATACTTTCCTGGCTTTGTGGGAATGGATACAATACCGAAAATTCTATTATCGTCACTGCCATTGCGGATGCTGACTTCATACACATTTACTTTTTCGGTACACTTTGAAGGAATCAACGTCATCTTTGTATCTAAAGGACTTTTTACAGATTCATTTCTTGCACCGTTCCAAAACTCTAAAAAATCTTTGGGCATATTGGTAGTAGGCTCAATCTTTTCTGGTTCAACAGCGGCTGTTGCGATATTTCGATAAGATGTACCATCCACTTCAACCGTAATGACGCATCGTAAAAATCCAGGCATGGTAACTTTTCCTCCGTTGATTTGCTGTTGACCATTTGTTAAAACAAGACTACCCGTTTTTATGGGAGGCATTTTTTCCATTCCTATTTCATACTTAATCATTATATCTTTTAACGGATTACCTGCTTTGAGAACCGATACAGAAAACATTATTTCTTCATTCACTTTATATTTCCAATCGGCATGCTGGGGTGCAACCAACACATCTACTAATTGAATGGATGGTTGTGCAATCGATCCGAATATCGAGCAAACAAAAAAGAAAACAACGAGTTGATATCTTAAAAATGGTTGTACTGATTTCATTATTCTGGTAAATTGATTACTTAAAAAAACTAATTGCCAACCGGTGTAATTTTATACATGCCTGCCCCATGTTGAATAATCCGGGGAGCAAATTCATTTTCAAACACTCCCAGGTCTTTCTTTGTCCAAAGATCTCTTACACTGCACTTTCCTTTAAAGCCAACTTGATCAAACTTTAATAGTACAGGCTCATCCACTTCATTTTGATTGAACAAAGCCACGTATTTACTTTTCTTATTGGCTGTTGTAGACTCCCAGATTACATGTCCGCCTTTATCTGCCACGTGGCGTTGGTTTGTACCTTGCTGGTTTACAGCAATCACTTCTTCATTTGATAATACCGAATCAGTAAAAGCATCGTTTTGCGTAAGGTCATTACCGATGATTAAGGGAGATTTTGCGATGCACCAAAGGCTCATCAAGGTATACTGCTCTGCATGGGTAAAGCGTGTAAATCTTTCACCGCCATCATCACCGGAACGGGTAGCAATTTTACCAAAAGGTATAATGTCTAAATCCGGCCAATGCCCGGGAAAGTTGACGGCATGAACAGCCCAGGTACTTGCCAAAACAAATTGCTCTTTTAACCTTGTCCAATTATCCCAGAAGTCTGCAGAAACCCGAAACATATCCGCATTGGTGAGGATGTGATAACGGGCGGTTGTAGGTGTAGAACCCGGTGATGTACTAAAAACAATTTTACGTCCGCATTGCTCAATGGCCTTTCTAATGGCGGTTATTTCGTCTGCATGATAAGGCATACTCAAGTCATCCACTTTAATAAAATCAACTCCCCAGGAGGCATACAATTTAAAGATGGAATTGTAGTACTCCTGTGCGCCCGACTTGCTCATGTCAATACCATAGGTAGCATTGTACCAGAGGCAAATATCTGCGGGGTTGGCGATATCTTTTGCTTTAAACTTTGATCCTAAAATTGGCAAATCTTTTTCAACAGCCTGCCATGGAATACCCCGCATAATATGTAAGCCGAACTTTAAACCTTTTGAATGTACATAATCAGCCAGTGGTTTAAAAGAACCGTTGGCGGCGGATGGGAATTTATTTTTAGCCGGCAACAATCTTCCGTAAGCATCCATCTCTGCATCGTGCCGTGCATAAGTTGGATGGTGAAAAGGGCTGCGGGGATCTGCAGAAACACTAGGCGAATACCAGGAGATGTCAATCGTCATGTATTGATAGCCGACCTTACTTAATTTACTGGCAACATAATCAACCTGGCTGCGAAACTCTGCTTCGGTAACATCACAACCATAGTTATTCCACGAGTTCCAACCCATGGGTGGAGTGGGTGCTGTCAGTTCCTTTTTGGTGTTGTTAATGCGCTGCGTTTTTTCACTAGCCGGGGTGTTTAGATTTGCTACTTTTGAGTTAGCATATTGTGCATAGCCATTTGAGAACATTAATACGGCAACCGAAATGAACAGGTTTTTTTTCATACTATGTTTTATACTTTTTTTTATGTTTAACATTGATATAGGAATTTATAAAATTTTGGACTGAATCAACTTTTTTATTTTGTTAAGTCTCATTACAACATTGATTTGCCAGGAACATATTTCTTTTTTTGGATGACTATATTAACTGACACCATTTTATTTTATTTCCGAAATCAGGCGGAAAAAGATTTTGACCAATGATAACTTTCACCATTATAGAAATATCCAATCTTAGCTTCTGCCCTAAATCCAAAGGAAAATTTTACTACCGTGTAGCTGTACACATCCCGTTTAACGCCAGTACTACCTTCAAAACAAGTAGTAGCAAAATATAAATACATGGAAAGTTTGAAGATGTAAATTTTTCATTAAGAATTTCTTCAAACAGCTAGTCATTTCGATTTATGATTAAAAAGCATCGTTAACACAATTAAGAACATTTATTCGGAGACGATAAATGAGTCATCTATTGTCACTTTGAATAGTCAAAAATATGGTCTTAGAATTTACCATGGTTTATATAAGTTGCCAATTATGTATAGGTTATTAGCAACTGTGTGAGAAATTATTTTAAAGTTCACCTTAAATGAAGTTCATTTACAATATAGCGCCAAAACGCGTTTTAGAATAAAATTTTTTTCTAATCAATTATCCAATGAAAAGTTCTTTCAACATTTAAATTAACACCGCTTTAGAAATACCTCATATCCCAATAAAATCTTTACAGCAAGCAAAAAAATAAGTGGAATAAAATGAGTGAAATGCCGGTTGTTTTACACAACCAGCATTTCACCATTTGCTCAACGCTTACTAAAAGCCATTTCAAATCTTTAGAGGTACTTGATTTTTGCTTTCATTTTAAAGCAAAGGATTGTATCAATGCACAATCAATTTTTTTATTACCAACCCTTTGTTGTCAGACACTTCAACTAAGCAAACACCCTTATAATTTAATCCGCTTAAATCAATGGTATACTGCGTGCCTGCAGGTAATTGTTTTGTATAGATTTTATTACCTGCTGCATCGTACACATTTAAATGTTTACTGCCTTTTACACCCGGTGTGCTGATGATTAAACTACCTGTTGTAAGTGGGTTCGGATAAATGCTAACATTCGTTGTTGACAAATTGTTATCCGCCACTACTTCAATCGTATTGGTTGTATTTATACCCCGGGCTGATACCGTACCGCCACTGTTGAGCCGTACATTATCTACTGAAAAACTGGCCACATCATTGTTTGGATAAGAGGTATTTACCAGTTCAATATAGCAACCTGCCTTTACTGCATTGGCAGGTGCTGTGGCCGTAACCGTGTAAGTAGCCCAGGCACCGGTAGCACCCCCTAATATATTTCCACTTGAAGATGAACTGATCAGCGCATTGTTGGAATTGTACCAGTCTATTCTGAAAAAGATTGGACTTTGTACAGCGGTATTTGTATTGGCCACTTTAGCTATTGCCACGCCAAGAGTATAGCTTTGACCTGCTGTTACGCTTGCCCGGTTTGCCTGCAAAGTTCCTGCCTTGCCACCATAAACAAGGTTCAATTTATTATTGCCCTGTTGTGCGCTGCCTGCAGTTACAGATATTGGATTATAAGCGGTATTGTTCAATACCCATCCGGTAATGCCATTGTAAACACCATTGGAATAGCTTATCCCTGTTTGTGATTCGAAGCTAGGGTTTGAGGTTAACAAGTTGGTTAATGTGCCTGCTGAGGTGGTTACAGAAAGAGCTGCGCTTGCTGCCGAGATGTTGCCGGCTGCATCTTTAGCTTTAACCGTAATACTATAAGCTGCTGAACTCGTTAGACCCGTTGCTGTGTAACTGGTACTGGTTGACGATCCCATAAGCGTTGTGCCGCCACGATAAATATCATAACCCGTAACACTTACATTGTCGGTTGAAGCTGTCCATGAAACCGTAAACCCTGTCGAGGTTATGTTGCTCGAGGTTAAACTTGTCGGAGCACTTGGAGCTTGAATATCACCAGTTGTTGCGGATGTAGTTACAGGAAGAGCTGCGCTTGCCGCCGAAATATTGCCCGCTGCATCTTTGGCTTTAACCGTAATACTATAAGCTGTTGAACTCGTTAGACCCATTGCCGTGTAACTGGTTGTGGTTAACGATCCCATAAGCGTTGTACCGCTATAAACATCATAACCTGTAACGCCCACATTGTCGGTTGAAGCTGTCCATGAAACTGTAAACCCTGTCGAGGTAACGTTGCTCGAGATCAAACTTGTAGGAGCAGTTGGGGCCTGCGTATCGGCAGGTGTACCACTTGGTGTTACTGTATATTTATCAATATCTGCTGCTGCATTGCCAGAGCCAATTTGCAATTTGATTGTATTGGCTGTTCCTGATGGCAAATTTATATTTACTGTTGCATTGGCAAAAGTATTCCATCCTCCTGTTACAGGAAATGATACATTTTGGATAAAAGTATTGTTTACATAAAGTCCTATCGCACTGGTAGAAGAAAAACCATTCGCATAACGAATTACAAGACTCGCCGTTCCGCCGCTTGCTCCGTTAACACTTGAAACCTGCGTAAATGAACCCACTGCATTTAAATTTCCTACCACAGATCCATTAGATGCATTTGATGCTGTCTGAATTTGACCTCCGCCACCAAAAGTTCCGCTTTCAGCTTCATAACCTGTAGCGGCAGTTGCTGCTGAAGTAGTTACAGAAAGAGCTGTGCTTGCCGCTGAAATATTGCCCGCTGCATCTTTAGCTTTAACCGTAATACTATAAACTGTTGAACTCGTTAGACCCGTTGCTGTGTAACTGGTAGTGGTTGGCGATCCCATAAGCGTTGTGCCCCGATAAACATCATAACCTGTAACGCCCACATTATCGGTTGAAGCGGTCCATGAAACTGTATACCCTGTTGAGGTGATGTTGCTCGGGATTAAACTTGCAGGGGCAGTTGGAGCCTGCGTATCGGCAGGTGGTGTTGTACCCGATAAAATTGGCACAAGCGCATCATACCAGGCATTAGCTACCTTAGTTGCACCTTGTTGATTTAAATGAACATCATCGTAATAATCTGTGGCGCTCCATGAAAGCAAAAACTTGGCTCTAATATCAGCTAAGTAAATTTTATCAGTGGTACTGGCGTTGGCAATATCTTTTATTTTTTGATTCAAAGCACCAAGAGCGCCATCATTTGGATTGCCTCCCCAGGCTTGATCCCATTTTACAGGTTCAACCGTACCTAAAACTATTGTTGCAGTGGGTTTCAGTTGCAAAATTTTGTTTACTAAATCCTGGTATCGTTGCGGAGCGGTGGCCGAATAATTGGCTGGGTGACTAGCAGCATTAAAGAAATCGTTCACACCAATAGCCACCAATACAACGTCAGGATTTTGAGCTACGAAGTAATCCTGTATGTGCTCATAAAGACCTGTTGTTTCGCAGCCAGCACAAAATGTTTGCGTATCTGGTCCAATAGTATAGCCACCGAAGCCCGCATGATCGTTGTCATTAGGGGTTGCATCGCCATTTGCAGTATTAGTCCTCGGACCCACATAATTTATTGTTTTACCATCTGCCACAAATTTGGCACGAAGGTAACCACGCCAGCTATGATGGCCACCACCACCACCACCTTCAGTTTTAGAATCACCCAATGGCATGATCTTGAAAGATCCTGCTGAAGCAGATGTAGTAGTTACAGAAAGAGCTGCGCTTGCCGCTGAAATATTGCCCGCTGCATCTTTAGCTTTAACCGTAATACTATAAGCTGTTGAACTCGTTAGACCCGTTGCCGTGTAACTCGTTGTGGTTGACGATCCCATAAGCGTAGTACCGCTATAAACATCATAACCTGTAACGCCCACATTGTCGGTTGAAGCTGTCCACGAAACTGTAAACCCTGTCGAGGTTATGTTGCTCGAGGTTAAACTTGAAGGGGCAGTTGGCGCCTGCGTATCGGCAGGTGTACCACCTGGTGTTACTGTATATTGATCAATATCTGCTGCTGCATTGCCAGAGCCAATTTGCAATTTGATTGTATTGCCTGTTCCTGATGGCAAATTTATATTTACTGTTGCATTGGCAAAAGTATTCCATCCTCCTGTTACAGGAAATGATACATTTTGGATAAAAGTATTGTTTACATAAAGTCCTATCGCACTGGTAGAAGAAAAACCATTCGAATAACGAATCACAAGACTCGCCGTTCCGCCGCTTGCTCCGTTAACACTTGAAACCTGAGTAAATGAACCCACTGCATTTAAATTTCCTATCACAGCGCCATTAGACGCATTTGAAGCTGTTTGAGTTTGAGCTCCGCCACCAAAAGTTCCGCTTTCAGCTTCATAATTATAAGTGCCGCTACCCGCTGTAACTGTTACAGCACAAGTAGCTGTTTTGCTTCCGTCAGTTGTAGTAACTGTGATGGTAGCCGAACCTACTGCTACTCCGGTAACAACACCTGTTGTACTTACGGTGGCAACTGCAGTATTACCTGATGCCCAGGTTACATTTTTATTAGTAGCATTCGAAGGAGCAACAACTGGTGTCAATGTGGTTGTAGCACCCGCGACAACACTTGCAGTTGTTGGAGTAACCGTAACTCCGGTAACCGGAACGTTTGCCGTTACTCCGCAATCATAAATTCCTGAACCCGGTGTGCCGATGTCGCAAATGGGCGGAGCTAAGCGATTGACTAAATCAGTTTTTGGGCCACCGCCAATATTAGTTGCGTTGTTGTTGTCAACCACGAAGAGTTCCTGTACGATTTTAGCAATGTCCTGCGCCCATGCAACGCTTGTACTTTGAGGACTAAACGGATAACCATATTTGGTTGCAAATTGAGACTCAACGTCACCACCCGGTCCTGTTTGAACTTCAAATGCTACAACATCCCAACAAGTAGCATCTACCAAATAGGCACCATATTTTTGTAATGTACGAGCCATCATTATACCCGGGCCTGTTTGTAAGCCCATTGCTTCTACATTCACATTTTTTGGTATGGCTAACAGCGATCCCATTTTAAATTGAGGAACACTACCTCCATAATAATCGCAAGCACCGGCAGAATTATAGTTACCATCTGCTTTCACAGCAGGCCATCTGTAACCACCATTTGTATTGCTTACATACAATTTTGTATTAACGTTCATTTTTATAACGTGCTTAATCAAAATGTTTGGATCAGCTTTTATCTGAGTCTCGGTTAAGTTTGGTGTTAATTCACCAACACGAATCGACCCACCTAAAGCAGCCATTCCGCTTCCTCCATGACCACCTTGAATTCCATCACCATATAAATCTTGTGAAGGATATTGTATAAACGAAGATGCAGGGCCACTCGTAGCACACCGGTGAAGACATTGAAGATTTATTATCGTTTTTCCGTCTTGTGCAAGAATTGCTGTTGAGTTATTTGGTGTTCCTGATGGTATTCCATTTATCCAACCATCGGGAATGGGCGCTTTGGTAATAAAAGCACCTTTATCACATCTGGTGCTTGCTGGCCAACCGGATGTAAATATGTCTACATTGGGTGCAGTTGGATATAGCATTATTATTTCAGGATCTGCTGTAACGCCCCATGCCGTTGGTGCACCTATTTTGGCATCAACATATACAGCATTGTTATGTATTGCCATATTCCAAATGGAATTGTTTGCATGTGGCCGTAAATACGGATCTCGTTGTGCATGTATTTTACTTACACAAGCATTCAATAAACACAGTATGAAGTAAGCCCTCATGAATGTTTTTGATGGAGCAATCGTTAATTTCATATTTTAATTTTTAGGAGTTACATATTTTTTGCATGCCATAATCGGCCATAACTTAAATCAGTAAGTTGGTTTTTCAATAACCTACTGTCAATACTTTTTGAATATTGGAATAGCTTTTTTCTTTTTGCTTTCAGAGAATAAAACAATTGCTATTTCGTTTTTACTGCAATATTTACTTTGGTTTAATACAGGCATAAATCTATCCTTAAAACTACCTTTAGGTTGTTTCAAATAAATGACTGTTCTACTTTCCTTGAGTTTTAGGCTGCTTTTATTAAGGTAAAATATTCTTAGCTTTTTGCCTTTACAACCAACGGATTGTTTAGCTGCGACAATACTACTTTACTACTTTTGAAATATGTTGCATATGTTTGAATCGCTGCTTCAGTAAAACGAAACCAAAAGAGTCATTTTACCCATTTAAGAAAGCCTGTAGATTCGAATAGCTTGACTGGTATTGTTTTGTCCGGCTTCTTTAGTATTATTTATCTACGTGTTTATCTTTTTACAATAAACTTTATGAAAAATAAATTACTGATGCATTTTTACTCATTTGATCACTTTCATCACCTGTATCGAATCGTTGTTTTTTCCGACTATAATTAAACTGGTTTGTTTGGATTTTAATTCAACCATATTCCGAACGTTTCCATTGGCGTAAAAGCCTGTATTGTTAGCCAGTACTGGTGTAAAACCTCCTTTACCATTGCCTTTTAATAACAACCCATAACTGGCATCTGCATTACCATATTGCACCCTGTTTTCGAAGAAATTACCGGCTACCAAAAGGTCTTTTTTACCATCCCCATCATAATCATTGTAAAGTATGGCACTCACTTTTGAAAACTGTGCTTCAATGGGTAAAGGTTGTACGACAAATTTTAAGTTGCCTAAGTTTTCAATGTAGGATGTTTGCAATGTTTGCAATGTAAATATCGTTGCCTTACTCAATTGTTCTTTCGTGAAAATGTCTTCAATGGAAGCCTTCGAAAAATCATTATAATAAGTAAACTTTTTTCGGACCGATGGTATTTTTTCAGCAAGTTCATCTAGTGACGCAATCGGGTACTGCTTCCCATTTATTTGCATACAAATAACTGGGTCGATGCTTCCATTACCATCAAAATCGGCAGCGTACATTGTGATAGGATTGTTAGGGGTAGCTTTCCACTGGTTGTTGTTGCCAACATTGCCTGCAATCATATCCAAATCTCCATCGCCATCAAAATCTGCTATCAATAATTTGCTCCACAGTCCTGCTGTTTGCTCCAATCCTGTGCCGGCTATTTCTTCCAGTTTACCTTTTTGATTGATGAAGATGTGTACCTTCATCCAATCCCCCACCACCACTAAATCCGGCCAGGAATCATTGTTGATATCCGCCCATTTAGCATCCGTAACCATCCCTATTTTTTTGAGTTTCTCATTCACTTCCCTGGTAGATACCGTAAATTTTACTGCTTTGGTTTTTGGATCTGTATCATTGCGTAACATTCCACCAAAAGCAGGAAAAGGAAATTGCTCTCCGTTTACCCCACTGCCCACAAAAAGATCAAGATCGCCATCCTTATCATAGTCTGCTGCTGTAACGCAACTTCCATTAGAATACTCTTTTGGAATCGCCCCATCAGCAGCTTTTTTGAAATTACCTATACCATCATTGACGTACAACCGATCTGCCAATGCAGCATCACCCGTTAAAAATTCGTTGCTACCACTCACCACATACAAATCCAAATCTCCGTCTGCATCTGCATCAAAAAATGTAGCAGCAACATCTTCGCAAGCTTTATCAGCACTGAAAGCCTGACTGGTGGAAGTAACAAAACTTTGATCGCTATGTTGGATATATAATTTACCCTCAAAACCTGCTGCTCCGCCAATAAAAAAATCATCCAGGCCATCATTGTTTACATCGGCTTTTGACAAACACGGACCTTGTTTTGAAAGTTGGTAGGGAATTAATTGCTCACGTTTAAAATCAACAAAATCATTTTCCTGGTGCAAAAAATGGATACCCGATGCCTTTGTCCAGTCACTAAATAATGTAGCTGTTGTTGGATTCAAATTAGTGGTATCGCTGGAAAGACCGGCAGTGCTTAACTCGTCAAATTCAACCAACTTATTTATGCCAACATTATTTTTTACAGAGCTGGTTCCATTAGGCCAAATCACCTTTATACTGACAGTATTGCTATCTTTCCCTAACCCATAATTCAGGATATAATCAACAGACGAAAGGTAACCTCTGGTAGGAATAACTTCCTGCACTTGATGTTTGCTTGTAGAAAATACAAATACTTTGGCACCAATCGCTTTGCTGTTTTTTCCTTTTCCTTTCAGCTTTACTTTTATAAAATTGTTGCGATACAATTCGTTTGAATGATTTTGCCAAATAGTTGCTTTTTCATTAATGTTGTTCGTTACCAGTTCCAGATCGCCATCATTGTCTAAATCTACATACACTGATCCATTGGACACCACTGGCTGATCAAGCCCCCATGCCGCAGTTTCGTTTGAAAAACCAAGTGCCCCGTTATTTTTAAAAGCATAATTGGATAATTGTACGGTGGGCATTTTTTTTATCAACTCAAAAACTGGTAGAATACTTCCCTCATCCCGGGCTTTGTCAGCAGCATCCTGGTAGGTGTATTTTAAAAAGTCGAGGTTGGTAAAATCCCTTAAAAATCCGTTGGTAATAAAAATATCTTTATAACCATCATTATCAAAATCAGCCAATAAGGGGCTCCAGCTCCAATCAGTATTATACATGCCGGCCAACTGGCCAATCTCTGAAAATAAAGGAATACTATCTTTTGTAATGCCCTGGTTTAACTGTAACGTATTACGCATATACTGGTTTTGAAAACCACTCTTTACCATCAGTGAATACTTATCAAATTCATCCGGACCTTTCAGTACTTTTTGTCGTTCCAGTCTTTCAGGAAGCATATCCACTACCAACACATCCTGCAACAGATCATTATTAAAATCAGCAATATCGCACCCCATTGCAAATTTAGAAAGATGGCCAAACGACTTTTTAGTAACGTCTTTAAAAGTGCCATCACCTTTATTCAAATAAAGGAAATCCTGTTCTTCAAAGTCATTGGTAACATATATATCAGGAAGGCCATCATTATTTACATCACTAATTGAAACCCCCAATCCAAAACTCAATCCGCCACCACGAATGCCGGCAGCTTCACTAATATCTGCAAAGTGGCCCCCATCATTTCTGTATAAACGACTACCAAATTGTGGATGTCGTTTATTACGAACTTCCTCTGTATTAAAAAACGGAGAATAATAGCGTTGCGCATGGTTGCACTGAAACATATCCAAATCGCCATCCCCATCAAGATCGAAAAAAGCCGATTGCATAGTAAAAGTAAATTTAGAATCCAGTCCATATTCCGCAGCCTTTTCCACAAAAACAGGTACACCATCTTTTCCACAGCCCTGGTTAATGTAAAGTTCTTCTGAGAGGTTTTCCTTTTTTACAGGCCCTGAATAAGAAACATACATATCCATCCATCCATCTCCATTTATATCTACAGCAGTTACGCCCGTCTTCCAACCTGGCCTTCCTTTAACGCCTGCCTTTTCAGTAACGTCGTTAAAAGATAAATCACCCTTGTTGAGGTATAATTTATTTGCTACATCATTGCCGGTAAAATACAAATCACATAAACCATCATTGTTAAAATCAGCCGCAGCTACCCCTGCCCCATTATAATAGTACTCATACACCATCACATTTTTTTCTGCTGTTTCCACTATGTTGTTTTCAAAATCAATCTTAGAACCAGCGGCACTAACTGCTGTGAACAGTACACTTTTATCTTTAGACTTACATCCTGCTACCATAAATAGCAGGAGTAGAAAAAGCAACAATAATGGTGAAGAAAATTTCATAATATTTAACCCTTAAAACAGCAATTGCCCAATTTGGAAGGGCAATTGCTGCTTAATTTCAATAACTAAAACTTCATAATAAGGAAGCAATTAAAAACGCTTATTGCCACCCCGGGTTTTGATCTAAATTTTTATTAATATTTCTTTCTGGCTGAGGAACAGGTAATAACCTATGCTTAGGTAAATACACCCGGTCTTCCAATTTGAATTTTGTACGGGCAGTACGATCATTACTGGTTTTTAAGCCGTAAACGGGGTTATTTAAAACAGTTTCTGCAAGGTATTTACCATCTGTTCCTTTCCACCGGCGCAGGTCAAAAAAGCGTTGCTCTTCAAATGCCAGTTCTATACTACGTTCGTGCCGTATTTTATTACGCATTTGTAATTGAGTGAGGCCCGCAGTTAACGGAGGCATGTTTACGCTGGGGCGATTGCGTATTGCATTAACGGCATCATACACCGATTGATCTGGACCGGCTGCTTCATTTTGCGCTTCCGCATAATTTAGCATTACTTCTCCTAAACGAATAAGAATCCAATTATTGTATCCGTTATCCGGATTTGCTTTTATGATAGCCGGATCCATAAATTTACGCAGGTTATAGCCGGTTTTGGTAGCGTCATTGGCGGTACCCATACCTTCTTTACCTCCTTCTTTCAATTCTATTTCACGCCCATTCCACATGGCACCATCATACAATATACTAGCTCCAAAACGAGGGTCTCTGTTTTTATATGGTTGATTTGCATTGTACAATGGTGATGCATTGTAAGATAATCCGTCAGTCATTTCATATTCATCTACTAAATTTTGGGTAGGCTGTGTACCTCCCCATCCACCCATGGTAAATAGGGAATTCCACATATTACCTTGATGCGTTCTAAGTAGGGTTATATAGTTTTTAGAAAACATAACTTCACTATTGTTATTGTTTGCCGCCCAAAACATCTGTTCGTAATTTGGGAAAAGTGAATAACCGGGAACAGCCATAGCCAGTTTGGATGCTGCTGCAGATTCTGTCCATTTTTCTACATACAATAGTTGCCGTCCTTTAAGTGCCAATGCTGCTGCTTTTGAGGCACGTCCAACATCAACACCAGATCGTTTGTCTGGAAGTATTGCTGCTGCAGCATCTAAATCTTTTATAATAAAAGTGTTGCATTCTTCCAGCGTATTTCTTTTAACCAGCAAGTCTTCCGTATTTGCCAATGACTGGGGCTTATCAATTATTGGCACACCACCATACAGCCTCACCAATTCATGATAGAACAAAGCACGTAAAAACAATGCTTCCCCTTTCAATACTTTTTTTACAGCATCATCACCTGGCACCGCATCAATTTTTTCTAAAAACACATTTACCCTACGAATAAACAGGTATTGATTCCCCCATGGTGTGGGTGTTCCGCCCCAGGGTGCATCAAACCTTGGTGCATCATTGGGGGAAAAATCGCCCCGGTTCCAATTGTGTGAATAGGCCCATGGATAACCAGTTTCTGCCTCATCTGTTGCAGCAGCTAATAAGTAGAAGCCACGTTCAAAGCCAGATGGTACACCATTGTAAGCCTCGTTTAAAAAAAGTGTTGCTAATTTCACATCGCTCCACACGGCGGCATCCGTTAACTGATCTTTTGGCGGTTGATCCAACAGATCTTTTTTACATCCAAAAAAGCTAATAAATATTAATAAATATACTATTCCTGATCTTAAATTTTTCATGTGTTTTAATTTTAAAATGAAACATTAATTCCTACCGCATATACCTTTTGTTGTGGATAAAACCAACCTTTCGATCCATTACCGTTAAATGCTGTACCGCTATCGCCGGGGCCTTCCGGATCTGTTACTGCTAACTTAGAAAAAGTAAGCAGGTTTTGTCCACTAACAAAAATCCTTACTGCACTCATCTTTAATTTTGCCAATGCACGCTTAGGTAAATTATAGCCCAGTTGTAAATTTTTCAAACGTAAATAAGCCGCGTCTTTTAACCAAAAAGAAGATTGTTGTGTATTATTAGCAGTAGGCACATCGGTAATACGAGGGTATTTGGCACCAGTATTCTGTGGTGTCCAATAATCAGAATGCTCAACCAATGCCTTAGCTCCATTGTAAAATGGCCATGCCAGTTCACCAGTTACATAAGCATTTACCTTGGCAGCCCCCTGAAACAGGAAGTTAAGGTCGAAACTTTTAAAACTAAACCCACCAGAAAGACCATAGATTATCTGTGGTATTGGCGTTGATCCGATTGCAGTCACATCGTCGCCATCTATTTTACCATCAGGCTTACCTGTTAAATTACCATCTACATCCCTGCCGTTAAGATCTGCATACCTTATATCGCCTGGTTTTACGGGATTTTGGTGTATAGGGGCTTTATCAATTTCTGCTTGAGAGTTGAAGTATCCCATTGCCTGGTATCCAAAATACTGGTTAATGCTTCTTCCAGTTCTTTTTTGGTTTGGATTTACAGAAGTGGGCTCATCCTGGAAAATTATTTTATTATGAGCATAGGTAAAATTGCCCCTAACAAAATAATTGATATTATTTGAAATCTTGTTTTCGTATCCCAATGAAAATTCTATACCGCTGTTGTCCACGATGTTTAAGTTTTCCAGTGGCAAAACATCCCCAAAAGTTGCAGGCACGGATAACAATCTCCGACCTAAAATATCAGAAGTTCTTTTATGGAACCAATCAAACTCAAAAGTTAATTTCCTGTTCCACATACTACCATCAAAACCAATATTGACTGATTTCGCAGTTTCCCAGGTAGTATTAGGGTCTGGAATACCAGTAGAATTCAGGCCTTTATTAATGGCCAGGCTTCCTGCGTCACCAAATGGATAGCCACTACCAAACTGGTAAGAAGATAAATAGCGGTAAGGCTCTATGCGATCATTGCCGAGTACACCATAAGAGCCACGGATTTTGAGGTAATCAACAGCCTGGATGGCATTCTTGAAAAAAGCTTCTTCGGATATCTTCCATCCTGCCGAAAATGAAGGAAAGAAACCCCATTTTTTTCCTGGTGCAAAATTGAAAGAACCATCATACCTGAAGTTTCCTTCAAACAAATATTTATTGGCAAATACATAGTTTACTCTGCCCACATAACCTTTTCTGCCAGATACATTCGCTCCGCCGTTCGTTTGTTGCGTAGCATCGTTTCCTGCAAATAACTGATCAATGGCATTGGAAAGAAAATTATCTCTGAAACCGTCTAAAAAATTATAATTGCCTTCGTTTTGTGTATATAAAAACAATCCACTTACTTCATGCTTTCCAAACGTACGCTGGTAGTTTAAATGTGCCTCCATCGTTAATGAACTACCCTGGTCAAAACGTTCTCTGAGAGAAGTTGTATTGATGCCTTCACCATTAACCGGTATATATTCTTTGGTTGTTCTATTATAGGTATAAACGGTATAAGGTGTACGCCAGGTTTTATTCGAATTAAAACTACGGTCGTACGCTACTATCCCTTTTAAAGAAAGTCCTTTTACAAAAGGCAATTGCTGGGTTATGGTTAAATTGGTTAATAATGTGTTGGAATTATTTTTGTTGTACCCACCATTCTTCGCTCTTTCACCGGGGTTTCTGCCACTTGGGAATGAACCAGGCAAACCATTTGAAAATACTGCAGGGAAAATTGGTGGAGCATACAAAGCAAAATAAAGCAATTGATTGGCATCTTGCGAAGGCGCATTTCTATTTTCCAGCCTACCACTAACATCCAATGAAATCCTTGTAGTGGCCGTAGCATCTACATCAATATTTGACCTGAAATTATAGCGTTCGAAATTGCTATTGCTGTACAAACCCTTTTGGTTTACATGACCTAAAGAGATAAAATACCTGGTTTTTTCTGTTCCCCCATTCAAGGATACATTGTATTGCTGCTGTGGAGCATAATCCGCAAGTGTTGCCTTTATCCAGTCGGTATTAGGATAGGCATCTCGATCTGTCCCATTTTTGTAAGCATCCAAATCGGCCTGGCTAAAAGGAAGTGTGGTACCTGAATTTGTAGAACCTTCATTTAACAATTTTGCATAATTGTAAGAATCCATATACTCAGGTAGGATTGTTGGTTTCTGCCAATCGGAACGTGCTGAAAACGAAAGTGAATTTCTGCCAGCTTTTCCTCTTTTAGTAGTTATTAAAATAACGCCATTGGCTGCTCTTACTCCAAACACAGCAGCCGAAGCCGGATCTTTTAATAAAGTGACAGTCTCTATTTCGTTCGGGTCTAATTGAGAGAAATCCCCTCTTGGAATACCGTCAATTACTACCAACGGTGAGTTATCGCCTGTGGTGCTTACTCCACGAATTAAAAGACTGGAACCATCCCTACCCGGTTCTCCATTCCGCTGAACTGCAATCAAACCAGATAAACGGCCTGTCAATGAATTGCTGATATCTGCTACTGGTGCTGCAACAATTTCTTTGGTCCCTACCGTACTAACTGCACCGGTGTAGTTTGTCTTTTTTCTACTACCATAGCCAACCACTACCACATCATTTAAACTAGCGTCTAATAAAGTAAGGGTGACGACTAAATCATTTTTACCACCTGTTGATACTTCCATACTCTTGTATCCAACATAAGAAATTACTAATACCGCTTTTGCATCGGCTACCTGGATAGTAAAGTTTCCAGTGGCATTGGATGAGGTACCGTTTGTGGTTCCTTTTTCTGTGATGGTGGCACCACTAAGCGGTACTCCGGTTTCGTTGGATATCTTACCTCTTACCTCTACCGCTGATACCAAAACCGGTGTAGTGTTAACAACTTCTAATGCCACAGCAAACTCTTTTTGTTTTATTATAATTTGCTTTTCATCAATTACATACGTATAAGGTTGATCCTTAAAACATACATCCAGTATCGTTTTTAATGACCCATCCCTGATATCCAAACTGACTTTTTTGGAATTTTTTAATAGCTTTTCGTTGTAGAAAAAACGATAGTCACTTTGTTTTTCAATAGCCTGAAAAACCTTTTCAATAGAAGCTTTCTTTAAAGAAATGCTAATACTTTGAGAATAGCCGCCTGCACTTACCTGCAGAAAACTGACGAATAAAAGAAAAGCAGTAAGTTTCATCATTAACAATTTTTGGTGGAGTCCATTTCCCCGATGGACAAAAGATTCTTTTTTTTGCATACTTTTGATTTTTAGGTTTTTTAATAAACAGTCTGGAACGATTGTACAATTTTAATTGACTTAAATGCTACCGGGGGTGTCTTCAGCACTTCCGGTTTTTTTTAAGTTTTATTGTCTCCTATTTTTTAGTTTTCATCGGTATAATATTTATGGTGTTACTATCAATTTTTTCCCATTCAATTTAAAATGAACATCACTGTATTCAAGCCATTTTAAAAGCCTGGATAAATTTACCGACATCGGTATTTTTCCTGTAAACCTATTTTCTGTGTTAGGCTTACCTAAGTAGATAACTTCAATATCATACCATCTTGCCGCCTGCCGCAGTACTGAATTAACATCTGCACTATTAAATTGAAAGTTGCCGTTTTTCCAGGCTACTGCTTCGTCCAAATCTGCATCTGCCTGTACTTTGATCATACCGCTTTTATCTATTTTAGCCTGGTTACCTGGTACCAGTAAATTATGTTTTATTCCGTTATAAATATTGATCGACCCCTCTAATAAAGTTGTTTGTATTTCATCCTCATCAGCGTATGATTTTACATTAAAGTGAGTTCCCAATACTTTTACTTCTGCGCCATTATAGATCTTAACGATTAAGGGTTTATTTACATTTTTAGCAATTTCAAAATAGGCTTCACCTGTAATTGTTACCCTTCTTTCTTTTCCTAAAAATGCAGTAGGGTAATGAATAGATGAGGAAGCATTTAACCAAACTTTACTTCCATCGGGCAGGGTTAATTGATACTGGCCTCCTGCCGGTGTACTCATGGTATTGTAAACGATGTCGGTACTGCTTAGGGTATTGGCTGCATATTTAAGCTGCCCATTGGCCAGCTTAATAACCTTTGTACCTCCCTGCTGGCTCAGTAACCCATTGGATGCACTGTCTAAAATTATCTGAGACCCGTCGGATAAAGTAAGGATGGCTTTTTGGCCTCCCGGCATTATATCATTTCTATTGGCAGGCACATTTACGATACTATTTGCCACAGGCGCAATCGTAGTTGGCTTAAGTTTAAAATATCCGATTGAAAAAATGATCAGTAAAGATGCTGCAACCGCTATCCTTTTTAACCAGATAACTTTAGTATTTATTGGGGTAGCATTATCGCCGGACGGGATAATCTTTTCAGAAGATAAAGGAGTCAAAATAGCCGCAATAATTCTTTCTGATTCAGCATGCGAGAGTGTATCCAATGCCTGGTGCTTGTGCCATTGCTGTTCTAATAACTGTAATAGTTTTTCATCATTAGCATGTTCGGTTACCCATTGCGAGAGTTCCTGCTGTTCAACTTCATTGATTGTTTTATCAAAATAAAGTTCCATCAAAATTTGCAACCTTTCTGGTAACATAAGCAATCGTTTATTAAAATATTTTAGCAGCATTTACATTTACAATTAAAAACATTTTAATAATAAATGTCCTGACAACTATTGTATAAGACAATTAGTGAATGATTAAGGACTAGTTGAAAATAAAATATTTTTTAAAAAAAAATGGTGGGAAAGAGCAATTAAACTCTTTTAAAATATGCTACAATTTGAAAAAGGGAAAGCATTAGCAGCAGACAAATCATTATTGAAGATTAAGCTGGCAAAACAATTAAATAAAAATACTACAGCATACGATCAATACCAGCACTTCATTTAATTCCATATCATTTCTTAAAAACGCTTTGATGGTTTTTAATGCCTGTACCATGTGGTTCTTTACAGTACTGGTAGAGAGATTTAGTTGTTGGGCAATTTCGTCGTGTTTAAGCCCCTGTTCTCTGCTTAACCTGTACACCAGGCTTTGTTGGGGAGGCAGCTTTTTAACCACTTCGTTCAATTTTGTTTCCAATAATTTACATTCGAGATTTGCCAATATAGAGTCATCTACCATGGGAGCAACTGCATTCTTTTTAAGCATACAAGATTCCGTCATAGTTCGTTTAAAGCTATTCAGCGCACGGTTTTGAGCAGCACGAAAAATATAACCACTAAAATTATCAATGGAAGAAAGATGAGCTCTGTTGATCCAAAGTTTCATAAAAACATCCTGCACAAAATCCAGCGATTGTTCTTCAGACTTTGTTATTCTTAGCAAAAAGCTATACAGTTTATTTTTATATGAGTTGAAAATTTCAATGAATGCAGCTTCATCACCTTCTGAGGCAAGAAGCAACAGCTCTTTTTCTGTATGTGAGTTTATATCAAGCAAAGCAGTGTTGGCAAATAAAGGTTAGTCTGTGAAAATAAGAATTATTTTACTAAAAATAAAAAATATACAATTGTGGAAAAATATTAACTACGGCCTGATTAATGATTTTCAAATAGTTGAAGTAACTGTTAGTGTTAACTTCATGAATGCACTTTTCAGCGATTATTATCTGATGTGCATTTTTTAACCTATTTTAAACTGCTGGTAACAATATTTAGGATAGCTACAAAATTTCATTGTTCCATGTGTGGTTTAAACAACCGTAATATCTAACTCCTGCGAATTTGTTTAATCGGAGCCCCCCGTTTCTGCTGCCTTATGTTATCAATGGCCGCTATTACTTGTATAAAAAGCACTGGTATTTAATGGTATCAAGCAGTTGTTGTCATAAATCTATGATTGTAGGTAAATGGTAAATTAATCGTTAATTTGTAGTAATAAAAGTAAGTAATTAGATTTTACCGTAGTTTATAAAACTTACCAAGTGTGTATAGATTATTAGCAAGTGTTTCGGAAATATTTACCAACGTTTACAGTTATTAAAATCTATTTATAAAAAAGTTCCACATGTCCTTTAAAGCAAAATTTCTTTTAATAGACTATCCAATGAAAAGTTCTTTCAATATTAAAATTGACAGAGCGTTGGAAACACCTTTTCATTTTCATCCGGAGATAGAGTTGATTTACAGCATAAGGGGTAGAGGTACTGACTATATTGGGAACAGTATCGAAACAATTGAAGAAGGCGAACTGCTGCTTTACGGTGAAAATGTACCACACACCCGGTTAAAAGATGAAAGTTTTTATGACGCATATCCAGCAGAAACACCTGAGGCAATTGTGATACAATTCCGAAAAGATTTCTTAGGAACTAACTTTTTTACTTATAAAGAGTTAGATCATATTGGTGAATTAATAAGCCGTTCAGCTAAAGGACTTCGTTTTTTTGGAAGTACCCGGGAAGATGTTAGCAAAAAACTACTAAAAATTAGTAACAAAAACGGATTAGCTGCCTTACTCGATTTGCTTTCCATCCTTGATACGTTGGCAAGGTCTGAAGAATATACTTTTATTAATAAAATTGACAACTCTGCTAACCTTGATAATGAAACACTCAACAGAATTAAAAATGTATATCAATATACATTGGATAATTTTAGAGAACCCATTTCATTAGAATATGTATCAGCCTTAGCATTTCTTTCCCCAACGGCATTTTGCCGTTTTTTTAAGGGTCATACCAGGAAGACCTATCATGAATATTTAACGGAAGTTCGGATTGACAATGCTTGTAAATTATTAAGATCAGGCAATTACGATGTGAAGACCGCATCTTTTGAATCAGGCTTTACCAATACGCCTAACTTTATAAAACAATTTAAAAAAGTTACACAGATGATGCCAAGTGAGTATCGCCGTACATTTAACTCGAAGATTATAAATCAAAGTAATTTGACCAGCTCTGAAAAAGGAAAGCGAATTTTAAGGGAGAAAAATTAACAGGTTTTAGTTTATGCCGTAGCTCTGGCGTTAAATACATTCATACAGATTTCGAATAGAAATAATTCCATCTTGCGATCAACTTTGGGGTGGGTAAAACGAATTGATAATGCTCGTCACAAATCAAGAAGTAAATAATTGTATTGCCCTTTAAAACAATTATAACGCTAACCCAACGGGAAACAAATAATCGAATACTTTTTTATAGATAAAGACGTAAAATAGCATCAAACGAAGGAGCAGCGGCAGCATACCGGCTCATTGGGGTAAGGCCTAAAATCAATTCCATCGTTCTTAAAATCCCTAAAGTAGAATAAGAATTATGATCTAACGAATTCCGTTTTACGTAGAATGGCTAACCCACGATCTTTTCTTTCTATTTTAAAAAAGCAACTAACAAAAGTGAGCGTTTTATTTTATAAGAAACCTGTCAAAAAATTAGCTTTTCAACAAGACAACAATTACGCTTATTTATTTGCTTACTGTAGCTGTCCTTGCAGCAAGAATTGAAATGAAGATGATGCTATCAAGTTTGAAGGATTTAAGCTGTTTAATCAAACCTTTTGTAAATCGTCTTCGCTATGTTGTTCCGGCAAGTTTAAAAATTCAAACACATAATTATGCTTGAAAGTGTTTACCATGTTTAGGTGTAATTCATTTTTGCTGGGTGGTAAGCTTTGCTTGCCAGTTACAATCCTTTCAAATAAACCACTGGCGATTTGCCATTCCAATTCTCTTTTACCATAGCTTTCTTTTATACAGAGGTTGATATAAAACGCCCTTTCAGCCGCTGTTTTAGTGCAAGATTGTCACCACTGGTAATACAATTTTAGTTTGGGGTGTTTTTGTTTTTTCCATTTTTATCACCGCTGGTGATACAAATGGCTTCATATTCATATCACAAGTTTTTTATTTAACAATTATTTCTTTATCGCCAGAGGCTTCAGCCCCGGTTCGCCCAGCACCCTTTCGATTTCTGCCTGAACCAGGTCTTGCACCTCTTGCTTTATCTGCAAATAGTTTCTTTGAATGATACTGTTATCCAATCTTCTTACCACCGGTATTTCTTTGTACGCTTCCTGCTCTGCTTTCAATACGGCAGGGTTGTTAATGATAGAAGAATGAAAGATTTTTAATTCAATCTTTTGGTCTGGATCATTAGCTACCCTACCTACAAAATCGCCAGAACTCAATGCTGATATTTTTGACAAAGGAATAGCTATTTCCAATTGTTTGGAATGGCAAACAGACGTATCTGTGCGGTTGACAGAATAGCTTGCCCTGTGCTGCATAATCCTGCCAAATCGCTCTGACAATTGTTTGGCTTTATCACCTGTTACCTGACCGCTAACGATGCTACCACAGATATTCATAATTACATCAGCCTGCTCCTTTCCATAGTCTTTTCTTACCTGGCTAAAATCCTGTACTGTTAATGTAGTTGCTACTTTATTACTTCTTGCATTGGCAATCAGGCTATCCTTATTATTCAGGTAAATAGTAGAAGACTAATTAAAAATCAAACTGCTTTTTTGCTTTCCTTTTTTGTTTACAATTTTAACCAAGCGACTTATATATATCGAAAGTACAGCACCATAGATTTGTATTTTTTGCGGATTTCCCATGCAAATAATCCTCGGCTCAAGGGGATTATTTATATCTAATGAAAATCATTGCCTGATAAAACGTAGTAAAGTTGTGGTGAAGAAAGCCTTGCCATTGTAATCTTTGCAGAAGTAATTTACCCTTCCAGTTGCTCCATTGCATCATTAAGACATGCAATAATAAATGGGTTAATTGAAACCTCAATTTCCTTTTCAGTTCTTAGCACTGTAAACAGATTATCACAACCCTTTTGCATCAATTCAATTATTAGTGGCAGCGAACCCCTACTGAATAAAGCTATAGCCACAATTACATCTCTTGATAAATTGTATGAAAATGCAAATAATGAAAACAAGAGAGAAATAATTGGTTCAATATATCCCGAAAAACTCACTTTTGACAGATTTCATTATCGAACCTCCCGACTCAAAGAAGCTGTAGCGCTAATATACAGTTTGGATAAGGTTTTCAACGAAAATAAAAATGGACAAACCGAAACGATTTTCGATTTGCCCAATGCGGTGAACAGGATTGTACAATTCTCCAACCATTTTATACCTGATTTGACAAGATTGGCTAATGTTTTATTGGTATACGGTTAACAGGTGTGTTGTAGCTATTCAACTTTAAGTGTTCTGCAAAGGTAAAAGCTTATATGTTGCAACAAGTGTTAGGGTCAGGGTGATTCTATATTGCGTGTGCCTTGCCAGGTGGGCCAGACTTTAAGTTTCCAAGTCCTCATCTTAATGAAGATTCGGAACTGTGGGTCATTTTCCATTTTTATCCCT
>JBGSMI010000263.1:0-38615 GCA_041740215.1 Ferruginibacter sp.
CAGATAGTGCCAATTTCTACTTTCAGAAAGCTATGGAAGAGAAACGTGCCAGTCATTTAATGGTAGCATCAAAATATTTTGATAATGCCATTCAATTTAATCCGCAAATGAAGGAAGCTTATTTGCAAAAGGGTTATACCAGTCTTGAGATGCGAAAAACAGATGTTGCGAAGGGGCTTTTTACAAAAGTGAATGAGATGGATCCTGCAAACCAGGATGCAATCAAAGAATTGATGACGCTTTGTTTCGATTACCGGCAATTTAAACAGGCCATTGTTTTTGCTTCAAAATGCACCGGTTGTGAAAACGCTGAAAAAATATTGGCTTTAAGTAATTATCACCTGGAAGATTATGGTGCAGCTATAAAAGGGTTGACCAATGTGGTGGCAAAAAATCCAAATGATGCGGAAGCCCATTACACCATGGGAAGAAGTTACCTGGATATGGAACAATATAAAACGGCAGTGCCATGGTATAACAATGCTGTTCAATTAGACACAACCAAAAATTTGTGGGCGTATGAGCTGGCGCTTTTATACTACAATCTAAACGATTTTAAAAATGCAGCCGTATTTTTTACAAAAGCTGCCACTGCCGGATATCCGGAAGGCAATGATTTTAACGAAAACCTCGGATATGCCTATTTGTTTAGCGGTGAGTTTGAAAAGGGCGAGAAGATGCTACTGGGCGTACTGGCCAGAAAGCCCGGCAATATGGATATTTTAAGAGATATGGCAGAAGCTTTTTATTCTCAAAAAATGTATGACAAGTCGCTGGAGTATTGTCAAAAGCTTATGGAGGTAGATATGAAAGATGCCAAAGCATTGTACCAGGCTGGCTTATGTTTTCAAAAGAAAGGACAAAAAGATAAAGGACAGGGGATGTGTGATAAGGCAATTGAAATAGATCCTTCTCTCACCAGCATGCGTCAAAAAAGTATGACGATGGGTTTATAAAATGATATAAATAAGATCGAAAAATCCCGTAGAAATGAGCTTCATTTTTACGGGATTTTTCGTTTTATTGGAAGCTTTTATCAAATGCTTTTTCGCCAGCCAGGATGGAACGCCTAAATTATTTTCGTTCGAAGGCAAGCAAAATCTGAAACCGGTTGCGTAAGCGGAAAAAAGGTTGTTTGCCTTATTGAATTGATGGTTAATGAATTAATTTAAATATCACGTGGTAAAATCAAGGTATCGGGCAGTGTACTGTGATTCATCACTTATTGTAAGATCTGAAAAGGGGATTATCAGATTGCTCCTTGTATTGATTGTTCCTCATTAGATGCTTTCATTAACAAATGGTCAGAGGTAGCACCGAACTCCGGTGCATAAAACGGCGCCGCCCGTATTTGTAATAGTAACTGGTAGCCGCACCGAAAGTTTTTATCTTAAATCCAAAGCTGTCATTGATTCTTTCTAACAAAGTGTGTTTATCAGGTAAAGACTATCGACTTCGAAGAAACGAAAATACTTTTTGCCGTTCCTGGTCATCATTTCAGAATTAAAAACACAATTTACCCTGAATTTTTTAATTATGCAGTGGAGCTTCCCTGGCAATAACTTGTCACCGTTAATATTAGAATGGAAGAACTTGTGAATAAAGAATTTTTGATATTGGAAAAAGTAAGGAAGGCTATTCTGGTTTGTGTCGCTCTTGCTGGCTTTCAATTTTCAGATGGAATTGTTGGAGGTAGTGTTGGAAATGTCCGGCGGTTTGCGTTTTTCTATCGTTAGTAAAGTCGATATTCAACTTACGGCGATTATTGTGGATAGGCGGAGACGAATAGCAGATGCTTATTATTAATTTAAAAAGTGTTTGTGTGCGACATGGCTTTTTTGAATCTGTTTGTTACATGTGTTCCGATTTGAATCGACAGCTTGACTCGCCGGCATTTTTATGCGTACAATATTTTTCGGTGAGGTGCGTACAACTCAATTTTTGCTTTCAGTGCTGCCGGTCTAAATGGCTTTAGGACATACCCGTTAAATCCAGCCTCACTGAGTATGTTATCCATGTTTTCCAGTAGCGAAGCTGTAAAGGCCAGTATAGGAGTGGCAGTATCAGTTTGTCTGATTATTTTGATGGCTGCGTATCCATCCATTTCCGGCATTTCGAGGTCCATTAGTATTAAATCAAATCGATGGTATTTTAATATCTCCAGTGCATGAACGCCATTGCCGGCTTCCATTACCTGTACTTCCCATTTCTTTAAAAAGCTTTTTAAAATGGTGACGTTTATTTCATTGTCCTCTACCACCAATATTTTGATGCCCCTGATATCGGCATTGTCTTCTGCAACTGGTATATTAAATATAGGAGCGGCTGGCGCCGTGGTGTCGAAAGCGATGGTGAAATAAAAGCGGGAACCTTTTTCCAGTTCACTTTCTACTTTCAGCTCGCCCCCAAAAATAGTGACCAGTTTTTCACTGATGGTAAGTCCAAGCCCGGTGCCACCAAACCTTCTGCTCAATTCGGCAGCATGCACTTGCGAAAAACCCTGAAAGATTTCCTTTTGTTTTTCTTTGGGAATACCAATGCCAGTGTCGCTTATTTCGAAGAGAATCGAAATTTTGTTTTTTGTCAATGCCGTTGTTTTTACAGACAATGTTACACTGCCTACAAGTGTAAACTTCAATGCATTGGATAATAGATTGGTAATTACCTGGCTCAATTTGGTTTCATCGCTTAAAACATGTGTGGCTTTAAGCTCTGGACTTTTTTCAAACACCAGCCGGATATTTTTATTTTTAAACTGGCTTTCAAAAGATGCGATTATGTTATCAGTGCATTTGTCAATGCTAAAGGATTGTTTATTTAGCTCCAGTTTGCCTGCGTCTATTTTGCTGAAGTCGAGTATGTCATTGATGATGCCCAGCATATGTTCAGATGAATAAAGCAATACATCAACATGCTTTTGAATTGATTCCGGCAGATCGGCTTCAATTTTTATAAGATTTGAAGTACCAATGATTCCATTAAGTGGTGTACGCAATTCATGACTCATGCTACTTAAAAACCTGGCCTTTGCCCTCCCGGCCTTTTCTACGCTTTCCTTGTATTCTTTCAGTTTTTCGTCAGATGCTTTGATGGTACTTATATCCCTAATACTTAATACCTGGTAATTATTTCCTTCTTTTTGATAAACAACGCTTTTTATGTAGCTGTAAAATTTTTCTTTCCGGTGGTTGATAAATGTGGCTTCTCCATGCCAATTGTCAGGTATCATATCCATCAGTAATTCTTTGTTGGCACTGTCTTCAGCCAGGTAGCGCATGAGTACCTGGGTCATAAATAATTTTTTAAGGTCTACTTCGGATGGCAACGCAAAAAGACCTGATATACGTTGGTTATGATCTTTTACTTCTTTTGTTTCCTGATCGAAAACAAGGTATCCATCCAATGAATTTTGAAATATAGCTTCACTATACGCGGATAACCCTGATGCCCTTTGAACAGCAGGTTTTACAGCAACAAGTTTTTTTGATAGCAGTACCGTTAATACAACAACGGCAAAAAATCGAAAAATCGGTAAATAGTTTGTAGTTAGTAGTATCTTTTGATTCGGTAACAGAAAATAACCTGCAACAACTGCAACCGCAAAAGTCAGCGATATTGCTTTTAAATTCCTGTACCTTTTTTCATCATTGGTATCAATGGTGCTGACAAGATAGATCACTAAAGCCGGAAAGAAATATAAAAAGCTACCCAATGCAAATCCGTCTACAATAACCATTGCCAAAATTGCTGCAGCAGTTAAAATAAATACAGTTGTTGGACTTAAAAACTGATTGTTACTGTTGACTAACAATTTGGAAAATACCTGCAAGGCCAAGGTAACAGCAACCAGCCCTGCACTTGCCGACAAGCCATTGTAAATTGAAAAGCCAATATCACCAAGGGCAAAAATAGCTAACAGTGCTATTGAAAGAACATTTGTGTTTACAAATTCATTTGTTGATGTTTTCGGCGTTGGAGCCTGTTGATCAATTGGTGTTATAGGTTCCTTCATTTGCACAAAACCTTATCCATTTTTCTTTTGCTAAGGTGAATAATAGAGATAAACGAAAGATCGATTGTTTTATTGAGGAGATTTAAAAAAAGTGGCTTAAAAAAAATAACGGAGTCAATACTGGTTTGTATTTGCAGGTTTGATCGGATAACAAAATTGTAGTACGCCGTTTAATTTGAATGTCGGGCATGGCGGCTGTAGTAGCAACAGATAAAATACATCATCATTTTAATTCATCATCAAAACATTTACACTTCTTTGTAAAATATTAAAAGCAATTTCGGCCATCAGGTTCTCTTTATCAAGGGTCGGGTTTACTTCCGTAATTTCAAAACAGCAAATTTTCCGACTTTGCATAAATTTACTGATCAGGTCTTCTGCTTCTCTTTCTTTAAGCCCGTTACCCACGGGAGTGCCTGTGCCTTTCGAAATAGAGGAGTCCAGGCTGTCTACATCAAAACTTACATAAATATCTGTACAATCACTCAGATATCGCAGTACTTTTCTGCTCACGCTTTCCGATCCATTGCGTCTTACTTCGTTGGTGGTAATTACTTTAATGTTGTATTTATCTATCAACGCTTTTTCTTCTTTTTCAAAATCACGAAGTGAAATAAAAACGATGTCTTCCGGTAATATCTTTGGGTAAATTTTGCCGATGTTTTTTAATTGTTCCCATATTTTATGCGTTTTTTCATCCAGCTCATGGGCCTTGCATTCTAAATTGTCTTCGCCGATAGCGGCTGCCAGCGGCATGCCATGCATATTGCCGGTAGGGGTAGTGTATGGTGTATGTAAATCTGCATGGGCATCAATCCATATGCAGCCTATTTTACTTTTTGGTTTAGCTATTCTAATACCTGCAATGGTTCCGCCAGCAGTACTGTGATCGCCGCTTAACACCACCGGAAAGAAATTTCCCTTAATGGTTTCCGCCACAGCTTTGCTCACTTTTTCATACAAATTATATACCCCATGTATCCGTTTTCCATAAGGCGACTGGATTGGTTCAAACAATAGATTATTTTCAACCTCTATTTTTTCTGAAGGAAAATGGACAAAAAAATTACTCATAAAGTCGAGGGCAGCAATTTTAATGGCATCTACACCCATGCTTGCTCCGCGAGTACCTGCACCAATTTCGCTCGGAACTTCTATCAGTTTGATATTCTTCATAAATTATATTTATCCCCGGTTAGTAACGTTGCTGACAAAACTATGGGGAGATCTTTACATTATTTTTGAAAGCAAATCAATCCACAACGTTGCATTAACATAAACGACAAATCTATAACTTTCCTTCCAAAGGATCGCAGCCCTTGATGGTACCCATGGTTTTTACCGGTTTAAAACGTACAAACATATCTTCGCTATACCAGTTTTCTTTTCTTGTTTTTTGAATTACGTCCTTATGCTTTTGCATCTGATAAGCAAACTGTTTCATCGCTTCCCGGTTTTGCCAGATACTGAAAGTAGCCTGCTTAATATATGGCACTTCGCCAATACCAATAGACGTTATCAACCCTTTGGCACCCGCCATTTGAGCAGCTACACCATTTACGTTTTGCCAGAAAGCATTTAATTTTGAGAGCCGGATTGTAGCTCTGGTTAAAATAGCAATTGGCCCATCATAGCTAGTGTCTTTCGCCAATTTCCCAAACGGCTGTTTGCCATCCCATGTACCGTGTCCTTCAAAAGGTTCTAAAAATATCGTCCAGGTTTCGCAATCAAAGAAGCGGAACCACTTATTTATAAACGAACCATAAAGTTGAGTGATTCTTTCTTCTTCTGTAATGTTTTTCATATTAACCGGGTGCTTGTGGGCAACAAATATTCCCCACTGCTGCCAATCGGGATTTTTATCGAAAGTGCCGTTTTTGCCACAGCCCATTAGTTTAAAAAAGGAAATTTTACTATTGAACCAAAATGGAAATCGGTGTACTGCCATGGCCAATAAAGCAAAATAAATAAATCGTTTTGGATAGCGTATGATTGTTAAGGTAACCTGCATGATGCAAGGATAACAAGAAATTGAATACAAAGTTGGTTCATTTACAAAAAGCCATCCGTGGATGATGGTTTTCCTGTAGCATTGATCGGTGTTGAAATGATTGCCACTAGAAAACTTTAATCACCGAATAACTCCCTATTAATGTTGTGGGCAATTAAATTTGTCATGTAACTCCCTTATTTGATCATCCTGATAATTTCAGAAAGGGGATGGGGGTTGCTTCTTTTAATGCTTTTTTTAATATTTGAAACTAAGGGTTAGTTACGCTATCTTTAAGTTATAATTAAATAATCTTTTTTTCTTTGAATTAATTTGTTATACAACGATCTTTAATTTAAAAATATAAATTATGCAACGATTAATAACAGTAAGTGTAGACACTACACAGCTAACATTAAATCCCAATGATCCATTCTCCATTAATGAAATGGATAGTGTGAATGATTTGCTTGCTGCCGGATGGGAAATTGAAGAGTGGGATTTTTTAAAAGAAGATTCCGGCGATGGACAGATATTGCTACTCGTAACGTTGAACGATGAAATGATGTTTAGTGATGAGGAAAGTGATCTTGAAGATGATTTTGATTTTGAAGACGAGGGAGAAGATGATGAAGATGACGAAGGCGGGGAAATTGAAGAGGAAAAAAAACTGTAAGTTAATATTTTTAATAAAGGTATTAACGGTGTGCAAAGTGGAATGTAAGTTGTGGGTGGTTGATATTATTTAATAGAGATGCCTTACCTTTTTTTGCACAGCTACTTGCTTGTCAGCATGTTGCAGAAGTGCATTGCACCGACGTTTATCTACAAAAAAGCAACTGGTTCATTTACAAATTTTGATCAGGTGAATTGCGAACTTTACAGTGTTAAATATTCAATTTTTATGGCCTTGCCAATACCGCTGAAACCGCATTAATACCGCTGAAAACTGATCATTACAGTACAAGAAGAATTTCCCCAAAAAACCTTTAGCGATAAAGGTTTTTTTATGTCGGCAACACCTGTTCATATTTGCCTATGGATGGGGAATTGGGTTGCCCACCTTTCAAAATTTTCCACTCTTGCACAACTGTAAGTAAGGTAAATCATGATTGATTTTTGTGTCAGTTAAAGGTGTTTAGCTTCTAGAATTCAACTTTGATTAAGCGAACTTGTTTATTTATGATTTATCGTAGCAAAAACCATTCACCATTATGATGTCAAAATCCAATCCGACTGAATCCACTGTTTAAATGATTCCAAGTCTATACAACCGGGTATGTAAAACATGCAAGTTGTCTATGAAAACCTTTAGCAATAAAGGTTAATTTATGCCTTTTAATGAGGCTCTCTTTCTGCAATGGAGGTTGTAAATTGTTTTTTACATTCGGGAAGCTGACTTGGAAGTTTCCTACTGTAGAAATCAACTGACATTAAGGTCTTCAACTTTTCTATATCTGAATAAGAAGTGAAAATAATCTTTGTGTTGTCAAAATCCAGCCCTATCCAAGCCGTCTTTACTATAACCTCCTAATAAAACGAATCATGACAATCCATGTAGTTTATCTTTGAAAACCTTTAGCAATAAAGGTTTTTTTGTTTTAAACAATGGATTAATATGATTGTGACGTGAGTTGAAGAAAATTAGGTACCACGCCCCAAGTGCGAAGATCATTGATAAGACAACCCCTTTCTTCTTCCCGCATTTGAATTGAAAGGTTTAAAATCACCTTCCAACGGATTGCATTGAACGTTCATATAAGTGCAACTGGTATTGCCAAAGAAGCTGGCCACGGCCGCATCTGCTGCATCTATGCTGTTGGCTATTCTAACGAGGCCGTTGATTGGAACTAGTTTAGTTGGGTCAAAAAATATCCATTGACCGCCGATATATGCTTCAAAGCATGCGTGAAAATCAGGCGGGTTTAGATTACAGGCATACCCGGTAAAATACCTGGCAGGTATATCCAATGATCTGCACAAGGCAATTCCCAAATGAGCAAAATCCTTGCACACGCCTTCCCGTTGTATCAGTGTGTCGTAGGCTGATGTGCCGGAATCTGTAGCACCGGAAATATAGTCGGTGTTGCTAAAAATCCAGTCATTGATTGCACTTACCTTTTCGTACTCCGTTGGCAGTTGACCAAATTCTTTGGCAGCCAGTTTTCTTAACTTATCGCTTTGGCAATGCCTGCTTGGAAAAAGATACGGCAAAACTTCTGTATTCAATTTCACAATAGGAATATGTTGTGCCAGTGCTGATTCATTAAATAGTTGATATTGCACGTCTACAATGGCATTGTAAGTGATGGTGAAAAAAACACCCTGGTTTACTTCCATCCTGATAAATCTTGCATCTACATGATTTAACGTAAATTCTTCAAAAGTTAAAAAGGGATTTAAAGTTATTGACTCCTCTAATATCGTCTGGCTTGCCGAGCGGGCTGCTTGTATATTAAAAATGAAAGTTGTGGGAGAAAATACCTCATAAGACAATTCACTAAATACTTGAATCTTCATATTGTAAATGTATTGTTTAAAATCTGTCGAATTTTATTAAGGTCTATTTAAATGCTTCGTTTTTGATTGAATAAAAGTTTGGCAAACTTATAGCATTCCGTCACGCATTGCATCAGTCTGTTTGAAAGCTTGGAAAGTTAGTTCGCTTGTTTGCACATAGCCACATTTTTATTACAAAATAATTGTTATTTTAATCGATTTGAGATTCCTACTTTTAACCAAATGCTACAAATCCGCAATGGCATCCGACTCCAGTATGTGCACACCGCTTTTATCCGAACGCATACAAGCAATCATTACTTTAGCCACCTGCCGGGCTTCAATGGGTCTGTATTTTTTGGGTAGGGCAAATGAAACCGCCGACATCAAGACCTTGCCAATTTTTTCGCCCAGTCTAAATTCTTTACGGTCACCAAGTAGTATGGAGGGTCTTAAAATAAACAGGGTTTTGTAACCAACTCTAGTTACCGCAGCTTCAATTGCACCTTTGGTTTTATTGTAAAAAACAGTAGAGTCTTCCTTAGCTCCCATTGAGGATACCAGCGCAAATTTAGTTGCTCCATTGGCATGAGCTATCTCGGCGATGCTCAATACATATTCGAAGTCAACCTTGTAAAAAGCGGGTTTGCTGCCGGCTATGTTGATGGTGGTACCAAGGCAGCAATAAATTTCATCTGCAAACACCACACTTTTATCCGGCTTTTCAAAATCAAACACAACCTGCATTAGTTGATTGTGGGTGATTGGCATTGGTTTTCTAACCAACGCAGTTACGGCATAATCGCCATCTGCCAGCAGCAACTGAATCAGTTCGTTGCCGACAAGTCCGGTGCTTCCGATTACCAATACTTTTTTCATAATAAATTATTAAAAGGATGAATGCCTGTTTTTATTAAGCTGGTTAAATTTGCGGCTCACCAATATTGAGTTGATGAAAAAAATCTTTTTCTTCCATTTCTCTTACACAGCCCGGTTCAAGATTACCCAATGTAAGCTCTTCTATCGAAACCCGGATGAGTCTTTTACAACGGTGGCGGATGGCGCCCATCATTTTTCTAACCTGGTGATATTTACCTTCGGTTAAAGTGATAAGCAGCCAGGTATAAAGACCATACTGCGTTAGGTTAGTAGCGGTAGGGTAAATTAGTTCCGGCTGCGCTACAATTTCTACATCGCAGGGTGGCGTGGTGTAATCAACGCCTCCCTTTACTCGTATGCTGATGCCGGTTTGTAACAAGTGTAAATTTTCCTCACTCAGGGAATTGTTCACCTGCACCAGATAAGTGCGCTTGTGTGGCGTATCGCCTAAGAATAACAGGCGGGTTACTTTTTTGTTGGTGGTTAAAAGCAATAGGCCTTCTGAGTTTTGATCAAGCCGGCCAATGGCATGTGTTCCTTCGGGGAAATTAAAATGAAGGTCGCCCAATAAGGCTACTTCGTGCGAACTTACAAACTGCGATACCATGTTACTTGGTTTGTTGATTACAAAATATCGGCGCTCATTTTTGTTCATAAACAGGTGTGTGCATTTGTTGCGAAATTAGCGGACAAAAGGCATACGGTGGAAAAAGCTGCATAGATTTTCATTGGCAGAACGGATGCCCCGGAAAAATCGAAATCTTTGACGGGCCAAAAGCAGAAAGTCCAGTCAGGGCCACCCACCCAAATGAGTGGGGGAAGAAGTTTGTCTGTTCTGAGCCGAACCAGGAAGTGTATAGCCGGAATAAAGTTGAGCATATTGCTAATGTTTCCGGCCCATGTTTTTTTATGATGTTGCAGATTTGTTTAAAAGATGTTTCCGAAAAAAATCAGGCTTTTTTGCTTTGTAGCATTTTAAAGAATCGTTTGTTTAAAAGCAACGACGAAAATGTTAGTCCGCTTACAAAACCAATCCATATACCTGAGGCACCCATTTTAAAAGTAAACGCCATCAAGCATCCAACAGGAATACCGATTACCCAATACGCAAGGGCTATGTATATGGTGGGCACTTTTACATCTTTAATGCCTCTTAATAAACCCACTGCTATCGCCTGTGTGGCGTCGGAAATTTGAAAGATGGCGGCATACAACATTAACACTGCCGCCAGCGCCATCACATTGGGGTCGTTGTTAAATATCAGCGGCAAAAGATTTCTGAATAATACAAAAAACAGCAATCCAATAATGCCATAACCAACACCGCTTAGCAGGGTGCTTTTACCAATGATTGAAATGTCTTTCCAGTTGTTGCGGCCCCACGCATTGCTTACCCGGATGGCTCCCCCCTGTGCTAATCCCCACGAAACCATGAAGGCAAAGGAGGCGCAGTTCAATGCGATTTGATGGGCGGCCAATTGCACGGCTCCCAGCGTACCGATGATGATGCTGGATACCGCAAAAGCACCAGATTCCATGGCAGCCTGTGCACTTGCCGGAACGCCTATGTGCAGCAATTCTTTGATGGTATGTCCGTTAATTTTCCACTGGTTTTTTCTTACGGCGATGTAGCGGCTAAAAAACGGATGCACAAATAATACCGCCATAAAAATAAGCAATATCAGTATCCGGGTAATTAAAGTGCCATAGCCTGCGCCGGCTAATTCGAGTCGTGGAAAGCCCCAGTTGCCATATACCAGTAACCAGTTGATAAAAATATTGATGGGCAATGCTGACAGCGATAGCAACATGGCTGTTCTGGTGCGTTCCAGTCCATCTGTAAATTGTTTGATTACAATAAACATCATCATCGGAATAATGGACCAGCTCATGATCTGTAAATAAGGGGCGCCGAGGCGGGCCACCTCTGCATCCTGACCTAAATGATACAATACATTTTTACTTAAGACGAGGCCCAATGCAATGATAATGGCAGCGATGCTACAGAGCCAGAATCCATTGTATAAATAATGCGATACTTTTAAACCATCTCTCCGGCCATTTGCCATGGATACGGTTTGCGAGATGGCCATCGTCATGCCAAAGCCCAATACAAAAGGGATGTTGAGCACGCTGTTAACCAATGCAGAAGCCGCCAGTTGCTGGTAGCTTATTTTACCTACCATAATGCTGTCGATAATGCCGAGGGCCATTTGTGTAAGCTCGCCAAAAATGATGGGACCAGATAATTTCCAGGTTTTAAATGCTTCCTTTCTCAAAGTCATAAGGCAGCAAAGCTATACTGAACATTGGATAAATGGTTGAACATTTTTTATAAATGCCGAGGAAGATTTTCAATTTAGTTTCTACTGTTAACCTAATGATTGACGAAGTCAGGCAGGGCATTCGAGTACAGCGTATCTATAAGAAACACACTACCATCTCATCAAATGATAATTTACGCAGCGTAGTAAAGCACAGTAATGTGATGGGGCTTATTATCTGTCGCGGCGACACAGATATTCACTCGCTTGTTGTTTTACTAATAGCCAATCAAACACAATTTCAAATTTTAAGTGTCGGACTCCCCACGCTTTTATCAAATTCCAATTTATTTCGGGAGCTAGGTTGCTGGGTACCGAGGTTTTAAATCCACCCATTTCAAAAGGGGATTTTTTTCCCCAGTAAAATCCGTAACTCTTTTTTAAAGGGCCGGAAAATGTAAATCGTTAATTTTATCAGATGTATTCAAAACAGGAGGCTTCTTTAATCAACCAGCAATTCTGGACATCATTTGGTTTATACCTGGCGCCGATACTTTCTGCGGAAGGCGAAAAAACTAACTGGGTCAATTACAAAACAGGGAAAAAGGGCATCCGGTTTATTATGATGGCCGATTACCAGTCAGCAAAAATTTCAATCACTTTTTCACATAAGGATGCAACTGAACAGCGGTTGTGTTACGAAATACTTTTACAGCTAAAAAAAATCTTTCATGAAATAATGGGCGAAGCATGGCAATGGAAGTTGCATACAACAGATGACTTTGGCAAAACCATCAGCGAAATATATACTACGCTTGATAATGTGAACGTGTTGAATAAGGCGAATTGGCCGGACATCATTTCCTTTTTAAAACAGCGTATAATAGCCCTGGATACGTTTTGGTGTGAATATAAATATGCATTCGAATAACATATTGAACTAATAATGTCTGGCATTCGATTATTACCAGGCACCCAATTATATAAATGGTCGAAAATAAATGCGCCATTACTTGTATCAGGTGCGAAAGCCAATCATTGCTATAGCCTATCCGATGTTAGTTGGCTGCTTTTTTGCAATAACCACAAATAAAAGAAGTGTATGATTCCTAAAATAAGTTTTAAAGGCATGATGGAAGTGTTTAAAAATGCCTTTAAAGGTTTTGATGAAAACAGGGTGATGAAGCTGAGTGCATCGTTGGCGTATTATACTGTTTTTTCTATGGGGCCATTGTTGATAGTAATTATTTCTTTGGCCGGAATTTTCTTAGGCAAAGAAGCAGTGGAAGGAAAAATATATGGACAACTGGCTGGCTTTGTAGGCAACGATACGGCAGCGCAACTGGAGCTCATCATTAAAAATGCCTCGCTTGCCGGCAAAAGTAAAATGGCCGGTATCATTGGAGGGATCGCACTGTTAATTGGTTCTACAACTGTGTTTGCTGAAATACAGGATTCCATAAATGGTATATGGGGATTGCGGCCAAAGCCAAAAAGAGGATGGGTAAAACTGATTCAAAACCGGTTTTTGTCATTTACAGTTATCATTGGACTTGGATTTTTGTTGTTGGTATCACTGGGCATCAGCACAATCATTGACGGCTTTAGCCAGCAGTTGCGGGACCGATTTCCGGAAATTACCATTGTAGTATTTTACATTGCCAATCTTTGCATTACACTTGGGGTAACCACGCTCATATTTGCAGTTATTTTTAAAGTGTTACCGGATGCCACTATCCGCTGGAAAGATGTTACAACAGGAGCACTTGCCACGGCATTGTTATTTATGCTCGGCAAGTTTGCAATTTCGTTTTACATCAGCAAAAGTAATGTAGGCAGCACTTACGGCACAGCCGGTTCACTGGTAGTACTGTTGGTTTGGATTTATTACTCATCACTCATCTTATACTTTGGTGCGGAATTTACCAAAGCCTACGCCATTAAATACGGCGCTAAAATTTACCCCAATCAATATGCCGTTACCACCAAAACAGTCGAACTGGAAACGGGGAATGCTTCCATACAAACAAAAGAAAAAGCAGTAATAGAAACAACAGCAATTGTAGATGGAAAAGAGAAAGATATTATTACTGAGGCCAAGGAGTAGGAGATATATTTTGGGAAGGTGGCGGTTGTGTTATTTTTTTTTGAAACAGCTCAAATAACTATACTACAGGAATTGGTAAAGATACCATCAGGTAAGATGGACTTTACACTCACACCTGTAGCCTTGTTACACTTGTTGGTCAACAAACACTCAAAAGAGATTCTCGAAAATAGTTTTTTCATTGGGGCCTTTATTCAGTTTTTTGCCCACTTGCTTTGCCCCTGCACGATTATTAGAATTACGCTGTTTCTTCTTCGCAATTAAAGAGTGGTTGAGCTGGATTACAGGCATTAATTCGCTGGTTCTTTCAATTTAAGGTTTATATTTTTAGGCTTATTTTGTTGTTTTGTTAAACAAAATACATCCAATCCTGTTATTGAATATTCCTAAATTTGAATCAATCACTCAATTCATTTTCATGAAATTTCGTTTGTTCGTACTTGTACTTGCCGTTGGCATTTCCCTTATTTCAAATGCCCAGCAAACCGGTAGTATTACGGGTCTTGTGCTGGATAAAAATTCGCAACTTCCTCTGGCGGATGTTTCTGTTCAAATACAAAATACCCAATTGGGTACATCAACGGATACGACGGGTCGGTTTAGGTTGCAGGGCATTCCGGTTAAAACCTACAATGTGGTGGTATCAAGGGTTGGGTTTAAATCCTTTACTATTTTTAATGCCATCATTAATTCGGGCAACGAAAATACCTACACAATTGAGTTGGAGCCATCAGCAGATGCATTGTCGGAAGTGGTGATAAAATCGAACCGCAAAACGGTAAGGGCGGCTACGCTGGAAACCCCGCTGAGTGTGCAGCGCTTAACGACAGAGGAAATCAAAAGCAACCCTGGTGGAAATTTTGATATCAGCAGGGTAATACAAAGTTTGCCTGGTGTGGGCGGCGGACCGCAAGGTGGCACTTTCCGAAATGATATTATCATACGTGGTGGTGCGCCCAACGAGAATGTTTTTTATTTAGATGGCATTGAAGTTCCGGTGATCAATCATTTTCAAACACAGGGCAGCAGCGGTGGTCCGCAAGGTATTTTAAATGTTAGTTTTATTGAAGAAGTAAAATTGAGTTCATCTGCTTTTGATGCCCGGTACGATAATGCATTGAGTTCTGTCTTTCAATTCAAACAAAAAAATGGTAACCCCAATAAATTCCAGGGCAACTTCCGGTTAAGTGCTACCGATGCTGCGTTAACGCTGGAAGGACCTTTATCAAAAAATAAGAAAACAACTTTTTTGGCATCTGCCCGCCGGTCTTACCTGCAATTGTTGTTTAAAACGTTGGATCTGCCCATCCGCCCTAACTACTGGGATTTTCAAACAAAAATTACTCACCAGATCAATCAAAAAACAACGCTTACATTTCTAGGCATTGGTGCCATTGATGAATTTCGTTTTGAGGCGCCCAAAGAGTCCACACCTGAAAAATTGTATTCAATCAATTCCAATGTGTTGGTCAATCAATGGAACTATACCATTGGTGCCTCGCTCAAAAGAAATTTACGCAACGGTTTCTGGAATCTGGCATTAAGTCGTACCGCTTTTGACAATGATATTAAAAAATACGAAGACAATCAAAATCCAACAACAGCCAACAAAACCCTTGATGTGTTAAGCGGCGAAATTGAAACCAAACTTCGTTTTGATGTGAATAAAAATGTAAACGGATGGAAGTTTGCTTACGGAGCATCGGCACAGTTGGCGGATTATTCCAACACTACCTTCAGTGTGATTAGAAAAGAAATCCGGGATGACAATAACATGGTCGTTCAACCGGCAGTGAGTGTAAACTTTATCAGTCCACTGAAAACGTTTGTGCGGCTGGGTGCTTTCGCACAGGCTGGTAAACGCTTTGCAGACGACAGGCTCGGCATCAGCGCCGGCATTCGTACAGACATGAATACCTTTACCAATGAGGGCATGAATGCTTTGCAAACTCTTTCTCCCCGGATCTCCGTTAGTTATGTGATGGCGGATAAATGGACCTGGAATTCTTCTGTGGGCGTTTATTATAAGCTGCCAACTTATACCATTTTGGGTTTTGCCGACAACAATAATACATTGGTGAATAACAATGCAAAATACCAGCAAAGCAACCACTACACATCTGGTTTTGAATACCTGCCCAATGACGGATTGCGATTTACGCTCGAAGGATTTTTTAAACAATACAGCAATGTGCCGGTATCCATTCGTAACGGAATTTCGCTGGCTAACCTTGGAACTGATTTTACTTTGTTGGGCAATGAAGCCGTCAACACCAATGGAAAAGGTAAAGCCTATGGCGCCGAATTTTTTGTGCAAAAGAAACTGACCAATAAATTCTTTGCAATTTTATCTTATACATACTATAGAAGCTTGTATTCCGGTGCCACTGGAGAATACATTGCCAGTAGTTGGGATAACCAGCATTTGTTAAGTATTGTATGGGGCTATAAATTTCCAAGGAACTGGGAGCTTGGTTTAAAGTTTCGTTACCAGGGCGGATCACCTTACACACCATTTGATGAGAATCTTTCCCGTATTAATTTTTTGTCGCAGGGCATCGGCACTTTAGATTTCAGCAGATTGAATACACAACGGCTGGGTAGTTTTAATAGCAGTGATGTACGGATCGATAAGAAATGGAATTTGAAAAACGTTACCATTGATTTGTTTCTGGATGTAAGCAACTGGTACATCAGTAAAAATCCGGCAGTACCAGAATATACTTTTGTGCGAAACAGCAGCAACACTGGTTTTACCACCACAGATGGCCTGGCTATTAAAGCAGATGGTAGCAATGCCCTGCCAACCAGGGTGAAAAATGACGATCCGTTTGTTACACCTTCAATCGGGTTGATTGTAGAGTTCTGATCTAATGGACGAAAAAAATAGCTGGCCTCATTTGTAGCCAGCTATTTTTTTAAACGAAAATTATTAATCAACAATAATTGAGCAGGATTATTCATGCATTACCAATATGGGCACCTTACTGTGGTAGGTCAGTGTTTTAGTATGACTTCCTTTAAAAAATTTCTCCGTAAATGATTCATTTTTGCGTATTAATATAATCAGGTCAATATCCTTGTCTTCTGCAAAAAGTGTAATGGCTTCATCAATATCATACAAGCGCATAAAGTAAAATTCAGGATGATAGGATTCAAACATTTTTACAAGTTGCTGTTGTTCCTTTTCATATTTATCAGTCAACGAAATATAATGATCCTTATCAACATTGATGATGTGCAGCTTTGGATTGAATACCCCCAGGAAATCTTTAATGGGGGCCGAAGGCGTTGTATGCAGGGTGTCCTTAAAGTCTGAAGGCAACATTACATTTTTAATTTCGGCAAAGGGCGCTTTATCCGGCACAATTAAAACAGGACACACTTTTGTTTTCACCATCTTCAACGTATTGCTTCCAAATATTAATTTGGCTAGCCCTGTTTTTCCTGTAATGCCCATGATCACGATATCAGCTTTACGATGCCTTACTGCTCTTTCAAGCCCTTCGACAAAGTTGTCATCGTTGTGCGGCAGAATTTCGATATTGACTATATAATTGGCTAACAATTCTTTTTTCAATTCTTCAAGACTGGCAGTAACACTGGCTTCGTCTGATTTTTTTGAAAAGGAATGGTAAAGCAACATGTGTACGCCATGACGTCCCACTAAAAGCTGCGCTGCATAGCGGGCTGTGTGTAAAGAGGTGGCTGAAAAATCTACAGGAACAATTACTGTATTCATATTTTAAATGGTTGAGTTGCGATGGAGGAAATTGAGCAGTGCTGCAATCGTTGTATTTGTGCAATTCTCTTTTGGAATCAAATTGAATTTAGTCAAAATAACTGGTACAGGGGCAGATTTTTTTGATTCCTGATTCTAAGTTGTAGATACGTTAGTGAATAGGAAGGTTTAAACCAGTAAAAAAAGCAAAAATTACATAGTTGCGAATCAGTTAGAGATGTAAGTGTTAGCAAAATATTTCAATTGTATACACCCCACTTTTATTTCTAATTACTTTATTGCTATAAAAGGCAAAAGGCTGTCTGATGTCTTCCAGCAGATGAAAAAAATTGCACTCTTTGCTAAGTCCTTCAAACACCAGCGTAAAGCGAATGTATTCATTTTGAACAAAATGAAAGGTCCATTCCGGCATGATGGAAATGTTGAAATTTTTAATCAGCTTACATCGTCTGCCCCCATCTTCAATTAAAAAAGTACTGGGCCAGATGCGCACACCTGTTGGCTCCGTTGAAAAATAACGGCAGTGTACAATAGTGCATTCTTCAGTTTGCTGGTCCATCAGCTCCCTTATGGCATCATCAATATCAACCTGCGGTTTGGCTATACTGATGTTACTCATTTATACAAAAAATAAATTGTGATCATATCTTTAAAAATCTCTTATTATTGCTGCATTAGAAATTAAATGAAGTATCTATTGGTGAATGGAGGATGGTGAAAATTCATCTTTCATCATACATCATTCTTCATTCATCCTAAAAACCTACTCATCTGTTTCTATCTGTTTTATTATGTTATCTCCCAATTGTTTGCGGGCATTGGCACCCATCTTTTTCAATTCCTCAACTCTGCCAACAATATTACCCTTGCCACTAATCAATTGCTTAAAAGCCACATCGTAGGTTTGTTGTGCATCCTGTATTTTTTTACCTACAAATTGCAGGTTTTCTATAAATCCAACAAATTTATCATACAAGGCACCGGCCTTGTCTGCAATTTCAATGGCGTGTTGGTTTTGTAATTCTACCCGCCATAGGTCTGCAATAATTTTTAATACCGCCAGCAGATTGGTTGGACTAACCAACATAATTCGCTTTTCGTAAGCAAATTTCCAAAGCTGCAAATCTGTTTTAACCGCTTCCAAAAAGGCGGGTTCAATTGGAATGAAGAGCAATACATAATCCAGAGCCCGTGCATAATGCGGATAATTTTTGCGGCTCAATCCTTCAATGTGGCTTCGGACAGACTGCACATGTTCTTTAATAAATTGTCTCTGCATATCAACGTTGTCCGAAGAAACATATTGTTCCCATGCCACCAGTGAAACCTTAGAATCAATGATGATTTTTCGTTGGTCTGGATACAGCACAGTAATGTCCGGCTGAAGTCCTTTGCCGTTTTCATCCTTGATAATATTACCAGCACTGTCCCGGATAAATTCCTGGGTAAGGTATTCCCGGCCCCTGGTAAGTCCGCTGTATTCTAAAATACTTTCCAATATCATTTCGCCCCAATTGCCCTGTTGTTTATTGTTTCCTTTTAGTGCAGTAGTCAGGTTATTGGCTTCCTGGCTTACCAGTTGGCTCATCTCAATCAACCGCTGCACTTCCTTGCCCAATGTAAAACGCTCTTTACTTTCTTTATCGTACGTATCATCCACTTTTTTCTTAAAATCTACCAATTCTGTTTTTAAAGGATCAAGGATGGCTTTCATTTTCTCTTCATTTACCTGTGTAAATTTGGCGGTTTTTTCATCCAGTATTCCCTGCGCCAGGTTTCGAAATTCAAAGCGAAATTTTTCGCTGATTGATTCCAGTTCCTCTTTTTGTTTGGATAGTTTTTCATGGGCCGTTTCCAACTGGATTTGCAAAATGGCCATTTGTTTTTGTATCGCCTCATGTTGGCCTTGCAATAGGTGGTATTGATCAAATTCCTGTAGTAAAAAATGATTGGTACTTTCTGATTTGGCTACACGGCTGAGCAAACTTTCTTTTTCGCTTTGTTGTTGTGATCTATCCTGCTGCAATTGGGCGATGGTTTGCTGATCTTGCAGCCTGCGTTCTTTGAATGAAGATAATTGTTGTCGGTTAATGGCCCTGATTGCAAAGGCCACGACCAGGCCAATGGTTAATCCGGCAACAAACAATAAAACTGGGGTATCCATCTGGTAAATGATTTACTGCAAGATAGCGGGTATAATTATCAGTGGGTTTTAAAGACGTAGATATTTTAATATGCGGGTAAAAGAGTTGATATCAGAATGGAATGTACCAGACCTGTCTGTTTTCTGGTGGTTAAAGAATGAGTGGTAAACCGGATTGATGAAATTAAACAGGATGCTATTTGTTATATACATCATGTTATTCAAAATAATCTAAAATTCTGTAGATCAGCCTGCGCCCTGTTCTGTCGAAATGTATTCTAATTTTCTGCTTTCAGTTGATAACTGTTCCGGCAATTCAAGTCTTTCTACCAATTCAACAGCCAAAACAAGTATAAAAACAATTTATAAAAACAATCTTTCAATTCACCATTACTACTTAATTTTAAACCATCAACTTCCACTATGCAACCTCAAAAAACAATAAGATAAACAAATAATCAACAATAGAACAGTTCAATAACCATGTATAAATCATTTGATCAAATTCAGCCAAAAGAAATCATAAAAGGTTACCACGGAAAATTTATCCATACCGAAACAATGACCATGGCTTTTTGGGAGGTAGAAGCAGGGGCAACCATCCCGGTTCACAATCATGTACATGAACAAATTTGTCAGGTGCTGGAAGGTAAATTTCAACTAACCGTAGCCGGAGAAAAGAAAGTGTATGAACCGGGTGGAGTAGTAGTAATTCCTTCCAATGTGCCGCATGGCGGCGTGGCCATTACCAATTGCAGATTGATGGATATGTTTTCACCAGTTAGGGAAGATTATAAATCATAAACTATGGAGATTTCATTAGTAGGAAAAAAAGCCCTGGTAGGTGGGGCGAGCAGGGGATTGGGTAAAGCCATTGCCATGCAACTTGCCCGGTGTGGAGCAGAAGTTACACTAATGGCAAGAAATAGCGAAAAGTTAAAAGCTGTACTTGATGATCTACCTGCCAACGACGGTCAGCAACACAATTACCTGGTGGTTGATTTTGCGGATTTTGAGCAATTTAAACTGGTCATAGCAGCGTGGTTTCAACATCACCGGGTAGATATTTTGATTAATAATACCAACGGCCCTGCTGCAGGCGGGGTGATGGATAAAACAATCAATGATTATCAGCAGTCATTTGACTTGCTATTTAAGACCGTTTGTTGTACTACAATGGAAGCTTTAAAAGGGATGCAGACTTTAAGTTATGGGCGCATCATCAATTTGTCTTCCAGCTCGGTAAAAGAACCGTTGCAAAATCTGGTGCTTTCCAACAGCATACGCTCTGCTGTAATTAGCTGGGCGAAAACCCTTGCAAGGGAACTGGCACCAATGGGTATAACAGTCAATAATATACTGACCGGCTATTTTGATACTGAAAGGTTGGATGAGATCAGCCGGGTGCAATCCGAAATAAAGGGCATCCAGCTTGATGCTTACAAAGAAGCAATGAAAAAAGATATACCGCTGGGAAGATTTGGTACGCCGGAAGAATTCGGGCATTTGATTGCCTTTCTGGCGTCTGACTATGCCTCGTATATCACAGGCACCAATATTCCGATAGATGGCGGTTTGCTTAAATCAATTTAACCAAGTGTAACTTAGTAAACCTTGCAAGGTTAAAGTTAGCAAGTAGTTTTACTCAGGCAATTAAATGCTTCCTGGGATATTTGTTTATATGACTTGATTACCACTTTTTCTCTCTCTACGCCTTCAAGATTCATGGCGGCAATGGATTTTTTAAATTCTTCAATATTAGCATAGGAATGGAGGCCGATACCAATATTTTCATTTAACGTAATCATCTTATTATCTAGTAAAAGAAAATTAACCAGGTAATACTTCATAGTTTTTAATGTAAAGAGTTAACAAAAAATACGGATTTAACCTACACCAACAAAAGTCCGGCAATCTTCCTAAGTAACTTTAGATGTACTTCTACGGTGTTGTAGGAATATTTCTAGGAAGGATTCTTGTTGAAATAAGTATACTTTCTACTGATAAAAAAATTGAACAAGCCTTGCAAAATTTAAGGGATCGGTATTTTATTTTTCTTAAATTTTGGAATTTGTATTCAAGATATGAGGTGTGTTAAAAATAATTTGTCTTCAAACTTTACATCGTCTCCGTTTTTTCTATTTAATTACTTTGTGTTTTTATTTTTAATATTTTTCAAATTATGCCTGTCTGAAATCACTAGCTAAATAGTCATCAAAGGGAATTATTCATAGCTAAACCAGAAAAAATGAAAAAAAATGAAAAAAAAGCTTTTTTTTTAGCTCCGAATACAATTTAGTTAAACAACCTGCGTTATAACATTGGTTTTTCATAGGATATTGGATTTTAAAGCGGGCTGAATTTCTATTCTGGCCCTTTTTTTTTGCACCTAACCCAAAGAACGTTTTTGTGCCCTTTAATTACTGACTTATTTCAAGATTGGGAGAATGAATTTTGTTTGATTGCTGGCATCATGATAAATTCGAACGGTGGCTTTTTGAAAATCGCCATCATTGGCTTTGTATATATTCGTAAATTTTTGTGGATTACGGTCAGCCAATGGAAACCAACTACTTTGAATCTGTATCATTAGCCGATGTCCTTTTTTAAAAGTATGTGCTACATCGGGTAGCTCGTAATTAACGGTTGTAATTTTATTAGGAATAAATGGTGCTGGTTTTTCAAAACTATTTCTGAATTTTCCCCGCATTATTTCTCCTCTCACCATCATTTGATAGCCACCCATCGGATATTCCTTGCCACTTCCTTTCAATGTCGCCTCGTATTCAAAATCGTCTGGAAAAACATCGATCACTTTCACCACAAAATCTGCATCTGTTGTACTGATGCTGGTTAACAGATTGGCCATTACTGGTCCAGCCAGTGTAAGGTCTTCCGTTAGTACATCTGTTTCAAAGCTTAGAACATCTGGCCGGCGGGAGGCAAAACGTTGGTCGTCTGTCATGTATTCCCGGGTTCTATCGTCATGCACATCTTCTGTGTAGGGAACCGGGTGAGCGGGATCACTGGTATATTCACTAAAACCCGGTTTTCTTTTTTGTGAAGTAGCGGCTTTGGCTTTATCAGTCATCTTATCAAAAGACAATTTTCCCTCTTCAGAAATGTAGAGGGATTGATAGGTAACATCCTTTGGTGGCCATGCCGCCAGCTTCTTCCAGGCGTTTTCTCCACTAAAGAAAATATTAGCTTCTGCAATCGCATCCACACTTCCTTTTCCTTTCAGGTAGTAATTAAAAAAAGGCACTTCAATTTCATTTTGAAAATAGGCGGACGTGTTACTGGCAAAACGCACATTGCCCAGGTAACTGCCTTCCCTGCTCCATTGTCCATGGTACCATGGACCCATCACAATTTTGCTGTTGGTTTTTGGGCTTTGGGTTTCGCATGCTTTGTAAGCATTCCAGGCACCCCAGCAATCTTCTGCATCAAATAAACCACCCACCCAAAGCATAGCGGGCGCTACATTGTACAACCCAACACGGGCATTTCTTGCCTGCCACCATGCATCATAATTAGGATGCTGGTACATCTCATGCCAGAATTTGATACTGTCGCCCATTAAAGTTGCTAAGTTTTTTATTGCACCGGTTTGTAAGTAAAATTTATAATTGTCTTTAACAGGTGTACTGAAACCACTGCCATAATTCATGGTTGGTTTTGGATGTGGTTTGCCAAAGGTGGAATAAAACGAAAATCCGTCCTGAGCAAAAAATGCGCCCTTGTGGTGAAAATCATCGCCCATAAACCAATCGGTTACGGGTGCCTGCGGACTCACTGCTTTTAGTGCGGAATGCCCGCTTAGGGCAGCTTCTGTAGAATAAAATCCCGGGTAAGATGTGCCAAAAACACCCACGTGTTCGTTGTTATTATCAATATTTTTAATCAGCCAATCTATTGCATCGTACGTATCGCTTGCTTCATCAATATCTTTTACAGTTTTTTTATTTTTATTAAACGGACGCACGTCCATAAATTCTCCTTCACTCATATAACGCCCACGCACATCCTGTGTTACAATAATATAGTTTTCTTTTAAGTATTTCATTTTATAACTATACCAAAGTGAAGGAAAATTCTTTTCGCCATACGGAGCACAGGAGTAGGGCGTTCTTGTCATTAAAAACGGATGCTTTTCCGATTTGTCTTTGGGAAGGTAGATGGAGATAAATAATTTAATGCCATCTCTCATGGGAATTTGTCGTTCAATTTTTGTATAATTGTTTACGAACCAAACGCTATCTTCATTTTGAGCAAATAACGAAATTTGAACCAGAGAAAATGCCAGCAGGAAATAATATTTTATCATGTATGTTTTTTTAGATGGCTCAATTTAATTAAACTAAATCACTCACGGGATGAATACCAATAAAGAATTGATCAACAGATTTTATAAAGCCTTTCAACAATTGGATCATACCGGCATGAATGGTTGCTATGGCGACGATATCGTTTTTTTTGATCCTGTGTTTGGATTGCTCAGAGGTAATGAAGCAAAATATATGTGGGAGATGCTGTGTAGAAATGCGAAGGATTTCTCTTTAACCTATGAAAACATTGTTGAATTGGATGAGGAGTATTGCACCGTTGACTGGGTTGCAACCTATACTTTTTCAAAAACAGGAAAGAGGGTGGTGAATAAAGTGAAGGCGAATATGCGCTTTGCCAATGGTGAAATCATTGAACACAGTGATGGATTTAGTTTGCATAAATGGAGCAAACAGGCGCTGGGTTTAACGGGCGAGTTGTTTGGCTGGAATTCTTTTTTTCAACGTAAAATAAAAAACCAGGCCAGGCGAAATCTGCTGAAGTTTATTCAGGCAAAATAATTCGCTAAAGGAATAGAAGTTTTTTTTAAAAATACTAACTATTAGCTAAGCATTCTAGATTAAACTGGCAATTCAGCCCTCTTTATATTTGCGTAAAAATTTAAAAGCAAACAACGGTCCTCGTTATTTCATTATTTATATTGGTTGCTGTTTCCATTGATTACTTAAACTAAAATGTTGAATGATGATAATTGAATATCTTGCACCACACAAAATTTAATTTATACAATAATGTATCCCAATTTATATTACGTTTTTAAAGACTGGTTTGGTGTTGAGTGGGAAGTGTTGAAAGTGTTGAACACGTTTGGTTTAATGGTAGCTATGGGGTTTGTAGCAGCCGCCATAGTGATAACCAGCGAGTTGAAGCGTAAAGAAAAGCAGGGTTTACTGTTACCAAGAGAAGAATTTATTACCGTGGGAAAGCCTGCATCCATGCTAGATTTGCTGGTCAATTTTCTTGTAGGCTTTGCATTTGGCTTTAAACTATTTGGTCTTATTTTTAGTAAGCCCGGGGATATGACACCTCAAAACTATGTTTTTTCTGCAGAAGGAAGTATTGTCGGCGGTTTACTGTTAGCCGTTGTTTTAACCGGATTGAAATGGTGGGAAAAGGATAAGCAAAAATTAAAAAATCCTGAGCAAAGAAGCATTCGCATATGGCCGCATGATAGGGTAGGCGATATCGTTATCATATCGCTGGTGTTTGGTATTTTAGGTGCCAAAATCTTTGATAACCTTGAAAACTGGGAAGATTTTATTCAAAACCCCATAGAGCGAATTTTTTCTGCAGGCGGCCTAACTTTTTATGGCGGATTAATAACAGTAGCTATCGCTCTGGCGGTGTATGCAAAAAAGAAAGGAATTAAACTGATTCACCTGGTAGATGCCATTTCGTTGGCAATGTTATTGGCTTATGCAGTTGGCAGAATTGGTTGCCAGGTTGCCGGCGATGGCGACTGGGGGATCTATAACAGTGCCTATATAACAGATAAATCCGGAAAAGTTACAGCAGCAAAACCCGGCGAATTCGAGGCCCAACTTGCATTTCACAAATCCTATTTTTTAGAAGGAGCAGTTACAGATTCGGGTAAATCAACACCGGTTTATGTTACCGATCGAAAAAGTAGCAGCCTTGAGACTGTACCGCATAAATATGTAAAAGCGTTGGCATTTATGCCTACATGGATGGTTGCATACAACTACCCTCAAAATGTAAATAATGATGGCATATTGATACCCGGAAATTATCAGGATCATAATCGTGTACTGCCAAACCCTGTATTTCCAACTCCCTTTTACGAAACCGTAGTTTGTACACTTTTATTCTTAATTGTCTGGGCTGTCAGGAAAAGAATAAAAGTGGCAGGTACTGTTACAGGGATTTATTTTATTCTAAATGGTGTTGAAAGATTCCTGATTGAAAAAATACGTGTTAACAATCAGTATCATTTTTGGGGGATTAATCCAAGCCAGGCTGAAATAATTTCTTTCTTTCTTATCCTGATTGGTATTGTTCTAATTGTATCTGTTCAACTCAGATATGCTAGAAAGTAATAATCATTCCACATTTTGCAATTTCTTCACATTCTCAACAAGTAATACTTTCAAATTGAGGCCTTGTATTATGTTATACAAGGTACTACCAGTCATATCAATAATATGACCGTTTATGTAAACTAATGTTCCTTGCTATACAAAGTACCTAATTTTGTTATGTACAATTCAAAACAAAGTATAAAGTATAGCCATGAAACATTTTATAAACCTGCTGACTGCAATGAGTATAAGTATTGTCAGCTTAGCGCAAAACTCCGGTAAAGTATTTGGAGCAATTAAAGATGGTGGCAAGCAAAAATTTATAGACGCTGCACCTATTTCTTTATTGAAAGCAAAAGACAGCAGTATTGCTAAAGTTGCCATCACGGATAAAGAAGGAAATTTCAATTTCGAAAATGTAAAAGTGGGTGCCTACCTTGTACTGGCTACTTCCGTTGGTCACAGCAAAGTTTATAGTAAGTCTTTTGAAATTTCCGGCGATCAAAACCTGGTGAACGTCGGCGTTTTACAACTGGCCCCGGTTGATAAAAATTTGAAAGAAGTGGTCATCCATTCAAAGCGGCAGCTAATTGAACGCAAAATTGATAAAACTGTCATAAATGTGGATGCTGCCATTAGCAACGAAGGTTCAACCGCCCTGGAAGTATTGGAGAAAAGTCCTGGTGTAACCGTAGACAAGGATGGTAATATTAGCCTGAAAGGCAAGCCGGGAGTGATGGTGATGTTGGATGGCAAGCCTTCCTACCTCACAGGTCAGGAAATAGCAAATTTATTGAAGTCTATGCCATCCAACAATGTAGACCAGATAGAAATCATGACCAATCCGTCTGCAAAATATGACGCAGCAGGCAACTCGGGCATCATTAATATTAAAACTAAAAAGATTAAACTCAAAGGCTTTAACGGAAATACCAGTCTTTCTTTTGGACAAGGGGTTTATGAAAAAACGAATAATAGTTTGAACCTAAACTACCGCAATGGAAAATTTAATGTTTTTGCCAATATAAGTGGTAATTACAGGAGAGATTTTCAACAAATTCGTATCAAACGTACCTATAAAAATAAAGACAATTCAATAAATGCAGTTTTTGAGCAAGTATCCAATGATGTGCGCTACAATAATAACTATAATGCAAAAGTGGGAGCAGATTTTTATGTCAGTAAAAAAACTACATTTGGCCTTGTACTTACCGGTTTTACTACTCCATTTAACCAGATTGGCAATAATTTAAGTTACCTCAAAAGCAATTCGGGTGTGGTAGATTCGATGGTGGCATCCTCCAACTCTGAAACATCCAGTTGGAAAAACGGAGCGATCAATCTGAATTTTCGCCACCAATTTGATTCAACAGGCCGGGAGTTAACTGTAGATATTGATTATCTCACCTACGATTCACACAAAGATCAAAATTTTTCCAATACGTCCTACACGCCCGATTGGGTGCTTAAAAACAATGATTTGCTTGTGGGCGATTTGCCTTCCTTAATTAATATTTATTCTGGAAAAGTGGATTACACTCATCCTTTAAAAAGCGGTTTAAAAATAGAAACAGGATTGAAAACAAGTTTTGTTGAAACGGATAATACAGCCGGTTATTACAATATCATTGGAAATGCCAAAGTGGTTGACTACGAGAAGACCAACCAGTTTGTTTACAAAGAAAATGTAAATGCGGCCTATTTGAATTTGAATAAGCAAATTAAAAAGTGGGGTATACAAGCCGGTTTAAGATTGGAGAATACCAATTACAGTGGTAATCAGTTTGGCAACCCTCAGCGGCAGGATAGTTCATTTAAGAAAAGCTATACAGGGTTGTTTCCTACTTTATATTTGAGTTACAATGCCAGTGAAAAGAATCAATTTGGTTTTTCTTTGGGGCGTAGGATCAATCGCCCGGATTATGAAGATTTGAATCCTTTTTTGTTCTTTCTTGACAAATATACCTATGGATCTGGTAATCCATTTTTAAGACCATCTTATGCGCATACATTTGAGGTGTCGCACACGTACAATCAGTTTTTAACTACTACTGTAATCTATTCAAATACCAAAGATTTATCTGCTGAGATATTTGAGCAAAAGGGTTACGCCACCATTGTTAAAAGAGGGAATTTTGGATCTGTAAATAGTGCCAGCATTTCAATAAGTGCTCAAAAGTCAGTAGTAAAATGGTGGACAGCTATTGTGTACACAGAATACAATTACAATGATTATAAGGGCTTTTTGAATGCCGAAGATGTACGAGTAAAGGCAGGTAATTTTTTGGTAAATATTAATAACCAGTTTAAGTTTAAAAAAGGCTGGAGTGCCGAACTATCAGGCTTTTATCGAACAAAAGGTATTGAAGGTCAGATCATGATAAAGTCGATGGGCCAGTTGAATGCAGGCGTGCAAAAGCAAGTTTTGAAAAATAAAGGAACGTTGAAATTAAATGTGCGTGATATACTGTACAGCATGCAGGCTAAAGGCGAAATCAACTTTCAACGCACAGAAGCAACCTTTCAGCAGCAGCGAGATTCCAGAGTGGCTACGCTTAGTTTCGGATATCGTTTTGGCAAGCCAATCAAAGGCCAGCAGAAGAGAAAAACCGGAGGTGCAGGCACCGAACAAAACAGGGTGAAAGGTGGTAACTAACGTTAAATGCGCTACATAATTAAACACAGCTCAATATTGGGCTGTGTTTTTTATATTTGCATATATCTCACCAATAATAGTTGTTTTATGCCATCATTTGATTTTGCCAGTAAAGTTGATTTGCAAACTCTTGACAATGCAATCAATACCGTAAGTAAAGAAGTAACCAATCGATTCGATTTTAAAGGATCGCATGTTGTGATAGAATTAAATAAAAAAGATTTTAAGGTAAATCTTGAAGCGGATAGTGAAATGAAACTGAACCAGATTATTGATGTTTTAATCAGCCGGAGTGCAAAACAAGGCCTGGCGGCTGAAATTTACGATTTCACAAAAGAGCACCATCAAAGCGGTAAAGTGGTGAAAAAGGAAGTAACTGTTAGAAACGGGATTAAACAGGAAGATGCCAAGAAAATTGTGAAATTAATTAAAGATAGCGGTCTGAAAGTTCAGGTTGCCATTATGGACGACATCATCAGGGTAACAGGCAAAAAGATTGATGATTTGCAGGATGTAATCCAGTTATCAAAAAGCTTCAATATTGGCATCGCTTTACAACAAACAAATATGAAAAGTTAGTAGGATACCAGTGTTATGTTTAGCCTAAAGAGATAACACGAATTTTAGGCACTAATTACACGAATTAGGAATTAACTACAGTGTAGGTACAAGTTTTATACATCTTTTATTAATATTAGTTTTACGCCAAATTAATTTTAGGACAACACAACATGGTTAACTTAAATATTTCATGGCTTAACGATAATTTGCAATTAGAGCTATCGTGATATATCCACCATGTAGGATCACCAAAAAATAGCTTTAATTTTAAGTCCTGACGGTTGTCCTCATAACAAAAGCCAGCTTTATGCTTCGCTGGGAAAACCTCTTCGGAGATTTTGTGTCTTTTTTTATTAGCCAAATACCCCTACATTTGCAATCTTAAAAATCGCATGGCCAAATCCATGCACAAACTTTTACAATTATGAAAAAAGATTTGCATCCAAAAAATTACCGTTTTGTTATTTTCAAGGACATGAGTAATGGTACCACTTTTTTAAGTCGTTCTACTGCTAATTCAAATGAAACGATCAAGCACGAAGATGGTAATGAATACCCTGTAATCAAGTTAGAAATTTCAAATACATCTCACCCGTTTTATACTGGTAAAAATGTTTTGGTTGATACTGCAGGTCGTATTGATAAGTTTAAAAAACGTTACGAAAAGAAAGCGCATTAGTAGATTTACTAAAGTTTGTTTTTCATGGCTATACTTTAAGTTCCTCCGGTTTTCCGGGGGAGTTTTTGTTTAAAAGCTTCATTGTGGTGCTTTTAGTCGGAAACTATGTAACGTAAATGTAATCCCCCGACAGCATGAGTTCTTTTTTTAAGTAATTTTAAGGGGTGAATATATTTTTAGATGATACCAAAGTAAAATACGGATTATATCCTTTTACAGCTACCAGGCATACAGCCGATATACGAATCGGCATTTTAACCATTCGGGAGAAGTGGGCATTTCTTTCCAGCTTTAACCTGCTCTCTAATCCTGAGCTTTTAACCACAGATCATGGTGAAAAAGACAACAGCGTTCCGGGCATTTTTGATGCAAACATTGTTCCGACAGAACGCTGGCTGACTAAGTTGCTTACCCCATCTGATAAGTTAGATCATGAAAAAAATAATCTCGACGAATTTAAAGTGCTACAATATCCCTGGCAAATTTTTCAATATAACGACTGGGCCATTCGAAAAGATTTTGATATGATTACAACAGGAAGGCAATCACAGCAAATTTCTTCAACCAATCAAATAATTGGAGCTGAAAATATTTTTTTAGAAGAAGGCGCAGTTGTAGAACATAGTATTATAAATGCGTCTGCGGGTCCTGTTTATATTGGTAAAAATGCACAGGTAATGGAAGGTTGTATCATCCGTGGTGCCTTTGCTTTATGTGAAGGAGCAATATTAAAAATGGGTGCCAAAATATATGGAGCCACCACCATCGGTCCATTTTGCACCGCCGCAGGAGAGATCAAAAATGCCGTAATGTTTGGTTTCAGCAATAAGGCACACGATGGCTATTTAGGCGACAGTGTAATAGGGGAATGGTGCAATCTGGGTGCTGGCACTACCAATTCAAACGTAAAAAATACTGCGGGCGAAGTAAGGGTTTGGAGTAATCAGGACAACGATTATTTACCAGTTGGCTTAAAATGTGGTTTGTTGATGGGTGATTATAGCAGGGCGGCCATTAACACATCTTTCAACACAGGAACGGTGGTGGGGGTATGCTGCAATATTTTTGGAGCCTATTTTCCACCAAAGTTTGTAAGCGATTTTACATGGGGGCAAGAAAGGTATACCTTTGCAAAAATATTACAGGATATTGAAAACTGGAAACAGTTGAAAGGAATGACATTGAATGAACACGAAAAAGAAATTTTAAAAAACCTTTACAAACAATCATAAATAAACAAGATGAGAAAACAAATAGCTGCGGCTAACTGGAAAATGAACCTAACGCTGCAACAAGCTGAAACGTTGATCACTGATTTAATGGCTTCCCCCTTTAAATTAACAGCAAACCAGGAAGCTGTGTTCGGCGTTCCATTTCCATATTTAATCAATATTAGAAATATCATTGCTGGCAATGAGAATTTTTTGTTAGCTGCGCAAAATTGTAGCACCAAACCATCCGGTGCTTACACAGGCGAAGTAAGTGTTGAAATGTTGAAAAGTATTGGAATACCGTATGTAATAATTGGTCATAGTGAGCGTCGGGAATACTTTGATGAAACCAATGAAATTTTAGCGGATAAGGTAAATATCTGTTTTGAATATGCACTTAAACCGATTTTTTGCTGTGGTGAGGCACTTGATATTAGGGAAGCAGGTACTCAAAATAGCTATGTAGAGAATCAATTGAAGGAAAGTTTGTTTCACCTGAGCGATGCCCAATTAACCGGGTTTGTGATTGCTTATGAACCAATATGGGCCATCGGAACTGGTAAAACAGCCAGTAGTGAACAGGCCCAGGAAATGCACGCACACATTAGAAGTGTATTTGCGGCTCAATACAATAACGAATTGGCCGATAGCATATCGATTTTGTATGGTGGTAGTGTAAAAGCAACCAATGCCAAAGAAATATTTGGACAACCCGATGTTGATGGCGGTCTGGTAGGCGGCGCCTCACTGGTAGCAACCGAATTCACCGCCATTATAAACAATCTGAAACAGTAAATAGCTGTAGAAGAGAACTACAGTAAATCCATGGCTTTAGCAAAAAAGGTAATGTTAAATGGCAATACCATAGAACAATATCCACCGCCAATTTTATAAACAATAACAGAGGCTGCTAAAGATGCAAAAAATAATATCCAATAGAGACCGGTAGATTTTTTTGTAGTTTCCATGCTTTAAATAATTTTGGCAAAAATAGGGCAAATCGAACAAATTTATAATAGCAGTGAAAAGTTATTTAGAATTTCAATTTCAGGTTGCTCTATTTTTACTTTTATTTTCTTTTTACCTTGCGGGATATTTATTGTGTATTTTTTACATTGTGCTTTAAAGGATTTATATTGCTGCTTCTTAACATTGCCATAAAATGACACTTAACTTTTACATCCGGTTTTCAACAAAATTCGGACAAGCATTATTCGTTTCTGGTAACAATAAAGCTTTGGGAAACGATGATTTTGGCCAGGCTATTCCACTTAATTATTTTAACGAAGAATTTTGGCAAGGCAAGGTAGACATCCCTGAAAATGATTTTCACTCATTGGATATTGAATACCGATATTTTTTAAAAGATCTGGATGGTGAGCAGATTATTGAATGGGGGAATGACCGGTTGATTGAGTTTGATAAAATCAGTCAAAATGATATCGTGCTGATTGATACCTGGAATCATGCAGGTGAAATTGAAAATGCCTTTTTCACCAAAGCATTTCAGGAAGTTTTACTAAAATCCAGCGTAGAGCCCGTAAAGCCATTGTTTCCTGCAACCTTTACGCATGAGTTTAAGGTAAAGGCGCCACTTTTGAAAGAAGGTGAAGTGCTGTTTATTACCGGAAGTAGTTTACAATTGGGTGAGTGGCACACTGACAAGCCGCTACTTTTAACGAAAGGCGGCAATTGGTGGACCATCAGATTGGACCTTAGCAACGAGATTTTTCCGGTAGCTTATAAGTATGGAGTTTACAATACGAGTGATCGAACCGCTACTGGTTTTGAATCTGGAAAAAACAGAACATTGATTAGTGATAGTAGCCGGGCAGCAAATACCATTATTCATGACGGGTTTGCACAGCTCGCCTTTCCTGGCTGGAAGGGAGCTGGCGTAGCTATTCCTGTTTTTAGCCTTCGCACCAGTAATGGATTTGGTACGGGGGAATTTACCGATATAAAATTATTGGTAGATTGGGCAAAAGCCTCCGGTTTAAAACTGATTCAACTATTGCCCATTAATGATACAACGGCAACCCATAGCTTTCTGGATTCCTATCCTTATGCTGCCATTTCCGCCTTTGCTTTACATCCATTGTATCTCAATCTTGAGAAAGTTGCGGGCACTAAAAATGCAGTAGTCATTAACCCTTTAAAGAAAAGGCAGGCGGAACTCAATGGCTTACCGGACGTCGATTATGAGGAAGTAATGCGTTTGAAGTTCACGGTCATCAAAGAACTTTATGCTTTGCAGAAAGATGAGTTTTTGAATGATACCAAATACTTCGAATTTTTTGATTTAAACCGTCATTGGTTGGTACCGTATGCTGCTTTTTGTTACCTGAGAGACAAATATAAAACGGCCGATTACAACAAGTGGAAGTCGCATAGTAATTTTGATGAGGCTGCGGTACAGGAGCTTGCTTCACCATTACAAAAACATTATGATAGCATTGCCCTACATTATTTTATTCAATACCATTTGCACTTGCAATTGAAGTCAGCAACGGCTTATGCGCATAGAAACGGGATAGTAGTAAAAGGTGATTTGCCTATTGGAATTTACCGGTATGGCTGTGATGCCTGGATGGATCCTGGATTGTACAATATGGATGCACAGGCCGGTGCGCCTCCTGATGATTTTGCGATCAAGGGACAAAACTGGGGTTTTCCGACTTATAACTGGAAAAAAATGCAGGAAGACGGATTTGCGTGGTGGCGTAGACGTTTTGAGCAGATGAGCGAATATTTTGATGCCTTTAGAATTGATCATATTCTTGGTTTTTTTCGTATTTGGAGTATTCCGTTGCAAACGGTAGAAGGCATTATGGGGAAATTTGTTCCTGCTATTCCAGTATATGTAAATGAGTTATACGAAAGGGCTATTTCGTTTCAGTATAACCGATATTGTAAGCCGTATATTCCGGATTACATTGTTAATGAAAGGTTTGGAGCCGAAGCAGGGTATGTAAAAGAGCAATTTCTTATTTGGGTTGATGGAATTTTTCAATTAAAAAAGGAGTTTGATACACAGCGAAAAGTAGAACAGTACTTTAAACACGAGCCGCTATCCGAGCGAAATATTTTTATACAGTTTGGGTTGTTTGATTTGATTAGCAATGTGATTTTGTTTGAAGAGGAGGGGTCGCAAAGCCAGCAGTTTCATTTCAGGATCAATATGGATCAAACCACTTCTTTCAGGGATTTGGACAATCATTCAAAGCAACAGTTGAAAGAATTGTACATCAACTATTTCTTTGAGCGTCAGGATGATTTTTGGAAAAGGGAAGCACTGAATAAACTTCCTGAATTAAAGAGAAGCACCAATATGCTGGTTTGTGGTGAAGATTTGGGTATGGTGCCCGCCTGTGTTCCGGATGTAATGCGGCAGCTTGGAGTCCTAAGCTTAGAAATACAAAGAATGCCAAAGGACCCAACAACAGAATTTTTTCATCCTGCGGATGCACCTTATTTATCTGTTGTAACACCTTCCACACACGACATGAGTACGATAAGGGGATGGTGGGAAGAAGATCCTGCTAAAACCCAACGGTTTTACAATACCATCATGGGCCGGCAGGGAGCCGCTCCGTTTTACTGTGAAGCCCCGATCAATAAGACAATTGTACTCCAGCATTTATATTCCCCTGCTATGTGGAGTATATTTCAGTTACAGGATATTCTGGGAATTGATGTGACACTCAGAAGAGAGAATCCAAATGACGAAAGAATAAATATTCCCGCTGATGCAAAACATTACTGGCGATACCGAATGCACTGCACGCTTGAAGCATTGTTAAACGAACATGCATTTAACTCAGCATTGAAATCCGATATTGTTGCCAGCGGGAGATAAATGAAATTTTAAGCATAAAAAAAAAGGATACAAAATAAAATTGTATCCTTTTTTTATGCTTCAGTATTTTGTTATCTTTTTATAAATAACGTAGCCGTTTCAACTTTATCAATGATCGTTTTTAAGAAATATTTACCGGTAGGTAAGTGCTTGATGTCGATCGTGGTAACAACATTGCGGTTGAATTTATAAAGGCCGCTTTGCACAATCGATCCTCCTGCGTTAATAATGCTGATATAACCATTGCTATTTTGACCAGCATCTGTTTCAATCTGCAGATAGTCAGTGGACGGATTTGGGTAAAGTTTAATACTATTTATTCCGAACTTGCTGTTTTTTACGCGAATAACAGTACTGTAAGAAACCACTCCTGTTTTTTCTGTGATTTTTAGGCGATAATAATTTAATCCTGGCGCAGGAGTGTTATCAATGTGGTTGTAACCTGTAAGCGTTGCACGATTTTTTGCAATCAAACGTGCATTTACTATGTCAGTGAATACATTGCCATCTACACTTCTTTGAACCTGGTATGCGTTCAGATTATTTTCGCTTTCAACAGACCAGTTCAACGAAATCATATTACCACCCGATTTAACTGCAGTAAAAGAGTTGAGTTTGATCGTTAAAACGAAGGTGGGCGTTACCGTTATGGAGTGGGTTCCTGTAACACCATTTTTAAAAGAACAGATAACTAAATAATAAGTTCCGGGTGAAGTGAAATTGTAGGTAAATCCGGCACTGCTGCTTACAAGGTCATCGTTTGCAGCCAAAGCATTGGTTAACGGACTGGCTGGTGAAAATCCTCCGGTACCATACAAAATCAAAAAGTTGTCCCAGGTACTGTTAGTACTAATATCCATCAATCCTGCCGAAGTTATCACAATCGGGATCAAATCATAAAAAACATCGGTACCAACTGGTGATAACGTGGTCGGGGGGCTACCTTCATCCGGCCTGTTAAAGATAGGATCTGTATTTGTCAATGCACCATTGTAAACGGTTTGGGAAAATCCCGGAATTAAACAAATTCCAAATAAAAGCGTAAGGAAACTTTTTTTCATAAATAAAGGGGGTTAGTAGAATGTGTATTTAACCGAAATTAATTTACCAGATATCATTTAAAAGGAATAAGTAGCTAATTTCGGCGAATGATGCACATAAACGCCAAAAAAATCGACTTATTGTTCAATCACCCATTTACTATTTCGAAAGGAACAAAGACACATCAATCTACTTTGATTGTTGAACTTGATTATTTTGGGGTGAAAGGCTATGGAGAAGCGCCCGCAATAAGTTATTATAATATACCTGTTGAAAAAATGCTGGAGGATCTGGAAAGAAAAAAGACTTTTATTCAAAAATTTGCCTTCTCCGATCCGGAAAGGTATTGGCATTACCTGCATCATCTTTTTCCGAACAATTCTTTTTTAGTTTGTGCATTGGATATGGCAGGCTGGGATATTTATGGAAAGTTGAAAGGCATGCAACTGCACCACTTGTGGAACCTGAACACCGGCGAAAGCCCGATTACTGATTATACGATTGGTATTGACAGCATCGACAAGATGGTATTAAAAATGAAAGAAAAGCCCTGGCCCATCTACAAAGTAAAAGTAGGCGTGGAAGGTGATATTGAGATGGTTGCCGCCTTGCGGAAAAATACAAATGCAATTTTAAGGGTAGATGCCAATGCAGGCTGGACGCTGGAACAGGCCTTGCAAAAAATACCATTGCTAAAAGAACTGGGTGTAGAAATGGTGGAACAGCCGCTGGCTAAAGATGATTGGGAGGGAATGAAAACGCTGTATGAAGCGTCGCCGCTACCACTGATTGCGGATGAAAGTTGTGTGGCGGCAGCAGATGTGGAAAAATGCCACGGACACTTTCATGGCATCAATATTAAATTAACCAAATGCAGCGGAATTACACCTGCCCGCAGAATGATTACTAAAGCAAGGGAACTGGAGATGAAAATAATGATTGGTTGCATGAATGAAAGTTCGGTAGGTACTGCAGCTATTGCACAACTGGCGCCACTGGTAGATTATGTAGATATGGATGGTCCGCTCTTACTGGCCGAGGACACTGCTGCGGGCGTGGGATTTGATTTTGGTAAAATAATTTATAACAATGCACCGGGCTTAGGAATTAAGGTGAATTGTTTTTAAATTTTATTTGGTAAAATAATTTATCAGCCTTTACTTTGCATTGCAAATGAAACAAATCAATCATATACACCATCATCATTATTTTGCCCAAGGGTAAGCTATGCTGATGTGTATGTAATAAAACATATTTTCAAGAAAGGGCTTACTCAAAAGGTAGGTCCTTTTTTTGTTTACATCTGAAAGAAAAAGATGAGTTATCAGAAAATAGAATAAACCAGGTTAATAAAATATTATGCTAAAAATTGCCATTCAAAAATCAGGAAGATTAAACGAAGATTCAATTAAATTATTGAAAGAGTGTGGTATTGAACTGAACAACGGTAACAAACAATTAAAGGCAGTTGCTTTTAATTTCCCATTGGAAGTTTATTTTTTAAGGGATGATGATATTCCCCAGTATGTATATGATGGTGTGGCAGATATTGGTATTGTGGGCGAAAATGTAATGCTTGAAAAAAATAAGAAAATTGAGGTTGTTTATAAACTTGGTTTTGGCAGATGCAGGTTAAGCATTGCTGTTCCTAAAAGCATGCAGTACACCTCGCCGGATAGTTTGAAAGGGCTAAAAATCGCAACGACTTATTCAACCATTTTACAGCAATACTTAGCCGATCAAAAAATTGAAGCTGAGATTCATGAAATCAGCGGATCTGTAGAAATTGCACCTGGTATCGGGCTTGCAGATGCCATCTGCGATTTGGTAAGCAGTGGAAGTACACTATTTACCAACGGATTGAAAGAGGTGGAAGTGATTCTGAAATCAGAAGCGGTGCTGGTTGCCAACAAAAGTTTGAGCGACGAAAAGAAGCAAATTTTAGAAAAATTGTTGTTGCGCATCAATGCTGTTAAAACAGCGAAAAATAATAAATACATTTTATTGAATGCGCCCAATCACCAGCTTAAAAATATTTTTTCATTATTGCCTGGTATGAAGAGTCCTACTGTAGTTCCACTGGTAGAAACAGGGTGGAGCAGCGTGCAAAGTGTGGTAAATGAAAATGATTTTTGGGAAGTGATTGAAAAGCTTAAACAATTTGATGCGGAAGGTATTATTGTAATACCGATCGAGAAGATGATTGTGTGAGAGATGAGGTATGAGTGATGAGTGAGAGTGATGATGAATTATGAATGATGAGTAATGATGGATGAAGGATAAATAATGAAAAATGAATGATGAGTACTTAGATTTTTTTCCATCTATAAAGCAGCCATCATTTTGTGACAAACATAGAATACACTTGCTTTTATATAATCGAATGAAGTGGGCTTTTACAAATCACGAGGGTAATGTTCAGTAAATATAAAATGTACAAGAGCCGATAGCTATCGGCTGCGACGCAACGGCTGCTTAATTGCAGTACTTCCGCCTGGTTCATAAAAATGTAAGTGTTTAAACTAGCAGGTAAAAAATAAAAAAGATGCAAAATGTTTTTATAAATCCCGAACAAAAGGACTGGAA
>JBGSMI010000282.1:0-2757 GCA_041740215.1 Ferruginibacter sp.
GCATGTATTTTGTTGGTAAGGCAATCCCCGGTGCTGATGCGCTGCCGGCACCACGGCTGGAGCTTTTCCAAAAGTCCACTTCGAGGTCAAAAACAAAGTCAGTTTCCACATTGCTTAAGCCGCCAATACCCATACCTGATAAACCGGCAAGCGGTGTACCAAGGGCAGCTCTTTCTTTGCGATTGCTGACTGCCACTTAAACAAACCTTTGACTTTTTGGCTTTAAAATTCTTTCATAAAATATGTGCAGCCTATTCATATTCTGGATAACTTTATTCATCTGCTGAATATCGTTTAACCTAAACGTTTATCTATACCGGCAAGTATTATCAAACAACTAAGAGAGGAAAAAAATCAGTCAAGCGCAGATGGGTGATTTACTCTTTATGTCACAATCAAACTATTCAAAAATTAGAAATAACCAGGTGGCCCTTACAATAGAGGTTTGCAAGCGGATTGTAAAAAATACCGGGTGTAAACCAGTCAGATGTGCTGCCCGACGAGTCAATACTGGATAATTCATTGCTTTATAAAGAAAGACAATTTGAATATAATGCTATTGTTTTAAAAATGGGGGAAATGCTTGCGCAAAACCTGAATGAATTTAAATGCTGGATGCAGGAGAAGCTTAATAAAAAAGAAGGAACTTTAGCCGATAACCAACGGTAAGTTTAACCTTATATGCAACGTGTGGTTGTAGAAAAAACAAATCGGTGACGGATAAAGTGTAGTTTTTAAAAATGCAGGTTTGGTCGATAGGTATCTAAAAAATAAAAAATATACATTTTACTACCTATTACAGCTTGCGACTACTTCACTAATGAATATTTCGTAAAATTTTTATTCCTCCAAGTAGCTCACTATTTTTTCGAGCAAAAAATAATTGCAAACACTTACCTGTATTGTTTCGAAAACTTTCGGGAAAAAACTTCATTACTATTTTAATTGCAAGATATGAGTGTAAGGGTTTTAATTCCCGTTTGCCTGCCCCTACCAGGATTTAACTTCTCGGGCTGGCATGCTGGTGCATAGGGGAATGATTTGTAAAGCACGAATATAATTTTTAATTATTCATGTCTTTTGTGTTAAGCAGCGCAGCATGATTTTGATTTGTCCAAAATTTATATTAGAATAATACTACTCTTGTGTTCTTCCGCTTTACAACACTGTAGCAAATTTTATTTGCTGTTTTATTTTTGAGTTTATCATACTGGCATCAATTAATTTGATGCCAGTAATGCTGTTACAATTTTTGCCAACTATAACCCAAATCTTTACCTGTGCTGCAACTGCAAATTGTATTGAGGTGATTGGGAGTAATCATCAATGTAAGTATTTGGAATTAGCAGTATGCTTTGGAGCGAACCTTTGCTGCTGAGGGAATCCGATATGCTGGCTTCCGTTATGTGACTACTTGCTGGGGAAAACGGCTGGCTCAACAATATAAAAAACAGTATCAATAAAAAACAGTTTTTCGTTTTTTATAATTACGTTTTCATCATGCATGTCTTCCAGAATAAGACCAAATTCTTTATTAAAGTAATCCTGCCGCCGCGTATTCTCATATCCATTAAATCCCAAAAATTCCCGGATGTCTTCCAGTTCTGCCTGCCCGTCAGCAATGATGAACATTTGCCGGACAACTGCACACAACTTATCTTCTATCGCTATAAATCCCAATAATTCGTATGCGGTATCACTAAAAAAAAGATTGTGTAATAAGAGGCTATTAAAATATTCAAACCAGGTTGCATAATATACGGCATCATTTACTTTTACAACATGAGTAAGGTTTTCATCTAAATAAACTTGTGATTCGCCGCCCCTTGTGAGATAATGTTTTGGCAATTGGGAAACCCAAAGCTGATGAGCCGTGGCATATTCTCTCAAGGAGAGTTCCTGTTCTTCTTTAATGAGTGCGTTACTTTCGAAATTTCTTTTAACCGTTGTACTTGTGCTATAGCCTGCGCATAAGAAGTTGCGGACTGCTGTGCTATTATCCCGGCACCCATCGATGAGGCTTCCTTGAATGATATTCTCAATTTTCTTTTTGGTATCGCCATCGTACATTTTTAAGTAAATTTATGAAAAATAATGCTTCCATCAATTTTGCGACAGTTGATCCCCACAGGTGCAGAGCTTGAGCCTTATGTTGCTTTATTACTAAACTTTACAGATAAAAAATTATCCAATATATCGATTTTAAGCAGCCCTTTTAACCTGTTTGGTAATCCCTTTTTTTCTCAATTACAGGTGAAAGCAAAACCTCTCTTTTCAAGTTTCTTTTCAGTGCCTTATGCCAGCGGTTGAGCCAACTTTGCAGTCTGGTTTCAGTAAACCATTTTTTTTGATGTTGCCTACGCACTCGCCGTCAAGCGTGCTGATGCCGGCCATCAAATGGTTGGTGCCAAAGCCTGATAAGCCATGTGCCAGCCCTTGTGTTACTAACCCGCTGGCAGCTCCACTTAAAAAATATTTCGCCATATTCCGGCACCATATTTATCTGTGTAGGCTCCTCCATACTGGGGTTTTTGTGGCCGCATAGCTGCCGAAAAAAAGCCATCGCTGCAATGCCTGTACTAAAACCTACTGCTCCACCATATCTTTCACCCGCTGGCCCAGCGGACTTACCACCGGATCAAATACTTTTTCTATCAGCCCTTTTTCGCCAATGTGTATCCCGGTAAAGTTCCAGCGGGGTAGTACATCCATCACGCCATTTTGCTGCTGGTGCGCCAGCCATTGGTACAGCAAATG
>JBGSMI010000283.1:0-4259 GCA_041740215.1 Ferruginibacter sp.
TGAATAGCGGTTTTATCAATGGCATTTTTACCCCTTGTTAGTTCTTTCAGTGCCTCATAGGGCTGTGGGTAATTTTCCCTTCGTAAAACAGTTTGTATGGCTTCGGCTACTACTGCCCAGTTGTTATCAAGGTCAGCTTTCAGTTTGGCTTCATTTAATACCAGTTTGTCCAATCCTTTTTCCATAGATTTAATGGCCAGAATGGTATGCGCTACCGGCACCCCAATATTTCTCAATACCGTAGAATCGGTTAAATCCCGCTGCAATCTGGATATCGGTAATTTTGCTGAAAGGTGCTCCAGCAAAGCGTTTGCAATACCAAGGTTTCCTTCTGCATTTTCAAAATCAATCGGGTTTACCTTATGCGGCATTGCTGAGGAGCCTATCTCTCCCTTTTTCGTTTTTTGTTTGAAATAATCTGCACTTACATAAGTCCAGATATCCCGGCAAAAATCTATAAAGATCGTATTGATGCGTTTGATGGCATCAAAATGAGTAGCCAGTGTATCGTAGTGTTCTATTTGTGTAGTGTATTGCTGGCGTTGTAAGCCTAATTTTTCTTCGGTAAAGTCATTGGCAAATTTTACCCAGTCGAATTTAGGGTAGGCCACATGATGAGCATTGAAATTTCCGGTGGCCCCACCAAATTTTGCCATAAAAGGAATGTAACTAAACAATTGTATCTGGTTTTCCAGTCTTTCTACAAATACCATAATCTCCTTTCCTAAACGGGTAGGCGATGCTGCCTGTCCGTGTGTACGTGCCAACATTGGTACATCCTGCCATGTTTTGGCCAGTTGTGCCAATTGGTGCTGAAGGTTGATGATGGCTGGCAGGTAATCATGTTCTACTGCATGTTTCCAGCTTAATGGAATGGCTGTGTTATTGATATCCTGTGAGGTAAGGCCAAAGTGAATCCATTCTTTCAAATGACCGGCTTTGCATCTATCCAGTTCGGCTTTTAAAAAATATTCAACCGCCTTCACATCGTGGTTGGTGATCTTTTCCGTTTCTTTAATGGTGCCTGCATCTTCCAGCGAAAAATTGGCAGCAGCGTTTTGCAGATGTGTTTTTACTACAGCCGGTAATTTAAAGAACTTCTTTTCTGCCAGGAAAAAAAAATATTCCACTTCTACCAGCACCCTGTACTTTATTAGCGCATATTCACTAAAATATTCATCTAAATGATGCAATTGTTTACGATAACGTCCGTCAATAGGAGAGATAGCAGTAAGTTGGTTTAATTCCATGTTGATGCTGTAAATTTGCGCCAAAATTATACTAAAGCAGGTATAGAGAAAAAATAATCTATCGGGGAGGTTCTCAACATGCGCCCTCTTGTGAAATAATTTGTTCTTATTTTCGCTATGGTGAAATGAAACTTTATTAAATGTCAGGAAAAATCAGAGTTGGAGCAGTAAGCTATTTAAATACTAAGCCGCTTATTTATGGATTCCAGCAGGGGTTGATGAAAGATGAAGTAGAATTGGTGATTGATTATCCATCAAATATTGCCGCTGCTCTATTGAACAATGAAATTGATATAGGTTTAGTACCCGTTGCAATTCTGCCGGAATTGAAATCATATCAGATTATCGGTAATTACGGCATCGGTAGCGATGGCGACGTGGCAAGTGTTTGCATTTTTAGCGAAGTGCCGATGGAGCAGATAGAAACCGTATTACTGGATTACCAAAGCCGGACTTCAGTGAAGTTGGCGCAAATCCTTTTGAAAAATTTTTGGAAAATAACGCCTGTTTTGAAAAATGCGGGAGATGAATTCCGTTCTGAAATTAAAGGCACAACGGCTGCCGTTGTAATTGGCGACAGGGCATTCGAACAGCGTTTAATTTCTCCTTTTATTTATGACCTGGGAAAAGCCTGGAAAGAATACACATCCAAATCATTTGTTTTTGCTGTATGGGTAAGTAACAAACCAATTGCAAAAGATTTTATTAAGAAGTTCAATCAAGCCAATGCAGTTGGATTATCTCATCTGGATGAAATCATTAACGAAGCGGATTATAGGATCTATGATTTAAATACTTATTACAAAAAAAATATTCAATATCAATTGGGTGATTCGTATAAAGAGAGCATTGATATTTTCTTAAAAAATTTACCAATTGACCAATCCTGACCATAATACGATTATCGTTTCTATCATCATTCCCTGCTATAACCAGGGTGTATTTTTGTTGGATGCATTGCAAAGCCTGGAAGCACTTGACAAAAATATGGTGGAAATAATCATCGTAAATGACGGATCAACTGATCAATTTACCAATGAATATATTGGCGCATTGGATAAAGGCAAATACAAAGTGGTTGTTCAGCAAAATAAAGGACTGGCGGCGGCAAGAAATACAGCCATAAAAATAGCAAAAGGAAAATATATTATACCGCTGGATGCTGATAATAAGTTACATCCGGTTTTTATCAAGGATGGAATCTATATTTTAAATCAGGCTGAAAACGTAACCGTTGTGTACGGTAATGCAAGATATTTTGGTGCAAAAAACGGCGATTGGATAGTAGGGGAATACAATTTGCAAAAATTGATGATTGAAAATTATATTGATGCCTGTGCGATGATAAGAAAGGAGGCACTTATTGCAGAAGGATTGTATGATGAAAACATGCGGTATATGGGTTGGGAAGATTGGGAGCTCTGGCTAAGGCTTAGTTTTAAAGGTTACCAATTTCGTTATGTAAATAAATTTTTTTTTGATTACAGGGTGATGGCCACTTCTATGTCGAACAGCATGTTTAAGAGTTTTAAAAACTATGAAAAGCCCAATTACCTTACGAATTATCTGCAGGGAAAATATCCTGATCAGTTAGGTCTGCAATGGATGGTAAAACATGTTACCGGAAGATTTAGAAAAAATCCGGGGCTCTTCATTATTAAACTATTCTTACAAACTTATATGTCTAAAACGTTCAATCGTTTAGTTAAAAAAAATAAAATAAGAATTGGACTTTAATATGATAGAAAATAAATTTTACACCAAAGCTTTTTATGAAGGGAACCAGTTGCGTTCTTTTTCTTCTGCAAAAAAGGTATTGCCAATTGTTAATAATCTTTTGCATCCTTCCTCTGTAATAGACATTGGTTGTGGAGTAGGGTATTGGTTGAAGGTTTGGAAAGATGATTTACAGGTACCTATAGTTAGGGGATATGAAGGGCCTTATGTGGAGAAGCAAACGTTACAAGTGAGCAAAGCAGAAATTTGTTTTCATGACTTAAAATTACCAATCCAAAATGAGATAATATATGATCTTGCGATGTCTCTGGAAGTTGCAGAGCATTTACCGGATAATAAAGCCGATCTGTTTGTTACTACACTGACTGGTTTAAGCGATGTGGTACTTTTTTCCGCAGCTATTCCAGGCCAGGAGGGCGCCCATCACATCAACGAACAAACGCCGGATTACTGGGCAGAGAAATTTGAAAGCAAGGGTTATTTCCCTTTCGATTTGATACGACCTTTGATTTGGAATGATAAAGATGTAGATAGCTGGTATCAACAAAATATTTTATTGTATGTAAAAATAAATACGCCATTTTATAATACAATTTCTGCCACTTATCCAGTGGCAAAAAAGGAGGATTTACTGCGTATTCATCCTGTTACCTATTTTCATAAAGTGCAGGTTGTTAGTAAAACAAGTACCGTTCCTAAATTAATATACTACCAGGTAAGCAAGTTGAAAAAACGTCTTTTTAAATATCTAAAAATTTAAGTATGCATTCAGAGAATGTTAAGAGATTAAGAGATATTGAGGTTGATAAAAACTCGAAAGACTTTATTGTTTTATCCAATCTTGTCAGCGATTTAAAATTTGCTATTGATGCCTATGCTACAGGAAAGGTGCTGGATATCGGTTGTGGAAATAAACCCTACGAGGAGCTATTTGTTAAAAAACAGTGCGTCTATAAAGGTTGTGATATTGTGCAAAGTGATTTGAATAAAGTTGACATTATTTGTCCTGCTAATCAATTGTTAGTTGGCGATCATGAATTTGATACCGTTTTTAGTTCTCAGGTAATTGAGCATGTTCCCTATCCTGGGGAAATGATAAAAGAAGCTTTTAGGGTGCTAGCGCCAGGCGGTAAATTAATTTTGTCTTTTCCATTTACATGGGAATTGCATGAAGAACCACACGACTACTTTAGGTACACCAAATATGGTATGACTTACTTGTTGGAGCAGAATGGTTTTAAGGTAGATCTTTGCAAATCCAACGGAGGCAAA
>JBGSMI010000303.1:0-4088 GCA_041740215.1 Ferruginibacter sp.
TCGGTGCCATCACTCTTCCATAATTCCTGCCCGTTTACTCCATCGTTGGCAGCAAAAAAGAGGGTGCCGTTGAAATTTACCAAATCAGCCGGTGTGGAGGGAAAGGAGCCCGGACGAATATCTTTCACCAATACTGTTCCCGCATCCGTACCATCCGTCTTCCACAATTCCTCATCGTTGGCATTGCCTGTGGATCCATTTTGGGCCGTAAAAAATACGGTACCGTTTACATTAGTAAATTTCGCCGGGTTGCTGTTGGTAGTGCCTGCCATGATATCTTTTACCATCACGGTACCTGCTGCTGTGCCATCGCTTTTCCAGGGCTCGCGGCCAAACCCTGTACTGGTAGCTGAAAAATACAGGGTCCCGTTCATATCGGCCATGTTGATAATACCCGGATTTCCGCTCCCGACAACAATATCTTTTACCATTACCGTTCCTGCTTCAGTGCCATCACTTTTCCAAAGCTCCCTGCCAAAGCCGGTAGAAATGGCAACAAAATACAACGTGCCGCTTACATTGGTTAACAATTGCGGTGCTGAACTGCCACTACCTGTAGCAATATCTTTTACCAGCACAGTGCCAGCGGTTGTACCATCGGTTTTCCATAATTCATTTCCAATAAAGCCATCATCGGCAGTAAAAAAAACAGTGCTGCCAACGGCACAGGTATTGCCAGCGCCTGAGCCAGCATTAGTGGTATTGATATCTTTTAATAAGATCGTACCTCCATCGGTGCCGTTTGTTATCCAGGGTTCGTTACCGGCGGCTGTAGATGGTATTCCGTCTTTATATCCACGATAAGAAAAATACAATCTGTTGCCTGCTCCATATAAGTTTCCAATAGTACCTCCCCCAATCGTTGAAGTATTCAGTTGCACGGTACCGGCATCAGTGCCGTTGCTCTTCCAGAGTCCGGCTGGATTACTATTGGTAATAAAATAAAGGGTACCGTTTACATTGGTCAATAAATTGGGGGTGCTGCCCGTGCTGCCGGCCACAATATCTTTCACCTGTACTGTTCCTGCGGTAGTTCCATCGGTTTTCCATAATTCAATACCAGTCAAACCATCCTGTGCGGAAAAGAAAAGCGTACCACCAATATTTACCATATTGTAGGATGATGTAACACCAAGGCCGGAGCCCGGGTTAATGTCTTTTACGATAACAGTACCACCATCGGTGCCATCGCTCTTCCATAATTCAAAACCATTGGTACCATTGTTGGCACCAAAGAATAGCGTATTGCTCATCACCGTGAGGTTGTTGGGAGAAGATCCTCCTGTTCCCGGATTGATATCTTTAACCAATAAGGTTCCGGCTTCTGTACCATCGCTTTTCCATAGCTCTAAACCATTTATAGCACTGCCATTATTGGCAGTAAAAAATAAGGTGCCATTCATATTGGTAAGCGAGCCGGGAGAAGAGGTTGTATTACCGGGATTGATATCCTTAACCAACACAGTGCCCGCTTCCGTACCATCGCTCTTCCACAGTTCTATATTAGATGTAATAGGGTTGGCTGGTGCTGAAAAAAATAAAGTGCCATTTACATTAGTAAGGTTGGTGGGGTTGGCACTACCGGTGCCTGAAATGATATCTTTTACCAACACTGTACCCGCATCCGTACCATCGCTTTTCCACAATTCCCTCCCGGTTGCAGGACGGCTGGCAGTAAAAAAAAGGATCCCGTTTACATTAGTAAGTGAGCCGGGGCTACTCGCTAAATCCCCTGTATTTATGTCTTTTACCAGCACAGTACCTGCTTCCGTACCATCACTTTTCCAAAGTTCGATATTGGCGCCGCTGTTAATATTGATTGGGCCTGATGCTGAAAAAAACAACGTGCCATTTACATTGATTAAATTAGCGGGGCTGGATGAGCCATCACCAGGATTTATATCTTTTACCATCACCGTACCCGCTGCAGTACCATCCGTTTTCCACAATTCAAATCCATGTAAACCATCAATGGCTGTAAAATAAACCGTAGTACCAACAGTGGTATAATTGGCCGCACCGGTAATGGATCCATTGGTTTGAAAATTATAAATATCTTTTAAAAGAGCCGGTGATTGGGCCACTGAAAAGAAGAAACAGTTTGTAAAAATGAAAAATGAAAAAAACTTTTGCATAAGTTCAAATTTTAATAGGGAAATTTATTTGAAGGCTGCGGTAGCAGATTTTGCATATACTTCTTACAAACCGGCAGTGTATTCTTAGTAAACCAAAACCCATCTTCAATAGAATATATATACCAAATCTATGAAAGGTCATCAACTTCATTAAAAATATTTTCGGTGATTGATGACCTTTTTACAATATGCCCGATATAGTATTGTATTCAGAAATTGAATGGGTTGATTGGAGGCCCCCGTAGTTTATACAGACCAATTGTTTCAAATAGATATAAAACGAACGGTTGTTATAAGATCTCCAAGTGCCGGAATGCCTCTGTCTGTTGGCAGAAAAAATACCTTTATGCAGGCAAACTGGACGTTTGCCGAAAGGCAGGCAGGAAGGTGCATTAGAAGATAACCAGCCCGCCAAGTAAGGCAGGCCTTAAGAAAAAGAATAAACATACACAAAGCCTATATGCCTGAATACCTGTATTTTAGAGCATTGAAAATATGCCATGGACCAAAATACAGGTAACCGCTTTAGCGAACAGGCTGCTGAAATATTGGCGAATAATGAAAAGGTATTGGAATCTTTGTACATAGCTAATTTTTACAAAACCGAGGCCTTTGTGTTGGCAAACAACGGGTCGGCGGAAGAAGCGAAAGATATATATCAGGAAGCATTTGTATCGGTATGGCAAAATATAAAATCAGGGCGTTATGTACCACAGCAGGGCTCTTCTCTGGAAGCCTATCTTTTTCAGATTGCAAAATATAAATGGTACGACCATCTAAAAGCAGTAAAAAAAATGAATTTGTTACCAATACAAGATCAGGCTTTTACAGAAACTTTTTTTGATGAGGAAGAAGACCGGTATATAGAAAAAGTACAACAGTATCTGGAAAATTTGGGTGAACCCTGCAGACAGGTTCTGCAACTTTTTTATTTTTTTAAACAAAGTATGACAAAAATTGCAGCCGCATTTGGATGGACAGAAGCTACTGCAAAGAACAATAAATACCGATGCCTGCAGCGGCTCCGCAATATGGTGGTGGGTAAACCATAAAATAAGTTGAATTGAATACAAACTATACGATATCAACAGAAGAATTTGCAAGCATTGAGCAGTACCTGCTTGGCGAAAGCACTGCCGAAGAAAGACTTGCATTTGAAAATAATTTAGCCAATGACAACGAATGGGCTGCTAAGGTAGCCGAAGTAAAACTTTTGTTCACCGGAATCGAAACCGCATCTTTAAAAAAACGACTCGAAGCCTATCATGAAAATTTAAAAAAAAATAATCCTCAAAAAGAGGAACGAAAAATAATTTCACATTCACGAAAATGGCTGGCAGCAGCATCTGTTTCTTTACTCGTTGCTTTATCCGTTTGGCTATATAATTCAAGCCAAAACAAATTTGAAAAGCTATACACTTCTTATTACAAACCCGATCCAGGCTTAATGAGTGCCATGGGTGTAGGAGACAATTATCTTTTTAATAAAGCCATGCTCGATTATAAAACCGGCCATTATAAAAAAGCGATTGATGAATGGAGCAAACTTAAAGTAAGTGAGCGCACTAATGATACCCTAAATTATTTTTTAGGGGCAGCTCAGCAAGCCGATGGCAACAGTACAGAAGCCCTGTTACTCCTGCAATCCATGGCATCTGATTCTTCAAAGCCCTTCTATAAAGATGCCTGTTGGTACACGGGACTTGCGTTATTAAAAAAAGGTGCCATAAACGAAGCCATTCCCTATCTCGAAAAATCAGACCATCCGAAAAGCATTGAACTCATCAGTCAATTAAAATAACACCTGCTATGCGTTTCACTAAATATTGCTTTGCAGGTTTTGCTATTCTGCTGGTATTTTTTCCAATTTTTGCACAGGATCCCTTAAAAGGCATTGCAGCCATAGAAGCAGCCATAGAAACAAAAAACTTAAAACAGGCAGAAGCATTATTA
>JBGSMI010000331.1:0-10291 GCA_041740215.1 Ferruginibacter sp.
CTTGTAAGGCCGCTGTCAGTAATCGAGGGTTGTGTGCTGTTCAGGTAATGAAAACTGGCATAATGATTGTTGGGGCCAAGCCTTACACCTGCTTCAAAACCAAACACCCACTGGTTGAATTTGGGTGCAAATGGTTGGAGATCTACCGGCCACCACGATACATAATTTTGTTCAGGAAAGGTATTGCCTGCAAGTATGGATAAAAAGTATTTTCGGTTGATAAAAGCATCTTCCGGTTCAGGTTTTTTGGTTCCGCAATCTTCAAGCGGTATTAATTCCCGCATGAGTGCTATGGCCTCCTGTGGCCTTAGCGGAATCAATTTCACGGTTGGTCGGAATATTTTTTCGGTAACACCCACCAGTTCAAAATAGAGGATGTCTCCATCTTCTACATAAATTTCATATGTTCATTTTTAGTGCGCTGCCTATCGGCTGCTTTTTTTATTTGTCATATGGAATCCCCTAATGAAAATACGTCTTCGGGTATAAGCCCGTTTGAGGGGATTTCCTGTCTTTCTGTTCGTGGGGTAGGTTTTTTTACACCAAGGTCGGCAGCAATCGTATAAACGCCGGTATCCACATCATGTATGGTGTAGGTTTTGTTGGGCACCCGGCAAATAAGCGAATCATTTAAAAATACGGGCAGTTTGTTGAGCAGCCCTCTTTGCGGTATTTGCCGGTACATGTAAAAGATAATTACAATCCGGCCTTTACCGGGTGGCGGTTGGGGAGGGTCGTGTTTTACTTGTGTAACAAGTAAAAACGGGCAAACAAACAAAAGGGAAAGTAAAACTGGTTTCATGTATCAGGCAATTATTTAGGGTTCTTATCCAGCTCAAAATGTATTTTAATGCGTCCTGATTCTTTATAGACATAAGTGCTTCTTTCAGTATCATACACTATTGGAGCACCCAAATCTTTTAAAACCTTTAAAATTTCGTATAACGTGCTTTTACTGATCTGCAACTTACGGGCAAACTGTTTGGGTGTACCGGTTGCTTTTGAGGCAATCAATTCATCAATCCTTCTAATTCGTTCAAGCAGTTTTTGAGCCATAATTTCACTTTAGCGGATAAAAAAGTTTTATTGGTTCATCTACTTTCTATTTCTTTTTAAGACTTTTCAAATTTAAATTAAAACCTGCTTTAAGGAGAAGGGCAGTTTATAATGGTTTCATAAAAATCACTCGTATTTATTTTTATTTTTTCTTTTTATAAATACATAGGTTTTTGGGTTTAAGGCGTGGTCGAATTCTTATTTCTTTAAGATTTTTAAAGAACTAATATTTTAGGGCAGTTGTCCTATTCAATTTTTTGTTTATAAAAAAAACGGGGAAACTCCAAAGTGCCCCGTTTTTTAAAATTGCATTTTACTTATCAATGCTGAACAACAATTTTATGTAGTTCCTCATGATCTTTAGTAAATACCCTTACCGTATAAATATCTGCTTTAAGTGCTGAAACATTTATGGTAGCTGATTTTGTATAATTTGAAAACGACTGTTCCAGAACCTGCTTACCCATTTTGTCAATGATTTGGATTTTAATGAGGTCTTTGCTAACTTCTTTCTTTTTAGGAATAAGCGGGGACAATTTTTTCTGTTCAAGTTGCGTAATTGTAAAAGTTGATTGTACCGGATTGGGTGCAACACGATAGTAAACAGTTGGCCCTGCGTAATAAAAGAACATAGGTTCAGTAGCGGTACCACAGGCATTTGTTGTATTAATATTAAATCCAACATAATCCCCATAATAAGTGGGTGGTGGATAAAAATTTATTACTAAGCCCTCATTATTAACAGGGTTAAACCATGACACATTTCCCTCTGAATAAAAACCATCCCAAACATATTGGTTATTAAATGGTTCCAAAGTGATATATACAGTAGTGTTATAAACATCGTTTACAGTGCTTACTAACGGTTGATTACCTCCAAAACCTCCATCGTTAAAAGTAGTTCCTATCGTAGGGCTGGGAGTGCCAACGGTTATAGGAATAGACAAAGTAGAATTACCGCAGGCTCCAGTAATAGCAACGTTTAATATTGTACTACCGACTGCAATTCCATTTCTGGTTGCAGTAATTGTATTGCCACTTCCAGAAAGATTAACCAGCGTTGGGTCATCAACAGACCAAATATAATCTGCATCATTTCCAAAAGGAGCTGCAAGTATTCGTGAAGTGCAAATTGTTGTATTGCCGCTAATAGTTGTATTCGCACAAAAAGCAGCACAATTGGTAGTAACAGGAATGGGGTTGTTAATAGCCATTTCCGCTGCCAGCCAGTTTGCACTGCGTATGAATAAACCTTCATGTGGTTCATTATTCAGTATTCTAAAGTTATTATTATCAAATAATCCTTGACTACCATCCCTATTAAACGCAGTAGCAAAATTGTCAAATGGTGTATTGAAAGGAGGGACTGGCGGTGTTGCTCCAACATACTTTGTTATATAATTTGCATTAGTTAACGCTGTATTTCCCTCACCAATATCTAAAGCCGAGGTAGTATGAATAAAAGAAAACCTTCTTTGAATGTAGAAACTATTATTGTAGGTAAACATCCAGTCTTGCGAAACAGAACCGGGTTGATTATCTAAAAATAAAGGAAAAAAACCGCCGGGATAGGTATCAAATGGCAATAAGCCAGATGGTGCATTATAGGATTTATTAGCTATGGTAAGCGAAACTGGCAATAGCCATAGTACCTTTTTGGTCAATTTTATATTGCCATAATAAACAGTATTTCCGCCTCCATTGGCTAATGATTTAATATCTAATGTCAATTCAAATTTATTACTTCCGGGCAATGCTAAAGGTATTGTTACTATTGGTGCCACACCAACAGATGCTAACCCTGCACCTGCCGCCATAAACATAAGATCGCCTATAAACCTTGTTTTTGTACTGCGGAAATGGTAAATAAGTGTTGAACCTGCTGTAAATTCCTGATCAATGGCACACTCATTTCCATTGCTTATGGCAATACATCGTACATTGCCAGCAGTATTATTAGGGTTAGGATAAGCCCACTGTGTTCTCAACTCTTGTAAAAATTCCTGATTGGTAGCATTTGCTTGATTATACAAAATATTAATCCTGTTATTTAAAAGTTGTCTGGAGGCTGGCTGATCGGCAAGTAATAAACTTTGCATAGGGCTTGGGCCATTAGCTAGCAATTGAACAAATTCTACCAATGGCACAACAGTGCCTGTACTTATATACATACGGGCGGCATGGCGTGCCGCAGCCTGAAAACCCAATGGCACATTGGCTCCCTGATGTGGCGCATCTAAACTTACATATAAACTGGTTTGGTGCGCAGCATAGCCTCCGGCACCATTAAGTGGCCCAACCCCTCTATCCATACGTCCTAACGCCATTCTTGCTATTACCCCGCCCATGCTGCTACCAAGTACTACATTGGGTTGCAATTCAGTATCCCCAAGCAACGGCTGCTTTACACTATTTACCCAACGGATAACCGATTCTAAAACTAAAGCATTTCTTTGTAAAAAATCTGTACCGTTGCGCCAGTTTATATAGACTAAATCGTATTGGCTTATAGCGTTCGGGTCAAATGCATCTGCTATTAAATCTTGAAGTGCAACGCTTCTGCTATTCTGTACAGATGCTACAAATTCTGCGAAGTTATTTTCCCCTTCCGGTTCTTCGGGGGTTATTATCCATCCTGGGTCAAACCCTTCTGCCACTATGAGTGGTCTTCTTAAAACGGGGTCATTTTCGTTTCTGTAACTTATTCTTAAATCAGCTATACCAAATGCCCCATTAAATGCATCATCGGCGATAATGGTTACATCATCCTCATCCACTACTCCCCTAGCAGCAACCATGCTAGTACCACTACCTGCTGCATTAGATATATTATTAAAGAATATCTTACTATGAGAATATAGCTGCTGACCACTTGTTAAGGTAATTCGTACTATCCAATGCTTCCAACCGGTATCTGCATAATTTAAGTTTATGGGAGTATTGTATTGAAGTGTTCTGTATCCTTCTCCATCATCAGCGTCAAAATGAATACTACTTATATCACTACTTCTATTGGTTAAAAAAAGATTGGAAGGCAATACAACACTACAATAGGTAAGATTATACTTTGTAATACTTGGACTTACAGCTACAGTATTAAATTCCTGATAAGGGTTTTGCCAAACACCGCTCACATATGTATCTTTAAGCTGACCATTCACAGTTTGCATTTTTCCACTTACCTGTGCATTGGGATCAATGGCATTAAATTTAAACAATAAACCACTCAATGTAATTACTTCTTTTTGCCGTGCAATATAACATAAACTGTCGTGTATGGAAGGATGTCTTAAGGAACCTGCATTAGTGTTAACTTTACTAGTAAAAATGGTTTTGTACAATTCAGAATATATGCCCTGCTCCATTAAAGTACTATCTACCAGAACTGAACCATTATAAATTTTAGGATCAGTAAAATCGAAGCCGTAATCAGCCAGCAATCCCGTTGGTACCCGATTGGCCTCCAACACGCCAAATACATTATTTACATAGTTGCGGTAATTGTTGTCAACATCTGCAAAAGTGGGAGGTGTAAAACTTTGGGCATGCAAAGCAACACGGCCCAACAAGAGAAGAAGGAAAAGGGAAATTTTTTTCATGAAATTTGTTTTGTTTTTTAATAATAATTGTTAATATCGTATGTCAAATCTGCCTTCTGTTATGTTTATTTTTAACCCTGTAGAAATATTTGTCGCAGAATATTGGAATGTCCCAGATATTATTCTATTAATTTGGTCAAATTTTTGAATATATATTTTCCCTGTGTCAGTTGCAGTTTTTGCATAAGTTTTTCCATTATAATTACAAAATGTGTTAAATGAGCCTTTAATTGGCTGATTGGAAGAGTTAAGTTTAAATTCATATGAACTACCTTCTAAAATTAGTAAGCTATCAGTACCAATATTTACACCTTCTGGAGGATTCGGCCTCCAATCTATTGCAGGTATATTTAAATACCACCCCCCCCCTGATCCGGTACCCAGATTTACATATTGGCAAAATAATCCCGGCCTTCCTCTTCCATCTTTTGGAACAAAAACTTTTCCATCCACTTTACAGCCAAACGTCATGGCACCAATCGTAGTTTCGGGTGGCAGTTGGGGTTCTTCATTCTTGTCTTTTTTACATTGGCTTCCAGTAAAAGCCATGAATATAAATGCGAGGTATAAAAAAGTTTGATGTTTCATAAAGCATTTAGTTTTTGATATTTTGATGTATTGAAGCTATAGAGAAATTGTTAAAAATGGAAACAAAATCTTGTTAATGAATTGTTACCAAATAAATTAATTATCCCAATGTTGTAAAAACCCACAAATTGTTTAAAAAATGTTTTGCTTACTAAGCGTTACCTTCACAATGCAGCTTACGTGGAATTACTTAAAAGCATTTACAATAAATTTTTGGTTATGCTCCCTTTGTACAAATTCCAAATAAGGATTTTGCCAGACACCGCTCACATATGAATCCTTAAGTTGTCCATTTACAGTTTGCATTTTTTCATTGGCCTGTGCATTGGGGTCAATAGCATTAAATTTAAATAATAAACCACTCAAGGTAATAACTTCTTTTTGCCTTGCTATATAACATAAACTGTCGTGAATAGAAGGATGTCTTAAGGAACCTGCATTAGTGTTAACTTTACTAGTAAAAATGGTTTTGTACAATTCAGAATATATGCCCTGCTCCATTAAAGTACTATCTACCAGAACTGAACCATTATAAATTTTAGGATCGGTAAAGTCGAAGCCGTAATCAGCCAGCAATCCCGTTGGTATCCGATTGGCCTCCAACACGCCAAATACATTATTTACATAGTTGCGGTAATTGTTGTCAACATCTGCAAAAGTGAGAGGTGTAAAACTTTGGGCATGCAAAGCAACACGGCCCAACAAGAGAAGAAGGAAAAGGGAAATTTTTTCATGAAATTTGTTTTGTTTTTTAATAATAATACATTATCATCTGTTAGTGTGCCATTAAACGTATTCATGCCCAAAAAAATAGTACCTTTTTCTGCCAAATATTGGGTAGGTATTTGGCCTTTATCTAATGGGGCTATGATGTAAGTTAGTAACTTATCAATAGTGCTTGTGTCTTGGGCTATGCCTATGGTGGGCAAAGCAGTAGCTAATACTACCCATAAAAGGGTAGCTTGGAAATCTTTTTTCATGATTTTTTGATTGTTTTTTTAAAATTTAAAATCGAACCTACCTTTAGTAAGTTTTATGGTATCACCACACTTTTCATTGAATAAGGTGCAATCAAATAAACCGGCGATTATTTTATTGATTCTATCTATTTTTATAATTGTAATGAACCCCTTGGTGAAATGCAAAGAATCCGTACTCATTCTTTGGCAATAAGTTAAATCGCTGTAGAATGAACCGCCTATATTTCTAAATCCAATGTGAAAAGTGTAGGGAGGTGTTATTAACGTCATACTATCGCCAATTCCTATTGCTATAGATGTGTTTTCCAATGCAGTTTTTCGATAAGCACTAATGCCAAAAATCCCATTATTAAATCCAGGATCATAATCAATGCTTAAATTATTAGTACCATTGCTACCCTGTGGCACCCATGGCACCCCGTTTAACAGGCAGCCAAAGGTGTTGGCGCCTATTTGTGTAGCAGGTGGTAAGCCGGGTACATTTTCGTTATTATTAAGAGGTTTATCTTTTGCGCAGTTAACCTCTAACAATGAAAAATATATTAATAACAATAGGATATGTATTTTCATATTAATAAATATTATTTATAAAAGTTGATTCATGTAAATAATATTAGTTTAAATTTAAATATTGTAAATTTAGTGAGGTAAAGCTTCATCCATGTATTCGGTAAAATAGAAGCACAGGTAAATAGGGGCACCAAATATTCGTAGGGTGTTTACAGCAAGGGGTGTTTAATATGGTGGTTGTTAAAACCAAAAATCAGGTTTTTACTCTTTGTTAAGATTGTTTCATTGTGTAAAATTACATAAGCCTACTCCGATATAATCAGACTGTTCTAAAAAAATCTTGCAAACCTGCCAAACTGACATTTTAACAAATCCGGCATAATTAATGTTTAAACATTGATTATCTTTGCAACATTAAAAAAAGGACATCAAATGAAAACCACACTACACAAAGCAGCTACACGGGGAAAAGCCAACCATGGCTGGCTCAATAGTTTTCACAGCTTTAGCTTTTCCTCTTACCACGATCCTGCCCGCATGAACTTTGGCGTACTTCGGGTTTTAAACGACGATCAGGTAGCTGCCGGTATGGGGTTTGGTAAACACCCGCACAGCAATATGGAGATCATTTCCATACCCACTTTTGGCGACCTCAAGCATAAAGACAGTATGGGCAATGAAACCATTATTAAGGAAGGCGACATTCAAATAATGAGCGCAGGTATCGGTATTGCCCACAGCGAAATGAATGCCAACCGCGATAAAGAAGTACGGTTTTTCCAGATATGGGTAATCCCCAACAAAAAAAATGTGGAACCCCGCTACGACCAATATTCCATTGATACCCAAAAAATGCACAACAATCTTTTGCAGGTATTAAGCCCCCATGCAGATGAAGAAGGCGTTTGGATACATCAGGATGCATGGTTTAGCATGGGTCAACTCGATCAAGGTTTTGAAACCTCTTATGATCTTAGAAAGTCGGGCAATGGCGTGTATGCTTTTGTAATAGAAGGCGATGTAACCATCAATGGTCAACCCCTCAACCGCCGCGATGGATTAGGCATAGAAGATACCGAAACACTGGAAATAAAAGCGGATAGTGAGGCAAGGGTTTTGTTGATGGAGGTTCCGATGTTGTAATTGTTTGTGGTTTGTGGTTTATGATTGAGGCTGTTAGCAAACCACGCAATACAGTTTGTGGTTTATGGTTCTGGCTGTTAGCAAACCACACACTCCGTTAATGGTTTATAGTTTATGGTTTATGGTTATGGCTGTTAGCAAACCACGCACAAAACAATTTATGGTTTGTGGCTCCGGCTGTTGGCAAAACACACTCACAAACAAATCGCACTCAAACGCCACACCAACCATAAACCACCAACCATAAACTAAAAACTATAAACTAAAAATAACAAACCACAAACGAAAAACCATAAACCCTAAACTATAAACAAAAAAAACAAAAAGTATGAATTACAAAAAAATAAAAACCGTTCGTACCGCCGCCGCTCCCCACATGGTAGGCGATGGTTTTAAAGTGCGCAATTTCATCGGGCAGGATCTTTGGAATGACCTGAGTCCTTTCCTGATGCTTGATTACAACGAACCCTGGACCGTAGGGCCAACGGATCATCCCCGAGGCGTAGATGTACACCCGCACAAAGGTTTCGAAACCGTAACGATTGCCTGGGAAGGCGGCGTTTCGCATGAAGACAGCAGCGGGGGAAAAGGAGACATCGGTCCCGGAGATGTGCAATGGATGACCGCCGGTAGCGGCATTTTACACAAAGAGTTTCATTCGGAGGCCTTCAGCAAAAAAGGCGGTACTTTTCACATGGCGCAATTATGGGTAAACCTGCCTAGGGCGCATAAAAATGTACCTCCTACCTATCAGGATTTGAGGGATGACGATATGGGCCGGTTGGCACTTGAAAACAACGGAGGCGAACTGCGGGTGATTGCCGGCGAACAACAGGGTGTAAAAGGACCCGCACATACTTTCACCCGGATGAATATTTATGATGCCAAAATGAATCCGGAAGGGGTATTGAATCTGCAACTGCCGGATGGGGACAATACAGCGATTATTGTCATGAAAGGGAATCTGCTGATCAACGAAACCGAACAGGTACGCACCGGGCAAATGGTGATTTTGGGCAGAACCGGAACAGATATCCGGATTGAATCGAACAATGACGCCCATTTGCTGGTATTAAGCGGGGAACCGATCGCAGAACCTATTTCGGCCTACGGTCCGTTTGTAATGAATACCAAACAGGAAATTATGGAAGCGATCAATGATTTCAATGCGGGTAAATTCGGTCACCTCGATTAAAAGAAACATCAATGAAACACCAATTATTTCCCGCAGCCGAAAGAGGGGTCAAAGACATCGGATGGCTGCAAAACAATTTTACCTTCAGCTTTAGCAGTTATGCCAATCCGGTAAAAAGCGGATTTGGCTTATTGCGGGTTTTTAATGATGATTTTGTGGAACCGGGTAAAGGTTTTGGACTACATGCCCATCAGAACATGGAAATCATTTCCATTATGCTCGAAGGTAGTATGAACCATAAAGACAATATGGGCTACTCCGAAGTGGTGCACAAGGATTGGGTGCAAATTATGAGTGCCGGCAGCGGATTGCGCCACGAAGAGTATAATGTGGGCGAAGAGCAGGTGAATTTTCTGCAGATATGGATTGAACCCAAGTTGCAGAACATCAATCCAAGATATCAGCGCCGCTTTTTTTCCGAAAAAAACCGTGCCAACCAATTGGTTACCGTGGTAAGCAACGAAGAGGGACAAAAACATTGCTGGATCAATCAGAATGCCAAACTGAGTCTCGGATATTATCCCGACCCCTCGGTGATTGATATTCGTTTGAATCCGGTAAATAAAGCTTTTTATCTCTTTGTGATAGACGGTGCGCTTACGGTGAATAGTATACCGGTTGGAAAGCGGGATGCCATCGGTTGCTGGGATACGGATTTCTTATTGTTGGATATTGCCAAAGGAACCCGATTTTTGCTGATTGAAACTCCGGTAAATCATTGAAAATATGAGTAAAGCAACAGTAAGCATTGGTGATATACCGTATAAAATGATTGCGGTAAGCGGAGGAGGCAATACATTAATTGCGGATGAGCCTGCTGAATTCGGAGGTGGAAACGAGGGATTTTCCCCTGATGAGCTTTTGTGTTCTGCGTTGGGTGCCTGCACGGCCGCTACCCTGAAAATGTATGCCGGTAGAAAGGGATGGATTGTAGAAAAATTGGAGGTAAGTGTCTCTTTTGAAAGAAAGCCGGGAGAGGTTTCCGTTGTACTGCAACGTGCTATTTTACTTGAAGGAGTATTCACTGCAGAACAAACCCAAAGGCTTCTGGATATTGCTAATAAATGCCCAATTCATAAGTTACTTTCCAACCAAATAAGGATAGAGACTGTTATACAATAAAATTCGATAATAAATTAAAATAAGATAGATATGCGTATTGCAATTATAAGTGCAAGCCCGAGAGAAAACAGCGTAACCCACAGAGTAGCTTTATTTCT
>JBGSMI010000339.1:0-4189 GCA_041740215.1 Ferruginibacter sp.
TATTTGCATGGGTGCAGCAGGCTTGCTGTTGGCATCTTGTAAGAAAGACCAGGTCGCTGAAAACGTTGGCGATTTAAATGCTGGTGGTTCAACTACGTTGGCAACAATAACTTTACCGGAAGTTATTAGCGTAAACACTACATTAAGTGCAGCCAATACGTACATTCTGGATGGTAAAGTATGGGTAAAAAACGGCGCTACCTTAACAATACCTGCAGGTACACGTATCGAAGGTTTGTACAAAGCAAATGCTGCTGATGCTTCTGCATTAATCGTTACAAAAACCGGCAGACTGGTTGCTAAAGGAACACAGGCAACTCCAATCATTTTCACCTCTTCACTTACCGGTTTACCAGGTGGCAGAACCAACCGTTTACCAGGTGACTGGGGCGGTATTGTAATGCTGGGTACAGGTATTACCAATCAACCTGCTACTACGCAGATTGAAGGCGTTACAATTTTCCCAACAGGCGGTTCAATTGATGATACCTATTATGGTGGATCAACTGAAGCACACAATGGCGGTCTTTTAAATTATGTTCGTATTGAGTTTGCTGGTGCGTTGGTAACAGCAAACAGAGAGTTAAACAGTCTTACATTAGGCGGTTGCGGTTCTCAAACTGCATTACGTTATATCATGGCATCTTATGGTGCTGATGATGCGTTTGAATTTTTTGGTGGAACTGTAAACCCTAAATTCTTAATTGCAAATGCACAGAATGATGATGGTTTTGATTTTGATTTCGGATACCGTGGAAACTTCCAGTTTGGTGTTTCTGTACGTAACCCGGCTTATACAGTTGCTGATGCAAATGGTATTGAGTGCGACAATGATGCAACTGGTTCGGCTGCAACTCCAACAACACGCCCTGAATTATCTAACTTAACAATTATTGGCCGTTGCAGTGGTGCTTTAACAGGCACTTTAAATGGTGCAAGATTCAGAAGAGGTACTGATTTACGTATGCGTAATTCAATCATCATGGGTTACACCACCGGTATCGTTTTTGAAAATACATTGGTTCCAACTACTGCTGCTTTCTTCCGTAACAATGCAGTTCATGGTTTTACTGACAGCAGCAAATTTGTAGGTACTTCTGTTTCTCCATGGGGTCTTGCCAATGATGGTATTATCAGCGCATCTACTCCAACTACATGGATCAACAATGCTTGTCCTGCTACGCACAACCTTTACAAGAGTTCTGCCCTGGCTTTCAAAGCTGGTGGTCCTTTGGATCCTGCTACCCCTGCCGGCCCTGGTGTTGTTAAACCAAATTTTGCTGGTACATCTAGCAACTTCCTGAACACCGTTACTTATATCGGTGCAGTTGGTAATGGTTCTCCAATTAAAGTTGGCAACAACATTACTGTTCCTAACAACTGGATAGCTGGTTCTGCTGGTGTATGGACAAATTTTGATCCTTCATAGTACCAACCCATTCTAACAAATTTTCAATTCGGCATTTCTTTATTGTTTAGTGATAAATAAAAAAATCCCGGGGGCAGAAGTACTAATTTTTCTGCCCCCTATTTAAAAAAATACAAATGAATAACAGTATAAAAACACTGGTAGGCTGCTTCTTAACAGTTTTTTTATTGCAAGCCTGTAAAAAAGGTGAACCGGTAGAAGTACAATCATATATGCGGCTTAACCTCGAAGCCTTTTATACAGATACTTCTTTATTTTTCCAGGTAAAATTAAATGACCAGATTATCGCAGAACAAACTGCAGTGGGAGGTAACAAAATAGAAACCCTGGTAGGAAAAGATCTGCCTTTTGTTACCAAAGGGCATTTAGTGGTAACAGTAATTAAGAAGAGTGGTCCCAACGTGGTTTTTGACAGCACTATCTTCTTTACAAATTTTAATGAATTGTTGTTGGTTCAGTTAGACCCAACTAAAAAGCCAACCTATATCAATAAGCAAACGGAAACAGCCACTTTGCCTGAACCTGGCAAGGATAGCGTAAGGGTTCGTTTCTATTATAATTCAACTGACAATATCAGGCGGAACGGTGTTCTGCTTTCCAATATAGATTTGCAACTATTTAGCTATCCCATTGACAGCTTATTTTCCAGGGGAGAAAAGGAGCCGGTATTAGCCAACGAAGGGCGGCTTAGAAACATTAGCCGAGATGCTGTTACTAATTATTTTGATGTACGCTTCATTAATTCAAAAAAAGAAAAACTGGGATATGTCTTTGACATCTATCCACCCGCTTCTACTTCATCTACCTTACCTGTTTACAAAAGATATTATGATGAATTTGATGGATTCGTGGGCGGTGCAATGTTATTGGTGAACGATGCCTCTTTTCAAACTTTGCGGATAACGAGGCTTACCAATACTTCCCCCTATCGGTTTGGCAATTTTCTTTTTGGTTTTAAATAAACTTCTATAAAATGAGTTATTATTCGCACCCCACCGCAATCATTGATGAAGGCTGTTCGATTGGTGAAGGAGTTAAAATCTGGCATTTCTGTCACATCATGCCCAATTGCAGTATTGGTAACAATTGTAGCCTGGGGCAAAATGTAGTCGTATCTCCACAAGTTGTTTTAGGCAACAATGTAAAGGTGCAAAACAATGTATCCATTTACACCGGGGTAACCTGCGATGACGATGTTTTCTTAGGCCCCTCCATGGTTTTTACCAATGTGATAAACCCCCGAAGTAAAATAGTACGCAAGGATGAATATAAAAGTACACAGGTTGGCAAAGGGGCCAGTATCGGTGCCAATGCTACTATTGTGTGCGGTAACTTAATTGGCGCTTACTCCTTTATTGGTGCAGGCTCTGTAGTTACCAAAGAAGTAAAGCCCTATGCCCTGGTAGTAGGCAATCCGGCCAGGCAAATAGGGTGGATGAGTGAGTATGGACACCGGTTATATTTTGACGAACACAATACCGCTTTCTGCCCCGAAGGAGGACAAACTTATCTTTTAAATGTTGATTCTAACACTATAAAAAAAATTGAAAACTTATGAATAAGATTCCTATCAATTTTGCCATTGTTGGCTGCGGCCATATTGGTAAAAGGCATGCAGAAATGATTAGCCGTAATCCGGAAGCAACACTTGTTGCTATCGCAGATATACGCTCACCGGAAAACCTTGATATCGAAAACAGCTATGCTGATATTCCCTTTTTCTATTCGTTAGACCAAATGCTGGAAGAAATTCCTGAAATTGAAGTGGTGGTAATTTCAACGCCTAACGGTTTGCATGCCACGCATGCGCTAAAGTGTTTGAATGCATACAAACATGTGGTGATAGAAAAGCCGCTGGCATTGTCGAAAGCCGATGCAGAAAAATTGATTTCCAAGGCACTGCACGTGAACCGAAATGTATTTTCCGTAATGCAAAACCGGTATTCACCTCCTTCTGTATGGCTTAAGCAGGTAGTATCTGACGGAACACTGGGTAAAATATTTATGGTTCAGATTAATTGCTTTTGGAACAGGGACGGTCGTTATTATAAAGCAAAAAACTGGCATGGTACCATGGATATGGATGGCGGTACACTATACACCCAGTTTTCACATTTTTTGGATATCATGTTTTGGTTGTTCGGGGATATCAAAAATATTCAATCCCGCCTCGCTTGTTTTAATCATGCTAACCTAACACAGTTTGAAGATAGCGGTATTATTAGTTTTGAGTTTTGTGATGGCGGCGGAATGGGCACCTTTAATTTCAGCACATCGGTGTTTGATAAAAATCTTGAAAGTAGTATTACCATCATAGCCGAAAAAGGAAGCATAAAGGTTGGCGGGCAGTATATGAATGAAGTGGAATATTGCCACGTAGAAGATTATACCATGCCGGTGTTAGCAGCAACAAACCCTGCCAATGATTACGGTGCTTTTAAAGGGTCGGCAGCCAATCATAACTATGTTGTAGAAAACGTGGTGAATGTATTAAGAAACAATGATACCATAACTACCAACGCAATGGAAGGTTTTAAAGTGGTGGAAATTATTGAACAAATGTACAATATGGAAAACAGTGCACCGACGGCTTTTGATAACAACTGGCGGAGTAAAAATGCCGGTGTGTCGTCAAAGGAATTGATTCCGATGCAGGTTGTAAAAAAGCGGAAAGAGTTGATGATGTTAATGGGGCTACTGTAAAAAATGCACAAAAATAAAATTAATAATAAATCACAAAATGTCGATAAAAACAAGGCT
>JBGSMI010000378.1:0-2396 GCA_041740215.1 Ferruginibacter sp.
AAATAAAAAATGGTTCACCAATGGGGATAACAGAGCAGTTAGTAAGCCTACTTTAAATCCGAATTTGTAGCCCGCTATTAGCGTAAAAAAATAAATCGGTAAAAATATTAGTCCGCCTTTTGGTATGGTGTGCACCAATTGCGGCATCAATAAATTACCTGCCACAAAAATCAACGCAAACAGGTAAGTACGACTGTTTATCAAAGACAAACGCAATGGATTAAACGGAGTGGAAATTGTCGTCATAAAATAGTTTATGCTTGAAGTATTCTGCAAAACTAACTTTTTTATTTGGGTAGCTGGTTGCATTCTAAGACGCACGTATTATTGGGCTATTATTGTTGTTTAAACAAATGAAAATTTACTCCGCAAAAGATCAATATACCCGGCATCGGATACCCCTTATTGATTTGATACGACTGGTTGGTAAGGTTCTCACCTTTCACAAATACATCAAACGAATAATTTACTTTATACCCGGCTTTTGCATTGACCAAAAAATAACTACTTTTTAATACAACAGGCTGTACTTGTTTAATGAGACCAGCAATATTTTCCATACTTATATTCAACAGCCATTTTTTTGACTGATAATTTGTTGTCATCCCCAATTGCTGCGTTGGTACTGCCAACGCAGGATTTTTTAACGCAGTGTATGCATAAACCACTGCCAGGTTTACCTGTTGATTCAGTTGGTATTTACCTGAAAATTCAACTCCGGTATTGTTAAAAACACCTGTGTTTACATTTTTCGGACCACCATTCTGAAATACTGTTTGTATCAGGTTGTTCCCTTGTACATTAAAGACAGTTGCCTCAAGTCTCACCTTTTTACCGACCAGGTGTTGGTTGATTGTAAACTCAATATTCCTCATTTTTTCAGGTTGCAAATTCGGATTGGCAGGTGCAAAAAGATACAAGTCAAGCATTGAAGGACTTCTAAACCCTTTGGATACGGATGCTTTTAAGGTTGTGTTATTAGTTACCAGGTAAGAAACTCCACCGGAAGGCACCAGGTAATTTCCGTACACGCTGTTATGCTCCATTCTTACCCCGCCGCTCAATATGAGTTTTTGGGCAATTGTTTGTTGACTCAGTAAATAGGGAGCCCATTCTGTAATGCTCTGATCACCAAAAACAATTCCCTGCCCATTCATCGCAAAAATATTTTTGGCCTTTCCTCCATAGTTTTTATAGTCAACCCCTACCGTGGTAGTGTTATTTTTCAACTGCCTGAATGCCTGGTAAAAATTAACCCCGTAATTGGCATCACTTGATCGGAAACCATCTGAAATGTTGTGTTTTCCATAGTTATAAAAGAATTGCAGGTTGCCGGAAGTTTTTTTATAATTGTTTGCCAGGTAAAAATAAGTAGAGCCCCTAAAAATGTCAATCAATGCTCCGGGTTGCCCATTCTCAGGGCCCGGGTCTGCTGCTTTAAATTTAGCTAAGTTGGTCTCTGCCCCCATTTTAAAATGGGTTGAAAAAACATAGTTCAGTTTTAGGTAACCATTGGTAATAGTAAAGTCCGCAGCAGGCCGATGTCCGTCGGTACGATCTTTATTGAAGGAAGCCATTGCACTAAATCCTTTTTTACGATAGCCGATATTGGCCATATATTTTTGTGTATTAAAAGATCCACCTAAAATTCTTGCATTAAAGGAATAACCATCTTGCGCCTGGCTGCGGGTAATGATATTAATCACTCCTCCCATAGCGTTGGTACCATACAATACGGAACCTGCACCATGAATGACTTCCACTTTCTCCACATCAGAGGCAACATAAGCATCAGCCAGCGGATGGCCGAAAATCCCCATAAATTGTGGACTGCCATTGACTAAAATCAATACCCGGTTATTGGGACTGCCACTGAGCCCCCGCATCGAAATAGCACCTGCTGAACCAGTACTTACGCCAAACCCGGTTATTCCCCTTTCTGTTACAAATAAACCCGGCACCTGCTCCGCCAATACCGGCAACAGCGCCGACTCGCTGCTATTTTCAATTTGCTGCCGGTTAACCACTGATACATTAAAAGGAACATAGTTTTTGGCCACCGCTATTTTTGTACCGGTAACGACCACTTCATTGAGCGATTCAATTGTTTCTTCTAATATGATTTCAATTGGATCGCCTGATGGTGAGGATGTCACCTGCTGAATAAAGCTGGTATATCCCACTGCCCCTATGGAAATCGTATAGGTTCCTTCCGGTAGAAAAATCGAAAAATTACCTTGCTTATCTGTAAGGGTATTTTTAAAAGTATTCAACACGCTTATGTTGGCAAAAGCGATTCCCTGCCCGGATTTCGACTTTACCGACCCTTTTATATTTTGGGAAAAAGTTGCAATAGGGTATAAATAGCATAGGATTAAAAAACAAAATTTTATTTT
>JBGSMI010000391.1:0-9876 GCA_041740215.1 Ferruginibacter sp.
TTCTTGAAACTTACTCCATCATTTAAATCTCCGAATTGCTTCAAATGAATATTTTCAGATTCAATATGCTCAAAGCCAACATACCTATCATATCCATCTTTATCAGGATTATTGGAACTGTTTCTTAATTCAGAAACAATATTCCCAATTTGAATAGAAGCCCATGTATCTTTCTTTAATTTCATGCTTCTAAACCGATTTGATTTAGTTGTTTAAATAATTTGTCCATTGAGGCATTAATTTCTATTTGTCCTGTCTTGATTTTTGAAATCAAATCAGTGGTGTCATGCTCACTAACAATGGCAACTTGCTTTACATAGAGCTGAATACTTAGGTTTCCATTAGTTTCTAAGACATCTTTGTTGCTCACAACTGTAGAAAATCCATCTTCATTTTTAAATTTCCAATAAGCATCACTCATCCTTTTTATGTGCTGTGGTTCAAGCCAAGCGTTGCTTCTGTCAATTCTTACTTCATCTAACCCGTTTATAAAAATGATTTTGCCTTTTCTATCTTTTGGCTTTTTCATTCTGCATACCAGCAAACAGCTTTCCATGCTGCTGTTGTAAAAAAGGTTTTTGCCCAAGCCAATTACGGCATCTACATAATCTGCTTCAATCATGCGTTTGCGTATTTCGGCTTCGCTGTCTCTAAACAAAACGCCATGCGGCCAAAGCACCACACAACGGCCTGTTTCGGGGTTCAGGCTTTTCATTATGTGCTGCTGAAAAGCATAGTCTGCACAACCTTGCGGAGGTGTTCCCCAAATATTGCGTCCAAAAGGGTCGTTCATCCATTTGGCCTGGCTCCACTTTTTTACACTGTACGGTGGGTTGGCCATTATTACATCAAACTTTTTTAATGCATCATTATCCAATATCTGCGGGCTGTCTAAGGTGTCGCCCTGCACAATCAAAAACTCATCTACATTGTGCATAAACATATTTATACGGGCAATGGCAGAGGTAATGAGGTTAAGCTCCTGTCCGTACAGTTTCAGCGTTCGGTATTCTTTGCCTTGCTCTTTTAAATGCAAAGCAGCACTCAGCAAAATACCACCACTGCCGCAAGTAGGGTCGTAAATGCTTTCGCTACTTCTTGGGTCAGTAATTTGGGTCATCAGTTTTACAACCGTGCGGTTGGTGTAAAACTCGGCTGCGGTATGTCCGCTGTCGTCAGCAAATTTCTTAATTAGGTATTCGTAGCCTTCGCCCATTATATCATGCGGCACTTCTTCAACGGTCAGTTTCATTTTACTAAAATGCTTAATCAGGTCAAGCATTTTTTCATCACTCATCCGGCGTTTGTTGGTCCACTGTGCATCACCAAATACATCGTGCAGCATTTCAAAATTGGCTTTTTCAATGCCGTTCAAAGCCTTTTGTAAAAAAGCTCCGACATCAACCGTTTTCTTCCGTACATCTTCCCAATGGCAGTTTTTAGGAATTTGAAAGCGGTGGTTTTCTGCAAACTCAGCATAGCTTAAATCGTTTCCGCTTTCAGTCAAAGCCGTCTGGTATTCTTCATCCCACAAGTCGCTCACACGTTTAAAAAATAATAAGGGAAAAATGTATTGCTTAAAATCGGCAGCATCAATCATTCCACGCAGAATATTAGCTGCCCCCCAGAGATAATTTTCTAATTGCTTTTGTGTCATTTTCTGATCCTATAATTTTAGGCCGTGAAGGTAAGTTATAATAAATATCGGCTTGTAATATTCCTTTCGTCGGTCTGAATGTATGTGGTCATTTAACTAGCTGTTTCGAATCCCCCTAATCCCACCAAAAATACAGCACCCCAGTCCGTTGCATCTCCTCCGCCAAATTATCTACATCACCAGCCCCCTGCTCTACAATATCCGGGCAAACCTTGTAAGCTTCTTTCGCAAAAGTCAGCCAGTTTACAGGCGGCATATTGATCTTAAACTGGCACCAGTCACCGGAGGCGCCGGTTAATTGCAATCCATATTTCTGGTCGAAGGTTTTGATGATGTGCAGTAAGCTGTCATTGGTAATATCATAGTTGATACCGTTGGTGCCTACCTGCCTTAGTATTTGGTATTTATCGGTTGTTTTTAAAATGGCCAGCGTGTTAGGGTGCCCTTCAATGCCGAACTGCTCATCGAGTGTAAAGATGGAATAGCCTTTTGCCAGAAAATAATCGGATAAATATGCCACGATCTTATTTGTACTGCTATCCGTGGCATTAAACACCAGCCCGGGCACCTGCGCAATCGTACTGTCTTCGTGAAAGATGCTTTGAGAGTTGCCGGGAAATGGAATTACTGCTGAATCAGTAAGAATTCTTAACAGGACGATGATACTGCTGTCAATTTTTAATGAGTCACAATAAAACAGGTCCTGTTTGCTAAGTGAAACTTTTTGTGGTTTAGCAGATTGATTGCAGCCAATACTGAATGATACTACAAGGGCAAATAAAAGAAGCAGGGATGCACGCATATTAAAAAGGGTAAAATAGAACACAAATTAAGCTTCTAAATTTTTAAAGCAATTTATTACGGGAAAGATTATTCAGCAGCAATTACCAGAAATGTCGGTACCGGATTTTTTGAGATTTTGTGGAATTTTAAGAGGTGCTTTTTTACGCTTGCTGGCTTTCCGCTTTTCCGTTAAAATGCTGTGACTATAACTTGCGTTGCCGTTGGGTGTTTGTCACCTACTCATAAGCTTGCGCCGGAATGGTTGTCAGTAATGGGTAAGCATTCCAACTCGTAGATGCCGGAATGGAACTTCGCATTCAGTGCATCTACTATGAGAAACTCTTTCTTACCACAAGGCATTTGCCATTTTATCAATTGGCCTTTTCGATAGCCAATTACAGCTGTTCTCATTGGTGCGAATACAAAAATTCTGTCAAGTCCTAAAGTTGCTTGCGCAGGCAAAACAAGTTTTAATTGAAGTTTTCGCCCTGTAGATTTATACTGTACGGTACTTCCGAATTTAAACATACCCCATCGTGCGGAAAATATATTTTGTCTACAATCACAGTGCTCCTTATTAGCTTCTGTTCTAACCAGTCTAAATAATTTTTTTACGGATTTTGCGTTCACCATCGATTTAAAATATGCTTTCAGCATTGTATAATCCTCCATTAATAAAAGGAGTTTGCTCTATATTTTTTCATATCGAGGACGACGCCATCTAAATAAAATGAATTCAGACAAATTATATCGTAGGCACTAAGTTTTAAAAATTCGTAATAATCAAGACAGTCTTAAGTGATATGTATTCTTAAACCGGATTACTGTATTGTTATACCATTTAGCGGTTTCAAATAAAATAGCTTAAAGTTTATGTAAAAATGTCGCAGTCGATATAAACTTTGAGCTTAAACAAATGAACTTTCAAATGCTGGTATCTATCACCCGGTTCTTGTTTATCAAGAAATAAGTTTGACAAAATAACGTATTCCATTTTTAAAAAATTTAAGTCTAAAAACAAAATAAATCCTTATTGAATATTTATAATTGTGAAATTTTGTTGAGTTTTTTACCGCTTAATTTAGCATGAAGTGTTAAACAAATAGTTGCAATAAATCTATACTTATTTGATAATATTTATAACCTGCCGTAAAATCTAAGGGCCTATTTTTGACAAGTCGAATTCAAAATTCAGACATAACCGATATACGCTTACAGAGCGTTCAAAACGCTATCAACATTGCTTTTATTTTAGTTAAAAATTACAAACTATATGATTCTATTCTTAACTCTATTTTTTTGAATGAAAATCACTTTCCATCACAATTTGCAACGTAGTTTGTGTGAAGATTGTGTAGTCATTACGCACAGTGGATTAAGTGAGTTTTTCCAATCCTCTTTACTGGTGAAATCAAAGGTGCAAAAGTGCATTCCAAATTGACCATTTACATACAACGGAGGATTTTTTAAATGCTTTTTCTAGCTAAAGGGTCATTTTCGTTCTTGAACTAAACTCTATGAAATCTGCACTTGTTAATTCTTATTTGTAGCAAGCCGGCCTTGTATAAATACCCTAAAAAAAATTAGCCTTGTATTCCACCAGTTTGACTCTGCGTGGCTTTCCGTCCATTTTTAAAATTAATACATGCTAAAATGGATGTATAAATTATTTGAAACAATGAAGAAAATATTTATATAAAATTGAATCATTAAAAAAGCCTGGCAGGCTAAAGTGCTTCGAATTGAAAAGCAAAATTGTTTATCTCCTCATTTTTGGAGAAATACAAAAACGGTAGTTAGGATAGAGAGGATTAAAAAGTGGAAACCGTTCATTTTTTTGCGCATTTATGATAATGCCTGATTGAATTAAACGGAGAGAAAATGTATTTTGAGTTGAGGACATTTCCGGAACGCATATAGGCTTATTTACAGCCATATATATCTATAAAGAGCGTGTCAATTTGCAAAAACCAGCAAAAAAGAAATTCGTTCAAGATATTATTAATAGCCAGTTTCAATAGCCTTCAATTTTAAAAAAATTAAAAACGAATGATTTTACTGTGTAATTAACAATTAAATTTTTTTCCAACTATAATTAAATATTAACCAAAAACGATCGTTTATGATTATGAGACAAACATTCCGACAGCGCCCATGCTGTCAAAAAATTTTATTGCTACTGATGGTATCAGTATTTCTCGCTACACTCTCTTTTGCGCAAAGCAGTGTTACTGTTTCAGGTAAAGTAACGGATGCGGATACCCGAAAACCTATACCGGGCGTAAGTGTTATGGTGAAAGGCCAAACCGCCAATGGCGTGATAACAGATAACAACGGTGATTATACAGTTAACGTACCAGCAGGTACCGTGTTGGTATTTTCCTACCTCGGCAATGGTTTGGAAGAGATAAAGATTTCCAACGCCGGCATTAAAAATGTAGTGTTGAGTAGTAACCCTAAAAATTTGGATGAAGTAGTGGTGGTAGGTTATGGCACGGCAAAACGAAAAAATGTAGTAGGTGCATTGGATGTAATCTCTGCAAAAAGTGCCGGGCAAACTGCCGCTACCAGCGCAGAGCAACTGCTAATTGGTAAATCTGCGGGAGTTCAGGTTATCAATTCAAGCGGAGTACCAGGTTCTGGAGCACAAATCATTATCAGGGGTACTGGGTCTTTTAAAGATGCAAGTCCACTCTATGTAATTGATGGTATCCAGGGAGACTTCAACAGTTTAAGCCCACAGGATATCGAGAATATCACTATTTTAAAAGATGCCTCATCTACCGCTATTTATGGTTCTGCCGCAGCAAATGGTGTGGTAATAGTGACTACTAAAAGGGCTAAAAGTGGTGTACCAAAAATCACTTTTTCTTCAAAAATAGGCGTAGCAAAAGTCAGGAAAAAATTGGATTTGCTGCAAACAAACGACTATGTAGATTTGATAAAAGATATTGCTGCTACAAACGGACAAACACCACCCATTAAGTTTACCAATGGCGAGTTGAAAGATAAGAATGTAACCAATTGGCAAGACGAGGTGTTTCGCCCGGCAATGATTTCTGAAAACTATGTGAATGTAAACGGAGGAAGCGAAAAGGTGCTATATAACCTTTCGGTTGGTTATATAAACCAGGAAGCTATTGTGAATGATTTCCAAAATAAAAGGCTGAACGTTCGCCTGGGGCTTGAGGAAACAATCGGCAGATTCCGCTTTGGCCAAAATATAAATATTCGTTATACAAAAAACAACGGGCAGTTGGCAAGCGTAAGGAATGCTGTCTTATATGCACCTTACCAACCCATTTATGATTCAACTGTGCTGGGAGGATATTCAATCTTAAGTAATGTAAATGACAATAGCGACGTAAATAATCCATTACAACCGCTTGGTATCATAAAACAAAAATCTGATGAGTATGTATTCTTTCCACAACTTTTCGGTGAAGTAAATTTAATAAAGGGTTTAAAATTCAGGTCGCAGATAGCAATGACGATCGGAGGAGGAAGCAGTAGCAGTTTTCAGTTGCCTTACACAGCCTCTAACTTTCTTTCGTTTACCAGGCAGGCAAATTCCAATATGTCTAAGTACAACACTTATACATTTGAAAACTACGTGAGCTATAACACAACTTTTGGTAAACATGATTTATCAGCTACCGTTGGTAACAGTTATATAGATGCAGGTAATTCCGAAAGCCTTGGTATAATAGGCACAAATATTCCAAACAACAACATACCGTTTGTATCTGGTGCACTTACGCAAACAGTGAGCAATGCTGGTATAGGCTATGGCACTCAGTTTGGAACCTTAATGTCTTATTACGGCAGGGTTTCCTATGCGTATAACAGCAAGTATATTATGTCTGCAAGCGTCCGCAGAGATGGCTCCAGCAATTTTGGTACTAACAATCGCTTTGGTAATTTTCCGGGTGCTGGTGTTGCCTGGAAATTTAGTGAAGAAGATTTTATAAAAAAGAACCTTCCATTTTTGAATGAAGGAAAGTTAAGGGCAGGCTGGGGACGTACGGGCAATAATAAAATCAACCTATTTCTAACAGACGTAAACACTTACAGCGGTAGCCCTGCAGGCAACCTGGTTTACTCTTTTGGAAATAACGAAAGCTTCAATTCCGGTACCAGCGTTAATAGTTTATCAAACCCAAATTTAAAATGGGAACAAACAGACCAGACAGATATTGGGCTTGATCTTACTATGTTTAACAACAGGGTAACAGTAGTATTAGACTGGTATAACAGAAAAAGTAGCGGGCTATTGGTTGATGTGCCCTTGCCTACCAGCAATGGAATTGGTGGTGTTGGGGGCATTGGCAGCAGTATAGTAACAAACGCTGCGGATGCTCAAAACACTGGTGTAGAAATTTCTATTGGCTACCGCAGTGTTTCTGGCAAAAACTTTAATTATGCCATTAATGTAAATGGAGCTTTTAATAAAAACAATGTATTGTCTCTTGGCAGCCAGTTTCAGGCTCCTATCAGGGATGGCGCTTTTAATAATTTAAGTCCTATCACCTACACGGCAAAAGGTTCACCCATCGGTTCTTTTTACGGATACAATGTAGACCGTGTTGCTAAAGACCAGCTAGAAATTGATGCACTCAATGCAAAAGCACCGGGTGGTATTTATCAGGATGGATTAAAACCAGGCGATTTTATTTTTAAAGATCTTGATGGCAACAACCAGTTAACAGATGCCGATCAAAAAGTATTGGGCAACCCGATGCCAAAATTTATTTATGGTTTTAATGCCAACATGAGTTATAAAAACTTCGACCTGAATCTTGTTGTAAGTGGTGTGAGTGGTTTAAAATTGGTAAATACTACCAGGTTCTTTACACACAATTCTTCTACCGGGGCCAATGCATCTACGGCGATGTTAGACCGTTGGAAAAATCCGGGGGATGTAGCATCGTTGCCAAGAGCAGGCCAGAATGTTACTGCCGGAGGTAACCTGCGTCCCTCAGATTTTTTTGTAGAAGATGGCTCTTTTATGAGATTAAGAAATCTTACAGTTGGATATACCATGCCAGCTAACAAGATCAGCACATTTACACACAATGTTTTATCAAGCGTACGTGTATATATTGCTGCAGAAAATCTTATTACTATTACAAAATATAAAGGCTTCGACCCTGAAGTGAGTACCCTTGATGCAGGCAACGGCGCAGCCTTCATATTCCGTCGTGGCATGGATAATTTTCAACTACCTCAGCCAAGGATTATAATGGCCGGTATCCAGGTTGGATTTTAAAAAATCTTAATTAATTCTAAAATTAAACGTATGAAAAAAATAATTTTTTATCTGTCATTTGCAGTACTCCTCTTTACAGCAGGAAGTTGCAGTAAATCGAAATTAGACCTTCAGAATAAAAGTGCTTACACCTACGATACCTACTTTGCGAGTGATGAGGTATTGAACCAGGCAGTAATTGCTACTTATGCTACTTTGTTACACCAGGGATTGTGGAGCAGAGAATATTATTTTATATTTGACTTATTAGGTTACGAGGCAAAGGGCGACGCTCCTTTGCAGGGAGGATTGCTTGCAGTGGCACAATACAGATTCAGTTCCGACAATGGTGAGATGTCTCAATTGTGGGCTTCATTATATCGGATGGTTTTCAGGGCAAATGTGGTTATAGACAGGGCTACATTGTGGCAGCCTGAAGCTGCTGCTGATAAGGTGAATAAAAAACAGTATATAGCGGAAGCGAAATTTTTAAAGTCGTATGCAAATTTTAATCTGGTAAATTCTTATGGAAAAGTTCCGCTACGTACAAGCTATGCAAGCACAATAGAGAATATCTATCCGTCAAGAGCGGAAGTAGCTGAAGTCTGGACAACGATCGAAAAAGATCTTACGGAAGCAATTGTCGATCTGCCAGTAAGCTATCCAGGCACTAATCTGGGAAGGGCTACTAAAGGTGCTGCCATTGCATTATTAGGGAAAGCCTATTTATATCAAAAAAAATGGGCACAGGCACAGGCTCAATTTACTTTACTCACGCAGCCTCCATTCAGCTACAATTTAGCAAACAAATATCTTGATTTATTTAGTACACAGAATCAGAATAATCCGGAAACAATTTTTCAGGTTATGAATCAGGAATGGACAGACTGGGGTATCGGTAATCAATATTTCATGTTTGGTGGGCAGGAAGCCTGGGGGCTAAAAGCATCTCATTCGGGTAGGGCTCAAGAGTATGGATTTAATGATTGGAAAAATGTTTTTATCACTACCAGTGCTGTTAAAGCATTTACGTATCCGAACCCGGTTGGGGGTGCGGCTTATACAGACCCAAGGGCTAAATTTACTTTTTACGGAGATGCTGCAAGTGGTGGACAGACTGAATATTGCCAGAGTTGCGCTGGTGGTATCATTCCTTTTAGTTTCACAGGTTCTAACGGTGGCTACCGGTGGTTAAAATATGGGTATTATGACAAAGTAGCCAGTTATGGTGGCCCTCAAAGTGGCATTAATGGGCAAGTGATACGCTATGCGGATGTAAAATTAATGTTGGCAGAAGCCTATATACAGCAGGGGGTTACCTCCGCAGTGCCACTGGCTTTGATCAATGATGTAAGAAGCAGGTCTGGTGCAGTTGCTTATACCAGTTTGGGAGATCAAACAAATGCAATGAGAATTTTGATGAGGGAACGCCAGCTTGAACTGTGTGGAGAACAATCCCGCTATTTTGACCTTATCCGCTGGGGTATCGCAAAAGAAACAATTAACGCTGAAAAAAACGCAGAGGAGCCTACACAGCCAGCCAATCCTTTTAAAGATAAAAATGTGTTACTTCCAATACCAGTAGATGAAAAAAGTAGCAATCCCAATGTTGCAAAAGACATAAAAGATGATTGGAACTAATTAAAATTTTTCTTAGATAGGCAGTCGTTTTACAAACACAAAAAGGTTCTCATTTGCAGAACCTTTTTTGTTGTTTAATTAAAGATTATTTTAAACGATTTGATGTTGCAGAAAAAAATATGCTCCGAGTATGTATGATGTGGATTTTATGGTAAGCAAAAATGACAACGGAGAATTGTCCGTCAGCCTAAATGCTGAAATGGATGGCCTTGATATTTATTACAGTTTCGATAACTCCTATCCAGATTATTTCTATCCAAAATATACAGGACCACTTACGGTGCCCATAGATGCAACCATGCCAAGGGTAATAACGTATGAGGCAAAAACCCAGCCGGCAGAATGAATAACATGCCGGTAGAAGAATTGAAAAAGAGAGCAGAGCATAAATAATTTATTGAGAGAATATATAGGGTCTGCTCAGTAACTATGAAATGCCGAACTGACTTACATTTGGGGTATTAATTATTTTAATTGGTGCAAATGAATTTATCAAAAATAAAGAAAAAGGGTGCATCAACTCCCAAATACGTAAGCCCTAACCAAC
>JBGSMI010000410.1:0-4070 GCA_041740215.1 Ferruginibacter sp.
GAAGGGACTTTCTCAACCGGCAATTTTAATTTTTTTGCCAGGTAGCCATTCATATAATCATTGGCCTGGTGAAAAAGATAGTAGTCTAGTGTCGACAGCAGCTTGCCGGAAAAAGCTTCCATCCTTTTGATATCCGGTGGAATTTCCCGCAATACAAAATTGAAAACATCGGCTCCTTCCATATAACCATGTTCATCGCTTCGCATATTGCCATGTTCATCAATCACTTTCTCTACCAATGTTTCTGGTGTGCTGGGATAGCGATAGCCACCCGCTTTTATTTTAATCAGGTCTTCCCTGGAACCATCTGAATTTAATGAAAAGAAACTTTCACTAAAACGTTCTCCTTTCTCGATGATGGCTGCAATACCGCCATCCCCAAATAAAAAGGCCGTCTTACGATCTTTGGGAGAGTACACCCTTGAACGGGTTTCTCCATCTAATAACAGCGCTTTTCTAAAGCCGGATTTTTCCATAATGGAGTACACAACCGAAAGCGCATAAACAAATGCCGAACAACCGAGGCTGATATCAAACGCCATGGTTTGCATGGATAATCCGAGGCGATTTTGCAATAAGATGGAAGTTGCAGGCATCCGGTAGTCGGGTGTTTGCGATACAAAAACCAGCAGGTCAATCTCCGACTTGTCAATCTGCATATCTGCGATCAGTTTCTCCGCCGCAGCAAAACAAAGATCGGAGGATGTAGTGCCCGGTAAAGCAAACCTTCTTTCCAGTATCCCCGTTTTGTCAGTTACTTCTTTAGCTTCTTCCGCAGAAAAATGCTCTGTATAATTATAGTTAACAATGGTATTAGCAGGAACGCAGGCTGCCATACCGGCGATGCCTACATTGTTGAATTTTAAAAGGGCCATAAGGATATAATTGATTCATTGTAGAAATCCGTTCAACATTTCTATTAAACGATTTTGAGTGCTTTATCAGCCAATGTCGTTTACCTAAGTAGGCTGATGGTGGGTGTCTCCCGACTTTAAGTAGTCAATATTATTTTTTTTGAAACTTACGTGCAGGATTACGTTTGTGATGATACACCGAAAAAATCAACACCCGGTATTTTGCTTCCTCAATTGAATAGATAAGATAGAAAGGATACTTTTTTAATGATACTTCCCGGAATTGTTGATAGTTAACCCGGTAACGGAAAGGTTCCCCACAAATTACAGCAATAGCTGTTTCCATTTCTTTGACAAAATTTTCTGCTGCTACTTTACTTCTATTTTTATACCATTTTAAGGCGGCAGTATACTCTTTCAAAGCTCTTGGTTCAAAATAATGGTGATAAGTCACTACTAAATCATGCTTTTAATATTTGATCAATTTGCTTTTTTGCAGCAGCAGCAGTAATCATTTTACCTGATTGATAATAATCCTTCAAACGATTGTCCAGTTCAGCTTTCAATTCATCGGTATATTCCAGCCCTGGTTGATCAATTTCATCTTCTACAAGCGCATAGATGGCCTTGATTTTTTTTTCATCGGCCACTTTTAAATAGTCGGTTAATTTTTTGCGAATAGCTACTGTAGTCATTGGGAATGCTTTAAATACTAAGTTAACTTTTTATTTTTAAAGAATGCTGACATAAGAGAGATAGGGTATATTTCGAATCAGCCAGGCAAGGCGGCTGCAAAGTCCGACATATACCAGTGCTAGCTCTCCGCTTCCCAAACTTTGTACGATAGAACCGGAATAAACGCTTCGATTACCCTATTCAAGCTCAGACTTCTTTACTGGTCTGACCTTCGGTACCGACCAGTAAAGATGACCTGTATAGTTAGTGAACCCAGCAGGGTATTATAAAGCAGCCTCCAATTTTCTCAAATCATTCAAAGATAAATCACTGTTTTCAGGCAAAATGGACGAATCGTTATAGTACTTATCAAGAAACTGCTTAATAAAAAGAATACCGGATGCAGACTTGAAAGGCGGGGTGTTTAAAGCGGACAGAAGGTAGCCAGTTAGCTTAATCTTTTTAGCCTGGTATTGCGACAACATCAAATTTTCACTCCCTACTTTTTTATGGAGGGTAATCATTTCATCCAGCTTTTTAATGTCTCCGATAAGGTCGATCAATTTAAAAATTCTACTATCCGTCATATTGTAAATTTAATAAATTATTTCTAAAAACCCCTTTGAGTATCTATTGCCTTTCCTGTTTCTTCTTGTTGTATCAAATTGATCGATCCAATATGCCTTGTCATGTTGATATAAATAATGTTGGCTGTGTTCAATTGGATAAACTGCAACTATGTATGCATCTACCGCAAAGTTCGTTTCCGATTCCGGGTATTTAAACGACTGCAGCATATTGCCTAACTTTGCAATAAGGTGAAAATCGATAAAAGTAACAACGTCAATATCTGTCGGACTTTGTTCTTTGGTTACGAATGAACCATCTATCCGTTGAACAAATGCCCTATTTTCACATACCTTGTTAAGTGCATCTGAATATTTTATATAAGCGCTAAAATGAATTATCCTCTCCGGTGTAGGAATATTGGTTACAAATTCAGTTTCCAATTCATTCACACTTGAAGAAATTACCGCACCAGGAACAAGCAATCCTGATTGATTAAAATAAAGCATCTTAATAATTACAATAAGCACACGCTAAAAGCTGCACTATTCTATTTACTTAAAGTAAAGCCATGTGAATTTGCTTGCAAAACAAAATGACTAAACGACCAAACTTGCCAAACCATTAACTGCCAATAACTATCGGAACAAGTATCAAGTATCAACTATCATATATCAAGCTTCCAGCATCAAGCATCCAATATCCAGCATCAACCTTGACCCTTCCTCCCCACCACTTCCATCAAATCACCAACTGTAACCAACTTCTCAAATTCCTTGTCTTCAATCTGCAAATCATATTCTTCATCTAAAGCAGCAATCAATGATAGCCTGCTCAATGAATCCCATTCATCATAATCACGAAAAACATCGGTTGCCAATACTTCCCTGTCTTCAATTTGTAATGCTTCTTTAAAGGAAGCCAAAAATTTTTCTTTCATATTATATCTATTTATTTTAAATATTGCCCGTTATCATGTTGGCATTTACCTAAGTGCTCACCCCAACCCCTCTCCTTTGGAGAGGGGTTGGGGTGAGGCCTAATTATTTCCGTTGAATGCTGAGATAGTGGCACTGCCCTGCTCCGTAATACCTTCTCTTTTAAATATTTTAATAACGGTTAACCAAACGATTTTTAAATCCAGTAAAAAGCCTATATGATCTACATACCAAACATCCAACTCAAATTTCTTATTCCAACTAATAGCATTCCTGCCATTCACCTGCGCCCAGCCCGTGATGCCCGGTCTTACCTCATGGCGGCGCTTTTGCTGCTCATTATAGAGCGGTAAATATTTTGGCAACAACGGCCTTGGACCAATCAGGCTCATATCACCTTTCAGTACGTTGATCATCTGGGGCAATTCATCAATGGAAGTGGTTCTGATAAATTTACCCACCGGCGTTAATCTTTCCTTATCCGGCAACAATCTACCATGTGGATCTTTTTTATCATTCATGGTTTTGAATTTGATGACCCTGAACAACCTGGCTTTTCTACCCGGCCTTTCCTGTGTAAAAAATACTTTGCCATTGTTGGCTACATATAAAAAGGCTGATGCTATCATCAAAACCGGGAATGCAAGGATCAGCAAAACCAACGCTACCAAACAATCAATTCCTCTTTTAATAAAATTACGATACATTACTCAATGCCGTTAAGGCTTTTTTTATGCCGCTAAGGCGTTGAGACGTTTTGAAAATTGTAATCATAGTAAGACAAAGAAAAAAACGCCTTAACGCCTTGACGGCAAATTTTTCTCTACCTAACTGCATTGATACTTTATTTAACAAAATTGCGATACATTTCTTAATACCATTAAGGCTTTTTGGCCGCTAAGACGTTGAGACGTTTTGAAAATTGTAACCACAGTATGCCAAAGAAAAAACGCCTTAACGCCTTAGCGGCAATTTTTCTTTACTTAACGGCATTGATACATCATTAAATAAATTCTGCAGCATTTGCAGGACTAAA
>JBGSMI010000185.1:0-14150 GCA_041740215.1 Ferruginibacter sp.
TCCATACTTACACTCCGGAGCCCGTATTGCATAAAAAGAACATGTGCCTTTTCCTTAATCCTGATGCCTGTTTCAATATCTGCCATAATCGGGTGCAAAACTAGGAAAACTATTTGTGTAACCAAAGTTTCCATGTATCTATTTTGCCATTCGTAACAATTAATTCATAATGGCTTATCGTAAGTCAAATATTTATCTTTGACCCTTAAATAGATGTTTATGAAAAAGAAATCGATATATAAGAAATTAATAGAATTTTTTTTGCAGGGTTTATTAATACTGGCGCCGATCACCATAACCTTTTGGGCCATTATGGCTTTGTTTAATTTTATAGATGGTATTTTACCCAACTTTTTATTTGGCCTGATTCCCAATTTAATGACAGATACGCAGGGAAAAGAAAGACATATCACCGGAATTGGTTTCATTGTAGTGATTGTTTTGGTTTTAACGGTCGGGTATGTTTCTTCCAATTTTATATTTGGCAAAGCGGTGGATGCTTTTGACCGGTTGTTAGAAAAAACACCGGGTATAAAATTTATTTATTCTACGCTGAAAGACTTTTTTGAAGCATTTGCTGGTGAGAAAAAGAAGTTTACCCAAAATGTGCTGGCCAATGTAGATGACAATGATGTATGGCGGGTGGGCTTTATCACACAAGACAATATGGAAGACTTTGGGTTTAAAGATTATGTGGCTGTGTATGTTCCGATGGCTTATTCGGTGGCAGGTAATGTGTACATCATCCCAAAAAATCGGATAAAGCCGATTACCAATATCAGTGCTGCACAAACAATGAAGTTTGCGGTAAGCGGTGGTGTCACGGCGGTGGTGGATAGTTCGCATTTTGCCCCCGTCTCCTGAAGTGGAAATTTACATCTTTCTAAAAAGATGTAAACTGTAAAATCAAATTCCCATTTAAATTATATCAAAAACATGAAGCGTAGCCTCTTGCTTATAGCCTGTTGTTTGTTTGCATCCAATTGCTACTGCTGGGGATTTTATGCACACCAGAAAATAAATTACTACGCTGTTTTTTTATTACCGCCCGAAATGATCGTTTTGTACAAACCAAATATTGGTTTTATTTCAGAACATGCAGTGGACCCGGATAAGCGGCGCTATGCGGTGGTGGCAGAAGCTCCGAGGCATTACATTGATATTGACCATTATGGCGAATACCCGTACACGGCTTTACCCCGCAAATGGAAAGATGCAGTTGCAAAATATGGCGAAGATTCTTTAAATCTATTTGGCATTGTACCCTGGCATATTCAAACCATGCTATCCCGGCTCACAGCGGCTTTTAAGGAAAGGAATTTTAGCAAGATCATGAAGTTGAGTGCAGAAATTGGGCACTATATCGGCGACTCACATGTACCATTACACGCCAATAGCAATCACAACGGGCAATACACTAACCAGAAAGGAATACATGGTTTTTGGGAAAGCAGGGTGCCGGAACTGTTGGCAGAAAAAGAGTACGATTTCTTTATTGGTAAGGCGAAATATATTGAAAACCCCGGAGACTATATCTGGGCGAGGGTATTGGAAAGTGCCAAAGCTGCTGACTCTGTGTTAAGTATTGAAAAAGAATTGACCAAATCGTTCCCCACAGATCAGAAATACAGTTATGAAAATCGAAATGGTATTTTGATCCGCCAATATTCTGCTGCTTTTACCATTGCTTACAGTAAAAAGCTGGATGGGATGGTCGAAAGAAGAATGCGTTTATCTATCGCTAGTACGGCCTCATTTTGGTACACTGCCTGGGTGAATGCCGGGCAACCCGATCTGCGGTTCTTAGCCAAACAACGGTTTACCGAATTGGATACCAAAGAATTGGAGGCATTGAATGAAAGTTGGAAGAATGGCGGCAAAATAATCGGGAAGGAAGAGGAGTAGGCTGGCCCAAACCTGTTAAGGAGTATTTTATACTTCTGGTATCTCCGAATTCTTTTATTTTAATAATAAAATAGGAATTTCCGTTAAATAATTTCCTGCATTATGGTAAAAGTTTTGAATATTTCACAAAAAGATTAAATATCATTTGGGTACTTTTGCATTCGAAAAAATAACCCCTTACTTTTAATTGATTAAGCAGTGATACATAATTTTAATGCAGGTCCTTCGATTTTGCCGCAGGAAGTTTTTCAGCAGGCTGCGCAGGCAGTACTCAACTATAATAACACCGGTCTATCTATTTTAGAGATCGGTCACCGTACATCCATCTTTCAGGCGGTGATGGACGAAGCAAGGGCACTGGTAAAGGAATTGATGCAGTTGGATGACAAACATGAAGTATTGTTTTTGCATGGTGGTGCATCTACCCAATTTATGCAGGTGCCAATGAATTTACTTGATGATAAAGAAACAGCCGCATATGCAGATACCGGTGTTTGGGGAATTAAAGCCATCAAAGAGGCAAAACTATATGGTAAAGTAGAAGTGGTTTGTTCTGGAAAAGATAGTAATTACACCGCTATTCCAAAAGATTTTGCAGTTCCCAATGATGCAGCCTATTTTCATATCACTACCAATAACACCATTTACGGCAGCCAGTGGCAGAAGATTCCTTACACCAGCACACCCTTGGTGGGTGATATGAGCAGCGATGTTTTTAGCAGGGTAATTGATTTTAATGCCTTCGACCTGATCTATGCCGGCGCTCAAAAAAACATGGGTCCGGCAGGTGTAAATTTGGTAGTGGTGAATAAAAATTTGCCAGGTAAAATTAAACGCCCGATCCCTACCATAATGGACTACCGCAATCATATCAACGAAGGCAGCATGTTAAACACGCCTCCTGTTTTTGCGGTGTTTGTTTGTATGTTAACCTTGCGCTGGTTGAAGGGCATCGGTGGTGTAGCGGCAATTGAAAAATTAAATAATGCAAAAGCTGCTTTGCTGTACAAAACAATAGACGAAAGTCCATTGTTCAGCGGTACTGTTGTGGAGGAAGACAGGAGTAAAATGAACGTGTGTTTTGTAATGAATGATCCTTCGCTGGAAGCGTCTTTCCTCGCATTTGCCAAAGAGCTAAATATCGTTGGCATTAAGGGGCATCGGCTGGTAGGTGGTTTCCGTGCATCTTTATACAATGCACTACCCATCAGCAGCGTAGAAATATTGGTGCAGGCAATGAAAGCGTTTGCCCAAACGCACGCATAGTTAATTACATTAAATTTTTTTGATAAGCTAATATTTTTTTATAATGATCAGCATTCACCCTTTTAAAGCACTGCGTCCGGAAGCACAACATGCCAAACAGGTAGCCTCACGTCCTTACGATGTGTTGAATAGTAAGGAAGCAAAAATAGAAGCACAGGGAAACCCCAGTAGTTTTTTACATATTACTAAAAGTGAAATTGACTTGCCTGAAGATATTGATATTCATTCTCAGCAGGTGTATGATGCCGCAAAAAAAAATTTGGATGCATTCATCAGCCGGAAAATTTTATTTCGTGAAAGCAAAGCCTGCTACTACATCTACCAATTAATCATGAACGGCAGAAGTCAAACAGGATTGGTTTGCGGCAGTAGCGTAAATGATTATGAAAATAATTTGATTAAAAAACATGAATTTACCCGGCCCGAAAAGGAACAAGATAGAATCAATCATATTACTACCACCGGGGCCCAGACGGGGAATGTGTTTTTAGCTTATCGAAATGTTGATTCGATTGATGCACTAATTGACAAATGGAAAAGGGAAAAAAATCCGGTGTATGATTTGGTTTCAGATGATGGAATTCAGCACAGTATCTGGATTGTAAATGATACAGATACCATCAATGCCATCACCGGATTGTTTAAAACGGGAGTGCCTGTTACGTATATCGCTGACGGGCATCATCGTGCAGCATCCGCTGCCAAAGTGCGGAAGGCTTTGGGTGTAAAGGCAACGGAAGGTGCCAATATTTTTCTAACTACTTTATTTCCATCCAACCAGTTGCACATCATGGATTACAACCGGGTAGTGAAAGATCTGAACGGGCTGAGCATTGCAGCATTTTTAGAAAAAGTGAAAAAGAGCTTTACAGTAACCAAAGCAGAAAAAGCTTTTTCGCCAGCCAAATTGCATGAGTTTGGACTTTATTTAGATAAGCAGTGGTATACTTTAGCAGCTAAAAAAGGCACCTACACCAACGACCCGATTGGTATTCTGGATGTTACCATTTTGCAAAACAACTTGTTGGATCCTATCCTCGGCATTAAAGACCAACGTACCGACCAGCGAATAGATTTTGTTGGAGGAATAAGAGGTATTGAAGCGCTTTCGAAAAGAGTGGATAGTGGTGAGATGGCAGTTGCTATAAGTCTTCACCCTGTTAGCATTCAGCAGTTATTTGACATAGCCGATAGTGGCAATGTGATGCCTCCAAAAAGTACCTGGTTTGAGCCGAAATTGCGGGATGGTTTGCTAACTCATTTAATTGATGAAACCGGTTAGCCGTCGATTGGGCAAAGCTATAGCATGAGGACGGATGAGGCTACTTCCCGTCTGTGTTTGGTATCCTAAGGCTGTTGTTGGCGTCATCAACCACGTGGTTTCGCAACTTCCGATAGCTACCGGAAGTGAAATGCACCATGGATGTGGTTACTTTAAATTTTCTTATTACTTTTATAGCAATGAAAATTATCAAAAAGGTTATTTTTCAAGCAGCGCTGTTGCTTACCGTACAGTTTTCGCATGGCCAAACAGCCAAAGAATTGCAGGAAACTGCCCGTTCCTTTATGCAGCAGGGCGATTTTACCAATGCAACACTTGTATTAACCCGGGCAGCTTCCCTTGAGCCAAATAATATTGATATTACAAAAGACCTTGCGCTCACTTATTATTTCCAAAAGGATTTTAACAGAGCATTAAGCCAGATAAAACCCCTGCTCGACAGAGAAGATGCTGATGACCAGTGTTTCCAGATTGCTGGAAATATCTACAAATATCTTGATCAACCTAAGGAAGCTGAGAAAACATACCGGAAGGGATTAAAAAAAATCCCTGAAAGTGGCGCTCTCTACAATGATTTGGGCGAGTTACAATGGGGACAAAAAAATTATGAAGCAATCAAGCAATGGGAAAAGGGGATTGAGGTAGACCCAAATTATTCAAAAAATTATTACAACGCCAGTAAGTATTATTATTTTACAACAGATAAAGTTTGGAGCATTTTATATGGAGAGATCTTTGTAAATATGGAGCCTCAAAACAAAGCTACACCGGAGATCAAATCCATCTTGCTGGAGAGTTACAAAAAGATCTTTCTTGATAATGGAATTAGTAAAGAGCCAAAAGATGCGGTGAATTTTACCGATGCTTTTTTACGCATAATGCGAAAGCAAAGCCTTGTTGCGTCTGGGGGCATCCATCCCGAATCGCTTACCATGATCAGAACCCGTTTTATTTTAGACTGGTTCAACAGTTATGGTGACAAATACCCTAGTCGTTTGTTTGATTACCAGCGCCAGCTTTTGCAGGAAGGTATGTTTGATGCTTACAATCAATGGTTGTTTGGAACTGTACAAAATCTTGCGGCATACCAAAACTGGATTATTACCCATGCTACTGATTATAACGAATTCAGCAAATTTCAAAGCAGCCGGATTTATAAGGCGGTTGCCGGACAGAATAACCGGTAGTTTTTTTTAAACCAGTTTTCTTTTAACTGCCTGTTTTCTAAAATCGTGGAGAGAACAGCACATTTCAATAACTAGTAAAAAAATAATTATTCAATGTTTAAACATTGAATAATTAATTCCTTTATCTTTGCATCAAAATTAAAAATCAATGAAAAAAATCTTATTACCATTGGCAGTTGTAGTATTGTTTACAGCTTGCAATAATGCGCCTGATGTGGACAAAGCAGCAACAGGCGAAAAAGAAGCAGCAGCATTAGCTGAAGGTGTTACGTATTCAATCGATAGCGCCAGTTCAAATATTAATTGGGCGGCAACCAAAGTAAATGGTGCCCACAACGGAACGTTCAAGCTTACGCAGGGTAGCCTTGCTGCAAAAGATGGCTTGTTAACTGGTGGTAGTTTTGTTATTGATATCACCTCTATGAACGCGGTTGACCTTGCCGGCGATGCAGAAAATAAGGCAAAACTGGAAGGACATTTGAGTAGTCCTGATTTTTTTGATGTAGCCAAGTATCCTACCGCAAAGTTTGAAATAACAGGCGTAGAAGCTTTTGTTTACGACAGTACAACCATGAAAAATGTGGTTTTGAAAAATGCAACCCATACCATTAAGGGCAACCTTACTTTGAGAGACAGCACGAAGAATGTTACTTTCCCGGCTATCGTTGCCATTAGTGCTGACGCTGTTTCTGCCGAAGCCGACTTTAATATCGACAGAACAGAATGGGGATTGAATTACAAGGGTCCAAATAATCCGGCCGACTGGTTTATCCGTAAAGAGGTAAATTTGAAATTCAAAATAGCCGCAGCCAAAAAATAGTTTTAATTGTTATTTCAAAGCCATTCCGGGAGACCGGGATGGCTTTTTTGTTTAAAAGCAGGGTGAGATATTGGCATATAACAATCACTGGCTACGGAACATTTATACTGCTGTTGACTGTTTAAGTTGTATGTATACCTGCCCTGAAAATACGGTGATTTACACAAACCATTCAGCCGGATTAAAAAATGGGAAGATTAAGCTAACAGGGATTAAAAAATGAAATGTTGAAATCTTTGACATTTCCTTTATAAAAGATTGTTTGGATTGATTGGATGTGTATTTTTAATTGTAGTTTTTAGTTTATCTTGAAGTATTGGTTGCATTTCACTAATTTGTATTTAAAGCGCCAATCCTTTTATAAAATTGCTACCTGAAAAATTGAATAAACCTATTTTTAAAAACATAGAACGATTGTATATGAATGAAGACTCAAGAATATTTGATTTTTTACAGAATCAATTGAATAATTTCCCAAAAGCGGATCTGTTAGTTGGTAAAGAAAATGGTAGTTGGCGCAAGTACAGTACCGCAGAAGTACAATCCATCATTGATAATTTAAGTGCAGGATTACTCAGCTTAGGTTTTAGCGGCAATGATATGACGGTTGAAAATCAGGATAAAATTGCGCTCATCAGTAAAAACAGACCGGAATGGCTGATGCTGGATATGGCCTGCCAGCAAATAGGGGTTACACTTTGCCCCATTTATCCAACTACCAATATCAATGAACTTGAATTTATTTTTAATGATGCAGGTGTGAAATTAGTTTTTTTGAGCGGACAGGATATTTTAGAAAAAGTAAATAACGTCCGGAGCAGAATAGCTTCATTAAAAGATATTTACAATTTTGACGAATCCTCCTCAGTAACCCATTGGAAGGCCATCCTTGCCCTACCATCCGAAGAAGATTATCTGCAACTGGCAAGAATAAAGTCTGGTATTAAAGCCACCCACTGTGCAACGATTATTTATACATCTGGCACAACCGGCATTCCAAAAGGCGTAATGCTCAGTCACCGCAATATTGTAAGTAATGTACTCAACTCAGTAAAAAGCTTTCCGTTTGCCCGAAATATAAATGCAAAAGCTTTGAGCTTTCTTCCATTGAATCATATTTTTGAACGAATGGCATCTTACATCTATATCGACAGCGGTATATCCATTTATTATGCAGAAAGCCTGGAAACCATTGCAGATGATTTAAAGGAAGTGCAACCCGATATTTTTTGCACGGTGCCACGGCTACTGGAAAAAGTGTATGAAAAGATAATGGCGAAGGGGGCAGATCTGACTGGCGCTAAAAGAAAACTATTTGATTGGGCAGTGGCTTTGGGCGATAAATATAACAACAACCAAAGCCAGGGCGCTGTGTACAATCTTAAACTGGCGATCGCCAATAAATTAATATTTAGTAAATGGCGGGAGGCACTTGGTGGCAATATTCGTTACATCATTACAGGTGGTGCCGCATGTCAGGTTAGATTATTAAGAATATTTACCGCAGCAAAAATTCCGATTTACGAAGGATATGGTCCAACAGAGAACAGTCCCGTAATCAGTGTAAATTGCCAATACAACGGTGGAACCAAGTTTGGTACTGTTGGTCCGGTATTGCAGGGTCAGGAAGTAAAGCTGGAAGCAGATGGCGAAATATGTGTGAAAGGACCCAGCGTTATGATGGGGTACTACAACCGGCCCGATCTTACGGCGGAAACCATCATTGATGGATGGTTGCATACGGGTGATATTGGTGTATTTGAGGATGGTGTTTACCTGAAAATTACGGATCGAAAAAAAGAGTTGTTTAAAACCAGTGGTGGAAAATATGTAGCGCCCCAGCCGATTGAAAACCGGATGAAAGAATCACCGTTTATTGAACAAATGATGGTGGTAGGTGCTGATCAGAAATTTGTGGGTGCATTAATTGTGCCTTCTATGCCTAACCTGAAAGAATGGATGCGTCACAAGGGTATTCCTTTTACTACCAATGAAGATGCCATCAATCATCCAAAAGTGCTTGCTTTGTACCGGGAGTTGATGGATAGTTTTAACATGTTTTTTAATCCGGTAGAACAGGTAAAACGCTTTGAACTGGTGCCCAACGAATGGACGATTGATAGTGGTGAATTAACTCCTACGCTTAAATTGAAACGTAAAGTGATTATGGAGAAATATAAGGATGTGATTGGGAGGATTTATGGATGATGAAGCGGTCGGTACCTTACAGGGCCGCTGCCGATTTGAAAAAATTAAGTTGAAGTTAACCATAAAAAATAAATAGTAATTCGTCAACCGGATAATAGATGATAGCGATGTGCAGCTCATTGTTATTACGTCTGCCGGCATCGCAGAAAACCCGATTTTATATGTTTTCCCTTCGTCTCGCTAAATAATCACACTGTGTCCACTGTGGGAGGGTGTGTCCCGGAAGAATTGGCACAAGGCAGGCTCTTTTGCAAGATTTGCTTTTGTGTGTCGGCATCGTATTCCTTGCAAATGTGCCTCACTGGGGGTGTCGGCTAATTGTTGCTACTTTATTCTACTTCAAATGTTTTATAAAGGGTTGAAATGCCTTTTCAAACTTTGGAAGATAACGGATAAAAAAGCTATTCATATTTTCCCAATCTGATTCATTGAATAGATTGACATCTTGCAATTCAACTTTCACCCTACTCATTTTGTTTTCCGGCAACGCTTCCCAAACCAAAGTACTGCCAAAAGTGTGTTCTATGTCATCGTTATTTTTAAGCAGTTTCTTAAAGTAAACTTTGTTTTTCTCTTTGCTTGAAGTAGATATTCCTAATTCAATTCTAATGTGCGACTTTGTAATAATTAAAGTATATGCTAACCCTCCAATGCCTGCACCAGTGCTTAACCAATGGTCTTTTGAAGGACTTACATTGGCAAACAGATTTGTATGATTTAAAAGTGGCAATAATTGTTGCCAATATTTTTTTCTAATACTAAAGCGATTGGCCTCGGATACATTTTCTCCATTGGAGGAGTATTTTATCAATAGTTCTTCTTCCATTTCGAACAAGGAAAGCAATCTCTTTAAAAGGATAAATTTCGAATTACTGTCTATGTTTGATTCAATATACCAGCCATTAACAACTTCCTGAGCTGCTCTGAAGTCTGATGCGTTTCTTGTTATTTTGAAAACATCCTGATTACTTAATAATAATTGAGAATTTTTTTCGTAAAGATTATTTATCACATAGAAATACATTTGAGCAACTGTGTCTTCCTCAACTTTTGTGTTCTCAAAAATGAAGTATTCAAGCTTTTTATGTGTTGGGCTTTCAGCATCATAAATATTTCGTTCTTCCGATTCGTCAGCTTCTGTAATTTCCACATCAGGAAATTCCCATATTTTCAAAAAGCGTTCATAAATAATAATCAGTCTTTCTTCATATTTTGACACATTCCAGGTGTCAATAGATTTCAAAAATGAATTCAACCACAATCTGCTGTAATGGTAACCTTGCTCATTTCCGTCAGCATTCATCTCCTTTTTTGCCAAAAATGATTTGTTGCCTAATGCTCCGTTGTTGCCCGAAAGTGTGAGGTTTCCAATGGTGTTCAAATACTTTTCTTTAAATACAAAATACTCTTCTGGCGATAAATCTGTGTTCCAATTTCCGTTCGGGTTTTGTGGGAAAATATGTTCTATGGTAATTTGCTCGTTATTGGTATTTACATATTCACGGTTATTGTAATTTTCCAACATTTCAAACAGATAATTTCTGTTTTTGGGTTGTGTGTTATACAAATCTTTATCCTTCAAAGCAGTTTTTAAATCTTCATTGCTTGGAAATTTCGCACTGCCCTTCTTTTTAAGTAAGGCTTTTGCAATAGAATCATAATATTCTTCTGTATCAACTTCTGAATAAAGTGTCATAAAAATCTTATTCAAAGAACTGGTTGGCAAGCCTACAATAAAACGCCTCCAGGCATAGCTTTGAATCAATTTTAAAATTTTAATCAATTCATCTTTTGCAAGCAAACCGTTTTCGGTGTCTTCAAACACTTGCAACAAAAAAGGATAAGTAACATTAATTTCTAAGCGATTAATGTATTCCAGTTCTTTTTTGATGTTCGCATCTTTGACTGTTGACGGATTAACAAATTTCTTATAATGAATGGATAAAGACTTTATGTTTTCCAGTTCCTGGTGATAGGCTTCATCTTTTTTGTTAGCGTAAAGACTTTTAAATTCTGCGTAAACTTTATTCTTATTGGGTATTTTTTTGTTTCGAAGTGTCAGGTAATCCCTTATGTAATCAGACACTAACGAACTTTGTCTCACTAAATCTTTTGCATTCTCTTCAATGGGATTCCAAATGGTTTCAAAAATTCTATTTTGGTCTTTTGGTGGCAAGTCCATTAATATAAAATTCCGTATCAAATCAGATTGTGATAAATCTAAACCCGTAGAATTTAAACTTTCGAAAATTCGTTGTGGGTCGTCTTTGTCTCTTTCTAAAGATATTTCTACAAAAATTAAACGATTTAAACCGCTTAAAATCAATTCAAACGTATCATTAGTGATAGCACTTCTAAAGTAGTTGTAGTTCTCTGTAACATTTGAAAATGCATTCGTTTCACTATCGGTGCCAAGCATAATGGCTTTGAAAGCTAATGAATTGGTATCGGTTTGTTTTAGCTTTAGTTTGCTTGATTCGTTCTTTACATACTGATTGGTTAAAAACATATTGTACAGTCGTTCTGCATCCTGAGTGTTGCCGTTTTCTTTGGCAAAGCGGTACAGTGCCACATATAAAATATTGATGGTTGTTAAACGCTGCTGACCATCTATGATAACCAATTCTTTTACTTCGCTGGTACTGTATGTTCCTTCGTGCACAAATACAATACTACCTATAAAATGTGTTCCTCTATCTTCTGTTTCTACCGAAATAATATCATTCAGTAAATCTTTACATTCGGTATTAGTCCAATCATAGTTTCGCTGATAAACAGGAATTACAAACTGCACATTGGGTGCTTGTAAGAAATTATTTATTTGTAGTTCATTTGCTTTCATCTATTTTATTTTGTGCTATTTTCTATTATCGCAATTTCTTCTTCGGACAGTTTTAAAGATTGTAAATCAATTGGCTTATTCCTTCTTGATTTTCTTAATCTCTTTATCTAAATCTGATATATACTTTTTGTCTTGTTCTATTCTAAATTGCTCAAATTCTTTGTGTGCTTTTTCTATTGCCTGCTCGTGTGATATTGTACCTGCATTTGGTAATACATCCAAACTATTACTATCTAAAAATTTATTTGTTCTTTCAAGCCAATCGTTCATATTCATCAGTTGGTTTCTACGAGCTTGAAACTCGGCTAAATCTAAAAAAGCACTAACCAATAAATTCAAATCTCCAATTTCTTTTTCTGCTAAATAATTTTTAGCAATACTTACATCGCTTTTTAAAATTTTCCCATCGGGTGAGTTTTTCCAACTGGTTAAACCCATAAAGGTTTTATTCTTATCTACTCTATTATAAATAATTTCGGCAGCGGTATTGCCTGTTATGGCAAAGTGCAATTTATTTTGCACCATTTTGTAAAACAGTTTTGTTTCATCGGCATTTGTTGTATAATCTGCACTGCACTGTTCAAATATATCTCCTAGTTTTTGGTACAGTCTGCGTTCGCTATTTCGTATTTCACGAATTCGTTCCAGCAATTCATCAAAATAGTCTTTGCCAAAGGGTTTTCCATTTTTTAGCATTTCATTATTCAGCACAAAACCTTTTATGATAAATTCTTTGAGGGTATTGGTTGCCCAAATTCTGAATTGTGTGGCTTGCTTAGAGTTTACTCGGTAGCCAACCGCTATAATTACATCGAGGTTGTAAAATTTTGTTTTATAATTTTTGCCATCACTGGCAGTTACCGAGAAATCCTCGGTAACTGAATTTTGTTCTAACTCGCCACTTTTAAAAATATTTTTTAAGTGCAACGACACATTATCAGTACTACAATCAAATAGTTGTGCAATGGCTTTTTGACTCAACCAAAAATTTTCGTTTTGGTAAGTTACATTTATGTTTACATTGCCTAATGCCGTGCTGTATAAGAGTATTTTATTTTCCATATTTATACACCTTCTATAATTTTTATTTCTTCTTCGGTCAGGTCGTAAAGCTTGTAAACCAATTGATCTACTTCTGATTCTAGTTTTGATGTGTCTTCACCTTTTTGTTTTGCTTCAAGTATTTTGGTTGTCAAGCCTATTATTGGTTTTTGGTTACTTGCGGATAAATGAATTATAGGTAGTTTTTCTACAAAAGTTGACGACATTGAAAAATAGCCACCAGCTTTAACGGGGAATGTGGAATGTATAACAAAAGTTATGACCTTAGAATTAAGAACAGCTAAAAGGAATTTAAGACTAATTTCAGTTTCCATTATCGTAACTCCAAAAACTCTTGCCCCACTATAACCAGATTGATTTCTGTCAATAGAAAACTTAGGTTTCTTTTGTTCACCAGGGAAAACGATTTTTTCCTTTTTGAAATTTTCAAGTTGCCCAAACCTAGTCAATGAATACCACTTATTGGAGCAAATGTTTTCCGAGAGTCTTTTCTTTCTTCAAGAAGTTCCCTTTTTGAAAGAAGATACTTAAACGTATTTGGAAAGGTATTTTTAAATTCATCTTCAGTTAATAGAACAGTTGCTCCATCATCATATTTGAACGGGTAAATTATTTGTAAATCATAATTGGCATAATCATATCTACTGCAATTATTTGCCCTAATTAAAGGCAGTAACGAATCTTTCTCTAACTGCTCACTTTCAATAACTTTTTCGTTGACAATAAAAATACTGTCTGCTCCACTAACAATGCCATAGCTGCATTTAGCAATTATTGATAATGTCTTTTGCTTTGATATTTTCTCTAAAATATCCCTATTGTTTTTTGATGAAAGAACCCAATTGTCGTTTGATAGTTTTGTTGTATCAATTTTAATTTTGTTATTGAAATTTAGAATTTTCGCATCATTGATATTTTCAACTTTACAATAACTAAAATCTGTTGGCTTATTTTTAGAAAGATTAAATATGCTGACATAAGTAAGGGCATCCTCAAAAATTGGCAAATCGCCATAATCAATCATAGAAGTTAGAGCATAATCATTTAAAAGAAATTCTCTAAGTTTTCTTCCATATTCTGTAACTAAAAACTGGTTTGAAGATATAAAACTAGCAACACCGTTATTTTTTAAAAGGCTTTGCGAAAGCTCAATGAAGAGTATTGATATATCAATTCTTTTATGAGCTACTTTCTTATTTTCTTTGTACCAATCAATTAATATATGGTCAAGTTCTTGAACTTTTACGTAGGGCGGATTTGCAATTATACAATCAAAGCCCACAAACTCACCATCATCATTCAACACCTCAGGAAATTCAAACCGCCATTCAAAAGCGTTCTCAAATATTTTGTTGGCTTTTATTTCCTCAATTTCTGTTTCTAATTTTTTGGTTTCTTCGGTTAATTGTAAAACTTTCTTGTTCCAATCTGCTTTTTCCTTTTTGCCCATTTCAAAAAGTTGGGTCTGCTTGGTCATTGTAAATAAGTCGCCCGATATTTTGCGTAGTTTCTTTACTTTAGGGTCGTTCAAAGAAATTTCACTTCTGAAATCCGATTTAATGTCGGCAATCAGTTTTT
>JBGSMI010000187.1:0-3210 GCA_041740215.1 Ferruginibacter sp.
GAAATCAACAACAATTTTTAATCTTTCATTTTACCGGAGCTGGAATAACGACATTGCCTACAACAGTGGTTTATTCACCGTAAGTTTTTCCGAAATCCTCTACAAAAATGTTGACGAAAGATATAAAATGGATGATACCCAAAACCAATACTGGAGTTTTTATTACAACTATGTGGGGAAGTTTAACCGGGTGGTGTTGTGGTTAGATCCTTATGCAAACAGCGGCTGCACAATTACTGGTTATTCGTATGAAAAAAACGAAACGGTTAGCGTAAACTAGCGCATGACATTGCGCAAATTTTATCTTACCCAAAACAATAACCAGCTAAAAATCGGGCGAAAGGGTAATGCATTGCTGGTATTTTTAAACGATACTAAAGAGATGGAACTGGAAAATATTTTTCTGCCATCAGTAAAATACACCTTATACACTTTCAGCAGATTCAAAGGCAATAACAGTGATAATAAAAAGGATGTGTATTATATTGATGATATCAAGGCTATCTACTGAGATGAACTCAGCCTTGTTTTGTATGGTCACAAAACAAGGCTGGGGATGAAATATAAACTACTAAAGCGTAATATTTTTTACCCAACCCATATTTACCGGTATTGCCAGCAAAGGAATTTTCGTATGATAGGCCATTTTTTTGGTGATACTCTGATGAAATAAATTATCTGGAAATTTCCGCTGGTAAGTAACCATTGCCAGCATATCAATTTCATTTTGTACAATATGATCCTGCAGGGTAGATTCAAAATCTTTTCCATAAAGATGGGCAACCACAATTGAGTCATTTTTATATTGCTCTCTCAACTGATTTTGATATTCAGGAATTTTGCGGGCATGTTCAAGGAAGGTGACAGCAATGTCTGATTCTTCATCCGTATATACAGCTACATCCACTTCTGCGTGGTACAAGGCGGCCAATTCAAACAGAAAATCCAGCAGGGCGGGTTCTTTTTCAAAATGATTGGTTAGAAGCAGTATCCTGGCTGGCCTTTTCCATTTATAATCAACCGGAATGGCCATCACCGGCACATGGCTTTTACCGATCACATCAGCCGTTTTACTACCCCACAATTTTTCTTTCAGACCACTTGCACCAGATGTGCCCATCACTATAAAGTCAATCCTTTTTTCATTCGCTAAACCAAGAATGCTTTCATTAAGTGATGTGGTGGAAACATAGGATTCAACACTGACATTCTCTGTTTCTTTGATTACACTTTTTACTCTGGCAAATTCGTGATTGACTTCATTCAGGAGCGTTTGATTGAACTCCCTGTTTACACCCAAATAATCAGTGTAGGTATTACCGGCAACTTCAAAGGAGTGTACCAGCATAACATCCACCGGAAGAATTTTTGCAGATTGCACGGCGAAGTCAACCGCATTGCTAGCGCAAGCTGAAAAGTCGGTTGGCACTAATATCCGTTTCATACTATTTTATTTAATTTTTTTAGCAGCACATTGCATCAACAATGATCAGATGTTCGGGGATATAAACATTCACCCGGAAATTGTACACCTGTTACACCCACATGTTATTATTTATTTTATAGAACCATAGCTATTTATGGGCAATGAACAAAGGGGTATCCAACTCTTTCATGAGGATATCTGCCATGCTCGTTTTAAATAGCCTCGACATTTCACTTCGCAGGTAGGCACCCAACACTACTAACTGGTTTTCCTTATATACACGCAGATAACTGGTAATTTGATCTTCCGCATTTCCTTTGGTTACGGTATAAGTTGCTGTAGTAAAATGCCTTTCGATAAACTCTTTCATCAGCTTATTGTCCGGCACCCTCAGGCTTCCCATGTAATGATCCTTCACGGTGTATACTTCTACCGGCAAGTCACGCAGATCTCCAAATAAATAACTAAACATTTTGATGGCATATAAAGAAGAAGGCCTGCCATCGTACAACAAAACTATTTTATCAATCGGCTTAAATTCATTTGGCACCACCAGCACCGGGCATTGCACATCGCCCAGCAAATCTTTTACAAAATCAGTGGGCGAATCTTCGGGCTGTTTCGTAAATGTTTCGTACTCGTTTATGATCACCAGATCGGCAAACATACTTTCATGTTTCAGCTCCTGGATGGCAATACTTTTATCCCGACGAACTGAAAAATTAACACCGCCCTTCCTGCACGCATTTTTAAATTGTTGAACAGCCTCATCCCGTTTCGTTTGATCTTTCTCGTCCAATTCCTTCATTAATTTTGAAGGATCATCGGCCGTTGTAATTATACTGTACACGCTATAGCTTCTGTAAATAAATTCATCCAAAAAAATCCCCACCAAATGCGCTTTGGAGGCCTTTGTTAACCAAATGGCATAATCCATTGTGCTTTGCGACATTTTGTAACCGTCAAAAACAGCTAAGAACTTTTTCATGGTATTAAGGTTTAAAAATGATGTAAACAAAAACGACTAAACGCTGTAAAAAGTAGTAATCACATAAGATATTTGGATAATCAACGGGATGATTGGTCAACATGTGCCGTTGCATTATTTAAAAATCGCGTTGCTGGCGAAGCCCAGAAAAATGTAACCGGCCAACAGGATACTCAATAGCGATTTACTTATAGTCTTAACCTGTTCTTACAAAATTATCCTACCGGGGGTGCAGTAAAAATGACTTGTATCACTTAATGAAATGATTGCGGCACTCATTAGGTATCAAAACTTAAACAAAGCATTTAATCAACGCTGGTTAGCATAAAAACAATCGAAAGAAATCACTGCAATTAACAACCCGGCACAAAAGATATCAGGCATTCCAGGATAGTAAATCGCATAGCTACCAAATTTTAGGTGCAATCCAGCGCCATATTTATGACAGCTTGCGCCCTCACCACTTGCATGGTCCACGGAATGTTGCAGTAAGAAATAAAAATACACCCCGACTATTTTCAACAACTCAGCTCTATTGATTCTCATGCTTCGTGAAGGAATAGGTTGCATTTAAAATTGTCGGAAGGGTTGCCAACCTTGTGCAGGTTCTTTCCTGCTAAAAACACTTTAAAAAAGGTTGGCAACCCTTTATTAGGCTGCGACAATTTTAAAAACGCCCAAAGAATAATCTGATACTTTACTGCGTCTTTTGGTGGCTATGAAAAACAATATCAACTAATAGTAGATCCGGTAAAACTGCAGTATTACAATATCTCTTTGATGGATGTAATGAACA
>JBGSMI010000425.1:0-10512 GCA_041740215.1 Ferruginibacter sp.
CTCTTCCCATTAAGGTATTCCAGAATTCCCAATTGTCAAGATCACTCCATTCACCCGCCGTGATCACGCCTGCAGTACCTCCGCCATTGCCGCTACTGCCGCCGCCCGGCCCACTGCTGAGGCCCGAATAGGAGTCTCGAGCGGCGTCACCTGAACCGGCCTTATTTAAATCGGTTGATTTGGTGCACGAGAAAAATAATAATGCTGAAAGGATGCAAACGGGAAGTGTGAGGCGCATTGTCATATTTTTGCTTTTTATGTTGACAATGAAATAAGTAATTCAGTTGCATTGAGGCGGAAAGTTTTTAAATTGATTCATTTTTCTTTATCAGTTGACAACTAAATCTATAAATCAAAAAACTGAATCGAAAGAGATACTGAAACCAGATATGTTATCTTGATACTTGGTTGTTAATAGTTCCATTACTTTTTTAATGCAAGTTTAAATATCTTCCCTTTTTGGTTCTGGGTTGTCCAGGTTATGGCATATGGGTTTTAATAAATCTGTTTTCTAATAATTGCAGGTACTCCGTCTTGATTAATCCCCTGCATTTGTAGCAACCATGGCCCGGTATTGTCATCCGTAGCAAATAAAAAAGTGGCATTCCCCGATTTGTCTATTTTGAGTGCTGGGTTCCAGTACAAAGTGGGCCTGTAATCCACATCAACTTTAAACAGTCCTGGTTTGCTATAATCCATGGAGTAGAATTGATATTGCGGTTCGTAACCGGACAATTCAATTTTGTTGAACCCCTTATCCCTCCAGTCATTGCTATTCCTTCCTTTTACAGTATATATCGCAATACCACCTCTTGCCGCACCAAGCACATAGCCTAAACCCCCTTTGTAAACCTTTATTACTGCTACATCTGCGGGTATCAGCGTTTCAATATCCATGTTAGTTACCGGTTGTTCATTTAAAAAAAACTGTACGGTACCCACGCCATTTTCCGAAAAGGCATCTACACCATCATACCGGTTAAACATCACAGTCCTGTTACCATCTGACTGAAAAATACTTAGCCCTGCAATACTCCTTTGTAATAATTGCCAGATATTTAACCCGGGTTCGTCTTTTAAAATGATTGTCTGGTCGGCATTTTCAAACAAAGCACTTACATATTCTTTGTTGATGGAGTCAATTACGTTTGTTCTTTTGCTTGTTACCCTTGCTTCTTCCATCATTTTATAATCGGCTAATCCGGCTGGTTCAATAAAAGTGGAAACATAACCTTTTATCTCTTGAGGCACCATCAAATTAGCGATACTACCTGTGTTTATTTTTTTAAGTGTGTCCATAAAATGAGGGAAAAACTTCACATCTATCATAGCGGCTTTATTGGCAGTGTTTATACCACTATAATAAGCGGTAGATTTTTTCGAGAGGGAAAGATTGCGGAATATAAACTGGCCATTGATATCGGTTGGTTCACTATACAGATATTTGGTGGAATCATTATTTCTTATCAGCAGATCTATTTTACCTTTTTGTATGGTTGTTTTTAAAGCAGCTTTAGTTAAGGTGCCGGCCAAAAATAAACCTGGTTCAAAAGCATACTTTATTTCATTATCCTTCATAATATCCAGATTATTTAATTTCCTCCATCCATTGGTAAGCATTAAATTATCGGCATCAGTGGTGCTATTTAATATCTTTTGTAACTCATAAGGATGATGGTCTAATTGCGCATTCAGTAACGGCATCAATAATGCGAAAGCATTTATGTGCAATTGTGTACTATCAAACATTGACAGCCTTGCAATACTTACTGACAGGTCAGCATTGACCCCGTTGGGGAAACTGATGTTTATTTCACTATTCGTCCTTTTGGCAGCAACACCCTTTACTGCTACAGAGATTTCGGGACTGAGACCCTTTTTGTCAATCCAAACTAATCTTTCAACAAGGGCTATTCCTTTTTGATTTATCAGGATGAGCTGCAATATACCCTTTGGCAAAGGATCTTTGTTAAATGGTATAAAATTTAAATCTTCAGATGGCTTGAATGTTTCGGCTACCGCTATCTGTCCGTTCATTACGCCTATGAGATAATAATTTTCTTTTAGTATTTCGTCGGCCCCGTTTAACGAAAGCCCTACAAAAAGCTTTTTTGGATTTTGATTATTTACTGATAATCCAAAACCAGTATTTTGTAAGGCAGGCAACGATGCTGTTTTTTTTATGCCCCGTGCCATATCTGTAACCTCTGCAACATAAGACTGGCCAACAGAAGTTTTAAGGGTAAAAGATGCCATGCCGAATTGGTCAGTATTAAAAGTAGATACAACCTCTTGTTTACTATTTTTTACAATCAAAGAAGCAGCAATTGATTTTCCGTCCTGATCAATTGTTCTAACACCAATTTTTTGTTCTGTGCCAGCAATCAAACTTCCGCTTTCAGGAAAGAAGCCTATGCTAACGTCATTTTTATCTGGAGCCGCCTTTTTTTTGTCAAATGCCTGAGTGACATAAATTTTTTTAAGTAAGTAATTGTTTTGAGCATTCTGCATCCACATGGTTGTACCCGCCAGAAAGTATTGGCCGTTAGGCAAAGATTTAGGCAAAGACAACATACCATGCCCTGATTTTCCTGCAACTTTAATTGTTTGCTTCTGTAAAATTTCCCCTTTATCGTTGCATAGTAACAAATAGCAAACTTTACTTAACGCAGCACTATCTGCAGCATTATTACTGAGCAAATATATCTTGTACCAAAGTTCATCCCCGGGAATGTAAATATCCCTGTCTGTGTGAATAAAACTAAACTCTCCGGGGTTATTGTCAAGACGCTGTTTAAGCGCTTTGGCTACAGTTTCCAAACTGTAAGTTTGCGAAACACCATTGTAATGCATTACGAGAAAAATCGCTACAAGGGATAGGATTATTTTGTTCATATTCTATTGATTAAAAGAAGGGTGATATGAAAACGGGTTAATTTCTCTGCTGCGCAATGATAAAAAAAAGCTGCCCTATAATGAGCAGCTTTTTTTATTTTATTTTACCAATCTAATATTTAAGCACTCCATCAATAATATGCACAACTCCATTAGTACCTAATATATCTTTTTTAATAATTGTGACCGGGGAGGTATTTGTTTTTCCTTTTAATTTTGCGCCATTTTCAGAGGAAGTAATAGTACGCCCGGCGCCCAAGGCTGTTTGTGGCGTTTGTTTATTGCCAAAGTCATTTGAAAACATGCGAAGGCTGTTGAAATAATGATACCTTACTATTGAATCTACGCTGCCAGGTGTTGCGGAAGCAATTACATCAGTAGTTAATCCGGCGCTGGTCATAGCTTCATCTGTAGGAGCAAGTATAGAGAATATTGAAGTGCCTGATAGTTGCGCCCATCTGTTTGCCTTTGTTAGTGCAGCAATAAAAAGTGAATGTTGCCCGGTGCTGCTAAGAATTGTTTGTAACGATCCTAGTAAATTAGGCGGAATATTCACCCTGTTCATTACATGAACCAGCCCATTGGAGACCGCTTTATCACCTTCGGTAATTTTACTTCCATTGATAAAAAAATCATTTCCGTTCCTTCCAACATATACGCTGGTACCTTGCTGGGTGGCACGGGGAAAACTATTTTGTGCAATCATATCAACAGTTGCAAACCTCGCATTAATGATGTGATAGGTAAGTAAGTAATTTGCCGTACCCTGGGTCATTTTGTTAATAGAGTCTGCCGAAATTCCGGCCGTGGTGAAAGCTGCATTGGTTGGGGCAAGCCACGTAAAAGGGCCACCGCCGGTTTTAAATGCCTGTAAGCCGGCTTTATCCAACGCTGCATTGTATAAACTTAGTTCGGTATTACTTTTTAAATAATCATCTATAGTTGGAAGGGGAGTTACAACTTCATCTTTGTTGCACGAAACCAGCACAAGAAGCAAAAGGGCAGCAACTATTTTTTTTATGGTATTCATTTTTACAAATTTATTTGTTAAAAACAAGTGGTTGAAGAACGGGGGCATGTATAAGAGTTCCTGTAACAAAACCACTGGCATAAATTGTTACATATCTCTGATTAACACTGTTGCCTTGTGCTGGATTGAGATTAGACCCAAAGCTTGCACCGGTTGATGAAATGATCATCCTGTAACGGTAAAAAGATTTGGTGGCAGCAATGGGAACCGTTACATACTCACTTGCTGATTTGAAGGCGATGTTCTTAATAAGTGTGTCCCTGATAACAGATGTAGCATTAGCAGAATCTATTCTTATCAGCGATATATTCGGAGATTTGCCCATCGCATTAATAAATCTTACTTTATAAAAACCACTATCCGGCAACTCTGCTGATTTATCTTCTACTGTAAATAGCGTCCTGCTTATACCTGTATCCGCAAGTGTTATTGAATAGAACTTATTTGCTTCCGTTGTTAGGGCACCAGTGAAAATAACGGCTGAATCGTTACTGGTACCTACATTCGGCAAGGCCATTTTAAGATTACCTCCTGGCAAGGTTGCTGCGTAATCTGGAAAAGTAATAGTAGATGGAAAAACACCAGCACTACCCGAAGTATTTGCTCCGTTAATTTTCACATCATTTATTTTTATCATCACTGCAGGTGTACCCGGAGACAGAAAATAAAACTTTGTAAAAGCTTTATCTTCCGCTAAAAAATATTCGGACGTTCGTAATTTATTTTTTTCACATGCTGCTAAACTGAATAAAGTTATTAGCGTAACAAAAATGCGAAAGGAATTTTTTATCGTGATCATTTTTTTTGTTTTTAAGGTTGACTGAACCACATTTCGTAAGTATGATAATCCTGGTTTAAAGCGCCAATTCTCTTGAGTTCATCCAGATTCCAGTCAAACTCCGAAAAGTTGGTTGGCCTGAAACGATAGGCAGGTTTTGGCCCCAGATTATTAGGGGAATATATTGGGATGGAATACCCTTTGTAAACAGCTTGTGTTGTTTGGGGATCAATATCAAAATAATGGTAGCGCCGCATATCAGACCAGCTTTCAGTAAAATTCCATCCAAAATCCGCAATGTATTTTTGCAGCATAATATCTGTAAGTGTAAGTGTTGCAGCAGTTTGTTTTACAGCAGCGCTTGCCAGGTAGTTGGATTTTTCTGTTGCAGTAATTTGCGTAACGCCATTGGCACTGGCATTATTAGTATTTACAAAATCTATGTGGGCACTTATTCCATTTTTATAACTATCCAGTGCGGTAGTCAAATCTCCCTTTTTAAAAGCTGCTTCTGCTTTAATAAATTGCATTTCAAAGAAAGTCATAATTGGAAACGTAGCATTGCTTTGAAAAAGATATTTCCCCTGCCGGATAGCGAAATTACTGGCGTTGGGATTAACAATATTGCTATCCCCATATAATGTGGCAGGTGTAAGCCTGAATGCAGAAGAGCCAACTACTGTACCAACAACATAACCTGAAGCAGGGAGCATGAAGCGGTAACCGCCATTAAGCGTAGGCATATTTGTATTAAGTGTTGAAGTGTCCGGGCTTACCGATAACATCCTGCCCAGCCTTGGATCCCTGCTGCCCGCTGCGGTATTTCCATAAAAAGTAGTCCCGTCTAACAATTGTACCGCAAATCTACTTTGCCTTCTAACATAAAAATTATCCCTTGCCGGCCCCCAGGGATTGGTATCATCATTGCGGGTAGCACTATGCCTGATAAGGAAGTTATCTGCATTTGACTGCATACTTTTATCTACATATGAAATAACTGAATCTGCATTATATTCTGACTTATTGGAGAGGTGGTGCCAATTACGGGCTAAAATGCCATATACAAAGCTTTTCCATTTTTCCCGGTTGCCCGCATATACTAAATCACCCCGTCCCATTACAGCCTGGTTTACTTTGCCATCGCTGCGGTTAAGATATGACAGCGAAGACCTGCAAAGCGAATCAACCACTTTGTACAAAACATCCTGTGTTTCATATTTAAAATAAACCCTGTTGGGTTCCCAGGCCTGGTAATAAGGCATTTCACCAAAATAATCCGTAGCATTTTGTAAGCCCCAGGCCCTAAGGGCTATTGCTGCACCTACATAATCCCATTGTTCCTCAATAATCCCTTGCTTTACCACCAGGTTTATTGCGGTGCCCTGCACCTGGTAAAAATCCCTCCAGGCCTGGTTGGCGCCTGAACCGCCTGCATTACCACCATGTAAATCGTAAGTTTCATTAACTGCTATATTGCTCCAATTTTGGATGTAACCTCCCGAGAACCTTCCATCAAAGGCCATTGTTCTCGACATAACAGCCGTAATTGGCGGAAATAAAGATGCAAGACTGGGGATTTGAGGGCTGGAGGGATCACTATTAATATCAAGGTATTTTTTGCAACTGCTTGCTGCTAAGGCTATCAATAATAAGCCTAACACTATTTTACTAAATTTCATATTATAGAGTATTTATTATTAAATTAAAATTGTAAGCGAAAGGCGAAAATTAAACCCCTTGGCGTAGCAATATTTCCTAAATCCATCCCTACACCTCCCATGCCACCTCTGGTAGAAGTATTATTGGCATTTGCTGACGGATCGGCACCGGAGTAATTGGTGATGATAAACAAATCGGTGCCTGTAAAAGTAAGTGCCGCACCTTTTATCACCCGTTGTCTTTTAATAAAACTAGCCGGAAAATTATAGGTTAAGCTAATGTCCCTCATTCTAATCCAGTGAACATCTTTTTCAATAAAATCTTCGGCTATCGTACCGGCGGTATAATAGTCAGATCTGAAGAATGGTGTAATCAGGATATTATTAGGTGTAGGATTTGATGTATTTTGTAACCCATCATTCAGCACGCCTTTTATTACCCTGGGCGTTTCCCTGTCCAGCGTTTTAACACTCATGCCCCTGTTATACAAAAATTCTTCCGTACCATTATATACATCGCCTCCTCTTCTAAAATCCAGATTAAAAGAAAGGTTGATATTTTTCATTATGGAAAATGAATTAATCAAACCAATATTGAAATCGGGCTGGCGGTCACCCACTACCGTATAATCAGCCACCTGTATTGGTAAACCTGATGTTTGAGAAATTACGAGCTCACCATTGAAATTTCGCTGAAACCTGTTGGAGGCCAGTTGAAAAATATTACCCCCCTGCACTGCGATGTTTCTAATATTGGCAATCCAGGTATCTGAATTATAAAACTGTGGCAAGCCGGCTGGCATTGAAATGATTTCATTTCTGTTTCTTCCAAAGTTTACGGTTATATCCCAAATGAGATTTTTGCTTTTTACTGGCGTGCCTGTTAGTTGAAATTCAAAACCTTTGTTTTGAACGGTACCCCCATTAATCCATTGCAGTATAGCTCCGGATGCATACGAAATCCTTGGATTGATCAACTGGTCTTTGGTTTGATTATCGTAGTAGGCAAAGTCTAAACCAAGCCTGTTTTTAAAAAACTTCAGTTCTATTCCCGTTTCAAATTGTTTGCTAAGCTCTGGTTGAAGATTAGGATTGCCCTGTGTAACAAATGGTGTAAAGCCGCCACCAGTAAAAGTAGAGGCACTAAACCTGTTTCCTTTTACATAAGGTGCGCTGGGATCCCTTCCGGTGGTAGCGTAATTTATTCTTGCTTTAGCGAATTGAATGGCCGCAGGTAATGTTTTAATTAAATCAGTGATTATAATATTACCTCCTACAGACCAATATCCATATGTAGCATCCGCCATTTTAAACAATACAGGGTCAACCAAACGGCTTGAGAAATCCATCCTGTATGAAGCTGATAAATTTAACCAACTGTCATAGTTGGTACTGTAGTTCACAAATGCCCCGGCCCTGCTCCAGTTGGCATTAGTGGTAATAGATGCTACAGTTAGCGGATCTGTATTGTTGATACTGACAAAAGTAGGATCAAAAAAACGTTCTCCTTTTATGGAATTGATTTCATACTTTCTGCTGTCAAAAGTAAATGCAGCAATGATTGTGTTATTGAGCTTCCCTATTTTTTTTCTTGCCGATGCCCTATAAACACCATTGATCAACCGTTGGTTTTCATTCCATTGGGATAGTGACCCGCCCACGGTTCTTGCAAGATTGCTTTGTGGATGTAAAAACCAGGTTCCTTTAGTCGTATAAAAATCAACTCCATGTATTGCAGAAAAGTTTAACCATTTAGTAGGATCGTAGCTTATACTTACATTACCGGTAAACCTGTCATTAACATCATAATTTATATTCTTATTGACATCCCAGAAAGGATTATCATCTTCAGCACCACCTAATGGGTCACCTCTTAAAGCCCGCCGGTTACCGGTAGCATCCAAATAGTTTTTCATGTCATCATCCACCGGCCAGGTAAGCATGCTCAACAAAAATCCCCCAGTGCCTTTAGATGCCTTATCTGTTCTGGAATTGATGTAAGCTAGCGAATTGGTAATATTTAATTTAGGGCTGATTTTGAAAGAAGTATTTAAACGAAAATTATACCGTTGAAAACCGGTATTGGGCACCACGCCTTCCTGTTTATTATAACCGGCAGTAAAACGATAAGTACCAATATCGCTGCCACCATCCACAGATAAATTGTGCTGCTGGCTTTTTCCAATCCTAAAAAAGTTATTTATGTTATCAAAAACTTGTGAACTGGAAGGGATTTTTTGTCCAAAAAAAGTTCGGGCAATAGGGTTGTTAATCCCAAAGGCTCCCTGATCATAAATGGTTTGAATTTCGGGTAAGCGATATACTTTTTCCCAACGAAAACTTGTGTTGTAGCTAACGTTAGCAGTGCCTTTTTTCCCTTTTTTAGTTGTAATGATTATCGCACCGTTTGCACCATCGGAACCATAAAGAGCTGTAGCTTCCGGACCTTTAAGAACAGTCAGCGTTTCAATATCTTCCGGATTAATATCCATTGCCCTATTGCCGAAATCATTACTCCTGTTTGCCATATTTAACCCACCAGTTGCTGGTAACCTGTCCTGCATTTCAAATGTACTGTTATCAATAATTAAACCATCTACTACAAATATTGGCTGATTGTTTCCATCTATTGAAGTGGGTCCACGCAGTACAATTGAAGAGGAGGCCCCTGGCATACCTGTAGTGGCGGTAATTGTGGCACCAGGTATCCTGCCTGCTAATGAGTTTATAAAATTTTCTCTTTTTGTTTGTACTATTTCATCACCCTGTATTGTAATAGCCTGGTAGTTCAAATCTTTTTTTGATTGTTTTATACCATAGGCTGTCACAATCACTGCGCCTAATTGGTTATCTGTTTGATCCAATTTTACGTTATGCGTGGTTTCATCTCCCACCTTATGAGACTTTGTTGAATAACCAATATAGCTAAATTGAATTACTTCATTTTTGTTTGCCATAATGGAGTAGTAACCTGCAGCGTTAGTTTGAGTGCCTTTTTTTGCGCCGGTAACCTTTACACTTACGCCCTGAAGTGGCGTATTGTCATCTGAAGAAACGATAGTACCAGTAATTGTTTTTTCCTGAGCTGATAATGAAAAGGTAAATGTGAAAAGAAATAACGGGTAAAATAAAAACTTAAAAAATTTCATATAAACAGGTTTTGGTTGACATGAATAAATGTGTTTCCGAAATGTGCAGCAAAACGGGGTGGTTTAAAACCTCCCGCTCAATAGCAGTTGATTGCAGAATTTTTCTCATTGCGTGTTTTTTGGTTTAGTGTTAACAATCAGACAATATTTTTTATAAATATGTTGCCTTTAATTTCTTATAAAATGCAATTAAAATGCTTTTGGAAAATTCGTTCCTGTAAAAAAACGATTGTATTACTCAGCATGCATTTAGCCTTTGCTCTGTTAGTTTTATAGAGGAATTTATATCGCTACAAAAGTAAATTCCCGTTAATGAAAAAGAAATCATAAACCTGTTATTTCCAATCCCATCTATTGGATATTTGTTTCTTTTTGCGGGATGGGCCTCAAAGACCTTATCCTCCATAAAAATATGGCAATCTAATGCTGATAAAATCATTAAATTTTGTTGATAATCGGGCTGTATTAACAAAACCTGCTTTTCTCTAAACATCTGTTATTTGCGAATTGATAATCTAAGATAGAAAAATTATTGCAAAAAAATGCAGCTAAATATATATTTGAAATAAATATTACGCAAAAAGCTGCATTGTATGCATATTTTGTGGGTAAAAGCCGCAAGGCAACATAAAAAATAGTAATGGCAGCCGTTTTTTTAACAGCGAAAGGTTTTTTTCTTGGGTTGAGTATTTTTTTGACGTTTTTTTTTACTGATTTCCCCCGTTTTGTAGTGTTGGATGGAACCGTTTTACAGGTGATTCATTGTATTTCAGCTTTGCTATTTTGGCTGCCTCCTATTCTCCATCGCCGCCATCGCCAAAATAATTCCCGAAAATATTAGCAAGGTTATTTGCATGATAAATGTTATGGTTCTCTTTGTTGCCCAACACAATAATGGTTGCTGAATCTTCCAGTAAGCGGATGAAAGCTGCATTGTTGCCATGCCACCATCCATTGTGGTAAATCATTTTTTTACCGGAAGGATAGTTGTTCATTCTCCAG
>JBGSMI010000069.1:0-47720 GCA_041740215.1 Ferruginibacter sp.
ACAGAAGTGTTGAAGATGGATCAAAAACTAAACGTTGTAGTATTGGATTTTGATGATGATAAAAAACGTATCAGCTTAGGCTTGAAACAATTGACTCCGCATCCTTGGGATACTTTGAGCGAATCAATTAAAGAAGGCGAAGTAGTGAAAGGTAAAGTAGTAAACATCGAAGATTACGGTGCTTTCCTTGAAATTATGCCAGGTGTGGAAGGTTTGGTACACGTAAGTGAAATTACATGGGCCAACACTCCTATCAACGCTAAAGAATTCTTTAAACTGAATGATGAGTACGAAGCTAAGATTGTAACGTTAGACAAAGACACTCGTAAGATGAGTCTTTCTATCAAGCAAATGGCCAACGACCCATGGAGCGAAATTGATGTTAAGTTCCCAGAAGGAAGTAAACATACCGGTACTGTTAAAAACATTACCCCTTATGGTGTGTTCATCGAACTGGCTACTGGTATTGGCGGAATGATTCACATCAGCGATTTAAGCTGGTTGAAGCGTTTCAACAATCCAAACGAGTACACCAAAGTTGGCGAATCAATCGAAGTGGTTATAATGAACATTGACAAAGACGGTCGCAAACTACAGTTAGGACACAAACAAATTGAAGAAGATCCTTGGAATTCACTGGAAAGTACTTTCCCTGTTGGAAGTGTTCATGAAGGTACCGTTACCAAGAAAGATGATAAGGGTGCTGTAGTTCAGTTACCTTATGGTTTAGAAGGTTTTGCCCCTAACCGTCACCTTGCAAAAGAAGATGGTAAGAGCATTGGTGCTGACGAAATTGCACAGTTTATGGTGATCGAATTTGACCGTAACGACAAGCGTATCGTTCTTAGCCATACTCGTCTTTGGGAACAAGCCATTGAGGAAGTGAAACAAGCTGAGTTTAAAGAAAAGAAAGCAGATGCTGAAGTAACCAAAAAAGCTGTAAAAAATCTACAGAGCAAAGTAGAGAAATCAACTTTAGGTGATCTAGGTGTATTGGCCGGATTGAAAGCGAAAATGGACAGTGCCGCTGCAGACGCAGCTTCTACCGATGACGCTAAAGACGAAGAGCCAAAAGCTTAATTAACTTTTATAGTTTAATTTAAAAAGTCCCCATGCGAAAGTATTGGGGCTTTTTTTATGCTTTTTTGGGAGACCGGCAGACTATCCCTGATTTACCTTCGGAGGCGTCGCACGTTTGAAAATTTGTTTTTCAATTAAGCTTTTATCAACAAAATAACACTGTCCTCAAACCATCAACACACCACCAACCACCAACCTTCAACAATCAATCTTCTTTAAACCCTTCTTAAATCATCTTTTAAATTATCTTTGCAGCGATGGACAATTTTCAAAAATATTCCCGTTTGATGGCGTTAATTATCGGAAGTTTTTTAGGCTTTATTTTACTCATCGGTCTGCTCATTTTTACTCTCCGGTTGTTTTCAATTACCGTATTTCATATTCCGGGTTTTGATTTATTTTTTCAATATGTAATCATCACCATTCCTTATATTATATTTTTTGCAGCCTACTATTATTTATATAATAAAATACGCCTTTCAAAAAGTAAAGTCACCAGGGTAATTGCCTTATTATTAATTGGCGCAGGATGCATCATCTGTTTGTCCACTTTATCCTTATCTACAGCAGTGTTCCTACATGTAAAAAATGACTGGCTTAGGCTGTATGATAACAATGGACACTATGCATTAATCATTCAAATAGTGATCCTAATCCTTACTGCAGGCATATTGGCAAGCGGAGATGCAAAAGAGAAAGATTGGATGGAGAGAGGCAATGCGTGATTAATTGTTGAATGGCTAATTATACATGATTCGCAACCTTCAACATTCAACCTTCAACATTCAACCTTCAACATTCAACCTTCAACCTTCAACATTCAACATTCAACCTTCAACAATCTATCTTCCTGCTATCGCTTTCGCTGCAATCCACCCCGTTGTCCAGGCATTTTGAAAATTGAATCCACCGGTTACTCCATCTACATTTAAAACTTCGCCGGCAAAATATAAATCAGGAACTATTTTACTTTGCATCGTATTGTGATCAACTTCTTCCAAACTAATACCGCCAGATGTTACAAACTCTTCTTTAAAAGTAGTTTTGCCGCTTACCGAAAACTCCTGGGCGCATAAATTTTTAATCAGTTTATTTTGCTCTTTAGCAGGCAGATCGGCCCATCGGATAATTCCATTTACCCCAGACTGTTGTAAAAAATACTCCCAAAGTCGGGAAGGCAATGCAAAAGGATTACGGTTACTTATTTTTTGTGCTGCAATCTCAAAGCGCACCTGTTGAAATTTATCCTTGAGCGTTTGTTCATTGTAAGCAGGCAACCAGTTTATGATAATACCAAAGTTCCAGTTTTTAGCCGCCAGCTCCCTGGCTCCCCACGCTGATAATTTCAAAATGGCAGGTCCGCTCATTCCCCAGTGTGTAATTAACAACGGTCCTACCTCCGTTAATTTACTACCGATTATTTTCACCTGCACTCGCTCAACTGAAACACCCATCAGGGTTGTAATTGCGTTCCCCGGCATATTAAATGTAAACAACGATGGCAGTGGTTCTGCTATGGTATGTCCTATTTTTTTGAGCCATTCAAACTGAATGGATTTGGGATACCCACCACTTGAAATACAGATATAATCCGCCTTCAAATTACCACCCGTTTTAAAAGCGATAGACCATTGGTCATTCTCCTTCAAAATCTCCACCACCTCTTTGTTCATTAAAATTTCTACTCCAAATTTATTGACCTCGCCCATCAGGCAATCAATAATAGTTTGAGACGAATTGGTTACAGGAAACATTCTCCCGTCGGGTTCCGTTTTCAATTCAACGCCCCTTTCTTTAAACCACTGGATGGTATCAGTTGTAAAAAAAGAATGGAATGCCTTCTTGAGAAATGCCGAACCGCGGGGATATTTCTTAATCATTTCGGCCATACTAAAACAGGCATGCGTTACGTTACAACGACCACCTCCGCTTACTTGAACTTTACTTAAAAGTCTTGAAAATTTCTCAATTATTATAACTTCCAGAAACGGATTTATGCGGGCTGCATTCACTGCACAAAAAAAACCGGCGGCACCTCCGCCCACTACTATCAACCGCTTTTTATTCATTTAAATATATCTTAATTTAGACTCCAAAGGTATTTTATAAATAACCACATTTATAACAAAGAGATTAGGGATTGAATCAAAAAATAAATCCTTCCTTAAAATAAATCTCTGATGATTTGTTTTAAAGAAGGATTGCTGTTGTATGAAAAATTTATTGTGTGGCACTATTCAAATAAGATTAGGCTGCTAAGGAGCAGCCTGCACCTCTGCCCAATTCTCTCCCCTTTTAATTCTCAAAATCTGCGTTTCGGTCACTTTAAATTGCTTTACCAATTGCCTCATAGGCTTGCCTTCGTTAATTAATTTCTTTAACAACATTACCTTAGTTACTGATAGCTTAGTGGATTTTGCATCTTCTTTTCGCCTTCCATCTGCATAAGTTTTACTGGCAATTACTTTAGGGCTAAAGCTCTGATGTAAATAATTTTCCTCCGGCTTCATCCATTTCAAATTGCTTTTGTGGTTATTCAGTTTATCATAATCTATATGTGCTACGATGGTATGCTCCGGAGAAGGCTGCTTTAAAAAATATTCAGCAACAAGCCGGTGGATCAAAGCCTGGTAATAAATCGTTCTGCTTTTGAGATCTTCACTGAATTTTTTACTTAAACTTTCCTTGAGGGTCTTCAATAATAAAACCGTACTTTCAAGTTCTGCACTTTTTTGGGAATACCCGTCGTCCTTCTTTGTAAGTTTACTAACAACTACTTTTAGTTCCTTGGCTTTGCTTGTTAGCTTTAATACCTGCTTTTGCAGGTAATCGAACCTGTTCTGAACTTTCTCTTCTCGCGCACTAAAAAATTTGAGGCGAATAATTCTGTAACCATTTACCATGGATCCTCTTATAATGTTCCCATTCGAAACTTTATTAAAGGTCTTAATTCGGCCAAAATTAGACACTTCAATCGTTGTAGTGTTTACGAAGTCAAAGTCAAAAATGACTGGCTTCCATTGCTCTCCTTGATAATTTTTTTCCATTTAACTATTTAAACTGGTTCTTTAATAAAAATAGTACTCACATAAATACAGATGATTATTATATGAAAGTATGCACTTAATAATCAGCACACAAATTAATATTTGCTTTTTCTGCAGCCTCAATTTCTAAAAACGAAGACAGCATATCAGCCTTGCCTCTTTGTATAGAAATTGTGTGTTCAAAATGCGCAGACGGCTTCCCATCCTCCGTTCTTATCGTCCACCCGTCTTTATCATGATACACATTTTTGGTGCCCATATTGATCATTGGTTCAATGCATATAACCATGCCTTCTTTCAACTTTGCTCCAGTGCCCCTTTTGCCATAATTTGGAACCTGCGGATCTTCGTGCAAATGTCTACCAATACCGTGCCCAACAAGCTCCCTGACTACACCATACCCATGTTCTCTTTCTGTAGCATTCTGAACAGCAAATGCAATATCGCCAACCCGGTTACCATGCACTGCCTTCTCAATACCCCTTAACAAAGAATTCTTGGTAACCCTAAGTAATTGCTTTACTTCCTTATTAACTTCTCCTATAGCAAAAGTATAAGCACTATCGCCGTGGAAATTATTTTTCAAAACACCCACATCTACGGTCACAACATCGCCCTCTTTTAAGGGAACCTTGGTGGGAAATCCGTGTACAACTGCGTCATTTACAGAAATACAGCATGCAAACGGAAAATCCTGGTAACCTTTGAACGATGGAATGGCACCATGAGCTCTGATAAATTCTTCCGCAACACGATCAATCTCAAGAGTTGATATCCCTGCTTTTATAAATTTGCCAACTTCTGCCAGGGTTTTGCTAACCAGCAGACTACTTTCTCTCATTAACTCTACCTCCGCTTTCGATTTATAATGAATCATAAACTTTATAAATTTAAAAATAAACCCCGACTTATAGGTCGGGGTTTTCAAATATCTTATTATTTCCTACAGAAACAGCCTAAACCAGTCAAACACTTTGTAACTACATTATAAACAAATACCGATTGATAATATAGCCAGTGCCCCTACATACCGGAAGCTACTGTCTGTCTTCCTTGTATGCGACCCGTACTCATCAATCCATCGTACTGTCTCATCAACAACTGTGTCTCAATCTGCTGTAACGTATCAAGAATAACACCAACCATAATTAAGAGTGACGTGCCGCCATAAAAGCTTGCAAAACCCTGCTGGGTGTTGAACACCAGTTGAAAAATACCTGGTAAAATACCGACAAAAGCAAGTAAAACAGCGCCTGGTAACGTGATTCTATCCATTATTGTACCAATATAATCTGCTGTCGGTTGTCCGGGCTTCACTCCCGGAATAAAGCCGTTGTTGCGTTTCAAATCTTCAGCCATTTGCTTCGGATTAAAAATTAAAGCAGTATATAGAAATGTAAACCCTATCACACAAATGGAATAGACGACCATGTAAACCAGGTTGGTATGGTCTGTAAAATACTTAGCCCATCCACCTCCGGTAAATCCTGAAAAAATTGTCGGGAGAAACAAAATTGCCTGAGCAAAAATGATAGGCATAACACCTGATGCATTTACCTTAAGCGGTAAAAAATTTCTGGCGCCACCAAATTGCCTGTTACCAACAATTTGCTTGGCATAGTTCACAGGCACTCTGCGTGTTCCCTGGATCAACATTACCAATCCCATTATGATAGCAACCAAAAAAGCAAGTTCAATTAGAAAAATTAGCAAACCCCCACCACCTCTTGTAGCTCTTGAAGTCCACTCCTGTACAAATGATTCTGGTAACCTGGCAAGAATTCCCATCATGATAATGATAGATGTACCGTTACCCAAACCTTTATCAGTAATTTTTTCACCTAACCACATCACAAACAATGTACCTACAGTTAATAACACAACAGTCGAAACAACGAAATAAGCACTAAATGAAGGAATTAACGCCTCTGCATTTCCTGGACTCTTCAAATAACCGATATATGCCGCCGCCTGAAAAGCAGTAACAACTACAGTAAGATATCTTGTCCATTGATTGATCTTCTTTCTACCACTTTCGCCTTCTTTTTGAACCTTCTGCATTTGAGGAACAAGTATTGTCATCAATTGCATGAAGATAGATGCTGAAATATAAGGCATGATACCCAATGCCATTATCGAAGCTTTGGAAAACGCTCCACCAACGAAAGCATCCAATAAACCAAGCATCCCGCTCTTGGCGCTTTCATTCAAATTAGCCAGTTTATTTGGATCAATACCAGGAAGAACGATGAAAGAACCAATCCGATAAATAAAAATCAACAATAAAGTGAATAATATTTTTTTCCGCAGCTCTTCAATGCTCCAGATATTTTTGAGTGTTGTAATGAACTTCTTCACAGACTTGAAACGATTTAAATGTTTGCATTAAACTAAAAGAGAAGCTTTTCGTACCTACCCTTTTATGGCAAGCAGGAATGCGCCTGTAAATATCGGAAATTTACTTAACTATTTCTACTGTACCTCCGGCCGCTTCAATGGCAACCTTTGCATTTGCACTAACTGCATTAACTTTGAAACTAAATTTACCTTTTAGTTCTCCTACACCAAGAATCTTAACATTGTCATTCTGGCTAATTAAACCATTTATGTACAAATTTTCCAACGTAAACGCTGTAATGCTATACTTCTCAGCATAATGGTCAATCTGACCAAGATTTATTACTTTAAACTCAATACGGTTGATGTTCTTAAAACCACGCTTTGGAACACGACGCTGAATTGGCATCTGGCCACCCTCAAAGCCCATTTTACTTTTGTATCCGGCCCGACTTTGTCCACCTTTGTTACCTTTTGTAGAGGTTCCACCTTTGCCACTTGCTTCACCACGACCAATTCGCTTTTCTTTATGTACTGCGCCTTTAGCTGGTCTTAAACTGTGTAATTTCATAACTGTTTGATTTTGTACTTACGGGGTATCACCCCTCGCAATTAATTTGAAAATTTGAAAATGAATCAATTTGAAAATGTATTCAAACCATTGAGCCATTAAGCAATTGAGAAATTTGTTAATTAAGCAAGCTCTACCACTTTAATTAAATGATTTACCTTACGGACCATTCCTAAAATTTGAGGCGTAGCGTCAACTTCTACCATAGCATTGATTTTTCTTAATCCCAAGGCTACCATTGTCCTTTTCTGGCGCTCTGGTCTATCTATTACGCTCTTTATCTGTGTTACCTGTATCTTTTTCATAATCCTGATCCACCAAATGGCGGAGAAATTTTTTAATTAAAGATTAACCCATCCTATACTAAGCCATGCGGCTAAGTTGGGGTTATTATCCGTTAAATACCTTCTTTAGAGAAATGTTTCTTGTTTTTGCAACAGCAATCGGTTCACGCAATGTAGCTAAAGCTTTTACAGTTGCCTTTACCACATTATGAGGATTGGCAGAACCAAGGCTTTTTGCCAAAACGTCTGTAATACCAGCAGCTTCCAAAACAGCCCTCATACTACCTCCGGCAATTACACCAGTACCATGAGCAGCAGGCTTAATGAATACCTTAGCAGCACCCTCCTTAGATAATTGATCATGAGGTATCGTGCCATGCATCACCGGAACTTTTATCAAATTCTTTTTAGCATCTTCAATGCCCTTAGTAATTGCTTCCTGTACTTCTTTAGCTTTACCTAAACCCTGGCCTACAATACCTGCGCCGTTACCCACCACTACAAGGGCAGAAAAACTAAATGCACGTCCACCTTTTGTTGTTTTTACAACACGGTTGATTGAAACTACTTTTTCTTTCAACTCCAGGTCACCGGCTTTTACTCTGTTATCGTTTGCTTTTAACATGTATAGTTCTTATTAGAAAATTTAAAATTAAAATTGCAATCCACCTTCTCTTGCACCTTCAGCTACTGCTTTCACACGACCATGATAGATATAACCACCACGATCAAATACTACAGTAGTGATTCCAAGCTCAGTTGCTTTCAAAGCGATTGCATTGCCAACCAACTTGCTTTTTTCAGTTTTCGCAACCTTTTGAGCTGCGATGTTCTTGTCCTTAGATGATACGGATGCAATAGTAAGACCATTGTCATCATTGATCAACTGTGCATAGATTTCAGCATTACTTCTGAAAACACTTAACCTTGGTTTAGCGGCAACACCACTGATCTTTTTACGGATGCGAAATTTGATTTTTTGCCTTGCACTTGATTTGCTATTCATATTCTTTTATTTTGGACCGAAACCTTTTAATGGGCTTAGGAATACTAAAATTATTATTGTCTTCGAGTTTGATAACCCCCTTTAGGGAACAGGACTTATTTACCTGCCGACTTACCAGCTTTTCTCCTCAATACTTCACCCTTAAATTTAACACCCTTTCCTTTGTATGGTTCAGGCTTACGTAAACCACGGATTTTAGCACATACCTGACCCAGCAATTGCTTGTCAACACTACCTAAAGTAATAATAGGATTTTGACCTTTTTCCTGCGAAGTGGCAATGGTTAATTCTTTAGGGATTTCAAAAATGATATTATGAGAATAACCTAAAGCAAGATCCAGAATATTTCCCTGGTTAGCGGCTTTAAAACCCACACCCACCAACTCTAATTGTTTGGTATAACCTTCAGTAACACCTTTAACCATGTTGCTAACCAATGAACGGTATAAACCATGCATAGCTTTGTGCCGTATCTGGTCTGTGGGGCGAACCAATTCTAAATGGCCATCCTTTATTTCCAATTTGATATCACGATCAACAGCTTGTTTCAATTCGCCTTTCGGTCCTTTAACAGTAACTACATTATCAGTAGCACCAATTGTAACAGTAACCCCCGCCGGATATTCTACTGGTTTTTTTCCTATTCTTGACATAGTCGATTTATTATTAAGTTATTAATCCGGTTCGTGTTCAGCCACGACTTAGGCTTAATTATCAAACCTTTATCATTAGCTGATTAGCAGATTGGCTAATCAGCATATTGTTTAGTAAATATTACACAACACCTCACCACCCACATTCTGCGCTTTGGCTTCCTTATCAGTCATTACGCCCTTAGAGGTAGAAACAATAGCAATACCCAAACCGTTTTTTACTCTCTTGAATTCATCAGGCTTGGCATAAGTACGCAAACCAGGACGAGATACCCTTTCCAAACTCTGTATAACCGGCAGCTTAGTCAACGCATCATATTTCAATGCTATCTTAATTAATCCTTGTTTACTATCATCTTCAAATTTGTATTTAAGGATATATCCTTTATCATACAAAATCTCAGTCATGCGCTTCTTTAAATTAGATGCAGGAATTTCCACGATACGATGATTTGCCATTTGGGCATTACGTATTCTAGTTAAAAAATCTGCTATCGGATCAGTAACCATTGTTATTTCAATTAGTTGATTAATAAATATTTCAATGCGATATCCAATGATATCAATTATATAATGGCGGACTAGAAAACAATCCAATCGCCAGCCTGAAGTTTGTTCTACCAGCTAGCTTTTGTAACACCTGGTATTTTCCCTTCCAAAGCCATATCCCTAAACATGTTTCTGGATAAAGCAAAATGTCTCATGTAACCTCTTGGGCGGCCAGTTAACTGGCAACGATTTTTTAATCTTACAGGAGATGCATTTTTTGGCAACAAGTCCAAAGCTGCATAATCACCGGCTGCTTTCAGAGCGGCTCTTTTTTCAGCATATTTGGCAACCATTACTTCACGCTTTCTTTGCCTGGCTTCAATTGATTTTTTTGCCATGTTTTAATTTTATTTTTTAACGTTTTTAAAAGGCATTCCCAATTCTTTCAACAATTCAAATGCTTCTTCATTAGTAGAAGCTGTTGTAACGAACGTAATATCCATACCAGTAATTTTATTTACCTTATCAATATCAATCTCTGGAAAAATAATCTGTTCAGTAATACCTAATGTAAAGTTACCACGACCATCAAATGACTTGTCATTGATACCCTTGAAATCACGTACACGAGGTAAAGAAACTGAAACGAACCGATCTAAGAATTCAAACATCTTAACACCACGTAGCGTAACCCTTGCACCAATTGGCATAGCTTTACGCAATTTGAAGTTAGAGATATCCTTCTTACTCATAGTTGCTACTGCTTTCTGACCAGTTATTGTTGATAACTCTTCAACTGCAATGTCAACTAATTTCTTGTCTGCAACAGCTCCGTTAACACCACGATTCAAACAAATCTTGGTCAATTTTGGCGCTTGCATAACAGTTTTGTAACCGAATTTTTTCATTAAAGCAGGTACAACTTCTTTAGTGTACTTGTCTGCTAATCTTGGAGTGTATGTTGCTGTGCTCATTATTTGATGGCCTCCCCTGATTTTTTAGATACTCTAATTAATTTCCCGTTTTCCCTGCTACGTTTAATTTTAGTAGGTACACCGGCTTTTGCGTCCCAAAGCATAACATTTGATATGTTGATAGGAGCTTCAACTTTTACTATACCACCCTTCGTGTTTTGTGAAGTTGGCTTCGTGTGTTTGGTAACGATGTTAACACCTTCTACCAATACACGTCCCTTTTCCAAAATCACTTCCATCACTTTACGTGGCTTTTTCAGATCCTTGTCTTCACCGGTGATAACAACTACGTTATCGCCTTTTTTAATGTTGAACTTCGGTTTAAATCTTGTACTCATTTCTTATTAATTTGAAAATTACTCAATTTGAAAATTTGAAAATTTTAAGCCAGTGTGATCATCATTTTCACATTGAGCCATTTTCCAATTTTATCGTTTAACTACAATACCTCAGGAGCCAGGGAAATGATTTTCATGTACCCTTTATCCCTCAACTCTCTTGCCACCGGCCCAAAAATACGAGTACCTCTTGGCTCATCTGAATTGTTTAATAAAACAACTGCATTGTCGTCAAATCGAATGTATGAACCATCCTTACGACGCAATTTATTTACAGTTCTTACAATTACGGCTTTGCTAACAGTACCCTTTTTTATACCGCCGTTTGGCGTTGCATCCTTAACAGTAACCACAATCTTATCACCGATTTTAGCGTAGTCCTGGCCGGAGTTCCCCAACACACGGATACACAACACTTCCTTAGCTCCACTGTTATCTGCTACGTTCAATCTGCTTTCTTGCTGAATCATTTTTTTTAGCTTTTAGCTTTATGCTGTTTGCATTATTTCAAACAGCGAATGAATTTTAAAACCCTGCCAGCGGCTATAGCAAAAAGCTGATAGCATGTGCCTCCGATTATTTTACTTTTTCAATCACTTCAACCAGTCTCCAGCGTTTAGTTTTGCTGATAGGACGTGTTTCCATAATTTTAACTGTATCTCCGATACTACACTCATTCTTCTCATCGTGAGCATGAAATTTGGTAGACTTCTTTACGAACTTCCCGTAAAGCGGATGCTTTACTTTTCTTTCAACCTTCACGGTGATCGACTTATCACCTTTATTACTGGTAACTACTCCAGCTTTGGTTTTACGCAGGTTTCTTTCTACTATTGTTACTACTTCGCTCATTGTTGCAAAATTTATGGCTTTATTATAAACCGAGTTCTTTACTTCTTAATGCTGTTTTCAAACGGGCAATATCTCTGCGTAATAAACGCATGCTAACGGGATTCTCCAGAGGAGAAATGCTATGAGCAAAAGATACTTTTTTGAGGCGCAATTCATCTTCAGCTATTTTAGCTTTCAATTCATCGGCACCTAAACCTTTTATACTCGTTGAAAAATCTACTTTCTTTGACATTATATACTAATTTGAAAATTTGAAAATTTGAAAATCCGAAAATTATAACACTAAGTCATTTGCACATTTTCTAATTTTCGCATTTGCTAATTTGTTTACGCTTGATAATCTCTTCTAACCACAAACTTTACTGCAATCGGCAATTTTTGAGCAGCCAATTCAAACGCCTCTTTTGCGGTTTGCAAGGATACGCCATCTGCTTCAAATAAAATGCGTCCTGGCTCAACTACTGCCGCCCAGTACTCTGGATTACCTTTACCTTTACCCATTCTCACCTCAGCCGGCTTTTTGGTAATTGGTTTATCAGGGAAAATTCTAATCCAAACATTTCCTTCCCTTTTCATATGACGAGTCATAGCCTGGCGTGCACTTTCAATCTGCCTGTTTGTTAACCAGATTGGTTCCAACGCCTTTAAACCAAAGGAACCAAAAGAGATTGTAGTACCTCTTTTTGCGGTTTCTCTGATACGGCCTTTTTGCGCCTTCCTATGTTTTGCTCTTTTTGGTTGTAACATTTCTAATAATTTGAAAATTTCTCAATTTGACAATTACTCAATTGAGCCATTGCGCTATTTTCACATTTGTAAATTAATAATTATCTTCTTCCTCCTTGTCCACCACCACGGTTACCACCGCCTTGTCCACCGCCGCCTCTTCTATCACCACCTTGTCCACCACCACGTCTGTCATCTCTTCTATCTCCACCACGGTTATCGAACCCCCTTTCCGGAGCACCTTCTTTACCGCCACCAGCCAATATATTTGGATTCAAATCTCTTTTTGCCAAGACCTCACCTTTACAAATCCAAACCTTGATACCAATTTTACCATAAACTGTTTGTGCAAACACGTTTGCATAATCAATATCCATACGTAAAGTATGCAATGGAGTACGGCCTTGTTTGATTTCTTCGCTACGGGCAATTTCAGCACCACCTAAGCGGCCACCTACTCTAACCTTTATTCCTTCAGCACCCATTCTTAAAGCAGAAGCAATTGACATTTTAACCGCACGTTTGAAATTGATCCTTCCTTCTAACTGGCGTGCAATTGTATCGGCTACAATTTGTGCATCCAATTCAGGACGACGAATTTCCAGAATATTAATCTGTACATCCTCTTTACCTGTCAACTTCTTCAATTCTTCTTTAATCCTATCAACCTCACCACCACCTTTTCCGATGATGATACCTGGCTTAGAAGTATGAATGGTTACAATTAATTTATTAAGCGTGCGCTCAATAACTATCTTAGATATACCACCTTTGTTGATACGGGCATTCAAATAAGTTCTGATCTTATGATCTTCAATTAATTTGTTACCAAAATCTTTTTTGTGCGCATACCAATTACTGTCCCATCCACGGATGATTCCTAGTCTGATACCAATCGGATTTGTTTTCTGACCCATAGTAATAATTTGCTGATGTGCTAATTTGCTGATGTGCTAATTAACCCCGTTAATTTTAAAAATTTAAATTATATTATTAGGAAATTAGCACGTTAGCTAATTAGCTAATTACTTCTTAGTTTTTGCTATCTACTATTAAGGTTACGTGGTTGCTACGTTTGCGAACTCTGTAACCACGACCTTGTGGTGCCGGACGCATACGTTTGATCACTCTTCCACAATCAACCATTATTGTTTTTACAACCAATTTAGCATCTTCAGGTTTTACACCTTCATTCTTCTGCTCCCAGTTATTGATTGCACTCTTTAATAACTTGTATAAAGGAACAGCCGGATGTTTAGTATTAAATTGTAGAACGCCTAAAGCTCTTTCCACTTCCATTCCACGAATCAAATCAACCAGTAAACGCATTTTACGTGGTGATGTTGGATAATCGTTTAGTTTAGCTACTGCTTCCATTTTTTATATAGTTTCTTGATACCGTCAACTAAATCTGGTACCTGATTTTTAATTACATCTTTTTACTTGAGTGACCTCTGAAATTTCTGGTCGGTGCAAATTCACCTAATTTGTGGCCTACCATAAACTCTGTCACATAAACAGGGATAAACTTATTACCGTTATGAACTGCTAAAGTGTGACCTACAAAATCAGGGGTGATGGTAGACCTGCGACTCCAGGTTTTAATAACACCTTTCTTATTTTTTCCTTCGTTGATTCCTAACACTTTTTCTTCAAGGTTAGCATCTACATAAGGACCTTTTTTTACCGAACGAGCCATATTGTTTTTTTTGTGTTGATTCTCCCAGTTTAAAACCGGGATATTTTAACAATGATTGATTACTTATTTGTTACTAATTTTCTTACCGTTTCTGCGTTGGATGATCATTTTATCTGATCCCTTACCTCTTGTACGGGTAACCTGTCCTTTGGCATATTTACCCTTACGGCTACGAGGGTGACCACCAGAGGCCCTACCTTCACCACCACCCATTGGGTGATCAACCGGGTTCATCGCAACCGCCCTAGTTCTTGGTCTGATACCTTTCCACCTATTTCTACCTGCCTTGCCCGCACTCTCCAGATTATGATCGCTATTGCTTACAACACCAACCGTTGCATAGCAATTGATCAACACTTTTCTTAACTCACCGCTCGGCATTTTTAAAATACCATATTTTTCTTCTTTATTCGCCAACTGAGCACTTCCACCAGCACTACGTACCAATTTACCACCCTGGCCTGGTTGCATTTCAATGTTATGAACCATTGTACCCAAAGGCATGAACTTCAATTGTAATGCATTACCCAACTCAGGAGCAATGTTATCACCACTCAAAACAGTTGCGCCAACCTGAAGGCCGTTTGGTGCAATGATGTAACGTTTTTCGCCATCTACATAATTCAACAATGCGATGAATGCAGTACGGTTTGGATCGTATTCGATACTTTTAACGGTAGCAGGAATATTTTTCTTATCTCTTTTGAAATCTATCAAACGATACATGGTTTTATTTCCACCTCCCATATAACGCATTGATCTTCTACCTTGAGAGTTACGACCAGCAGTATTCTTCTGAGCTTCAAGCAACGTTTTTTCAGGAATGTTAGTAGTGATTTCTGCGTATGCGTTACCAATTCTCCAACGAGTACCTGCTGTGGTCGGTTTGTATTTTCTAAGTGCCATTGTAAACTGTTTGCCCTAAATCCCTAAAGGGATCTTTGGAAGTTTTTGATTTATTAATCTCTGCGTTTTGCGGTAGCAGAATTTACCATCCTTTAATATTCTTTTTATTCTTATTCCCCTTTAGGGGTTAGGGTATTAAACAGTTCCGTACAAGTCAATTGTTTCGCCTTCTGCAACTGTTACATAAGCTTTCTTTTTAGCAGGCTTGCGACCGCTAACAACTCCAGCTTTGGTGTTACGGGATTTAGCTTTACCAGGTGTTACTGATGTATTAACATTGATCACCTGTACGCCATAAAATTCTTCTACAGCTTTCTTTATTTCTAGCTTGTTAGCTTTTCTGCCCACAACAAAAGCGTAACGATTCATTTTCTCAGTTTGCTTATTTATCTTTTCAGACAATATCGGCTTTACTAAAACTTCAGACAGTTTCATGTCAATTAATTTGAAAATTTAAAAATTTGAAAATTTGAAAATTGAAGCACATTTTTGAATTGAGCCATTTTCACATCTTCACATTCACTTATGCTTCTACTGCTTCTTCCTCTTCAGTGAAAACCTTTGCAACACTTTCAGTAAAAACCAACACATTGGCGTTTACGATATCGTATGTATTTACATCGCTTAATAATGTTCCCTGTACTTTAGGGATATTTCTTAAGCTCAGGTAAACGTTTTCGCTATCTTCTGGTAAAACAAATAATATCTTCTTGTCAGCCAATTGTAGACTCTTCAGAATACCTGCAAATTGCTTCGACTTTGGAGTCTCCATTGTTACATCTTCTACAATGACAATTGAATTTTCTTTTGCCTTGTAACTCAATGCACTGATTTTAGCGAGGTCTTTCACCTTACGGTTCAATTTGAAATCGTACAGATGAGGTTTTGGTCCAAAAATAGAACCACCACCTTTATATATCGGACTACGTAAATTACCTTTACGAGCACCGCCGGTTCCTTTTTGCTTTACTAATTTCTTAGAAGAACCATTGGCCTCAGCCCTGGTTTTTACCTTGTGCGTACCTTGGCGCTGTGCAGCTAAATATTGCTTAACGGCTAAGTAAATAACATGGTTGTTAGGTTCTGCACCGAAAATTTCTTCAGGTAACTCAATGGTTCTTCCTGTTTTGGCGCCTTCTATATTTAAAATATCTACTTGCATCTTTTTTAATTTGCTAATGTGCTGATTAGCTGATGTGCTAATTATCTACACGTTATTTAAAGACTAATTCCTATATCAAATTAGCAAATTAGCACATTAGCTAATTAGCTTATTATAATTTTACTTTTGTATTAAAACTATTGAACCATTGTGACCTGGTACAGAACCACTAATTAGTATGTAATTCTTTTCAGAAAAAATCTTAACTACTTTCAATCCTTTCATTTTCACCTTGTCTTGACCCATGCGTCCCCCCATTCTCATTCCCTTAAATACCCTGGAGGCATCTGATGAGTTACCAATTGATCCCGGAGCTCTTGAACGGTCATGCTGGCCATGAGACTGCCCGCCAACACCATGGAAACCATGACGTTTAACAACACCTTGAAAACCCTTTCCTTTGGTTGTGCCTACAACTTCAACACTGTCGCCTTCGGCAAAAATGTCTAAAGTGATGGTTTCACCAACTTCCTGAGTAAATTCGCTATCGCGTATTTCTTTTACTACTTTTTTAGGGGATGTCTGGGCTTTTGCGAAGTGATTTACTTCAGCCTTGATGGAGTGCTTTTCTTTTTTATCTCCGAATGCAATTTGGAGTGCATTGTAACCGTCTGTAGCTACGGTTTTTTTTTGAGTAACTATACATGGTCCTGCTTCAATGATTGTAACGGCGGTTTGCTTGCCTGTTGCATCAAAGACACTGGTCATGCCAATCTTCTTTCCAATAATACTTTTCATTGTATCTTTTTTTTATCCAGCGCTCCGATGGATATCGGAGATGGATGTTCAATATTTTAATTCTAAGAGCTAACCTTTTGCCTTTCCCTTTACACGGGACGGTTCATTAGGCTTTTATCTCAACATCTACACCACTTGGCAGATCTAACTTGCTTAGTGCATCAACTGTGCGACTACTGCTGGTGTATATGTCTAACAAACGTTTATGTGTACACAATTGAAACTGCTCACGAGCTTTCTTGTTAACGTGAGGAGAACGTAATACAGTAAAAATTTTCTTGTGTGTTGGTAAAGGGATTGGTCCTGTTACAACTGCACCGGTACTACGTACCGTTTTTACGATTTTCTCAGCCGACTTATCAACCAGATTATGATCGTAAGACTGTAATTTTATTCTGATTCTCTGTGACATATTTAAAGAACTTTAAACTTTCGTTTTTTTAATTTGGAGTGCAAAGGTAAGGGAGTGATTTGAAATAGCAAAGGGAATTTACAAAGTTTTTGAAGTTTTTTTTCGGCAATGGTTTTCATAAGCTAAACGCAATGTTAGCAAGGGTTGGTTGCCAAAAGCATTACAATAATATCACTTAAAAGCAGGTTGTAATAGATAGTTTAGAAAGTGTTACCATCTGTAGCCGTGTGAATTCCTCTAATAAGTATGGATTTATTTTGCAAAAATCACCTGATCTTCGGTAAGCAATGGTAGGTGCTTAAACCGGAGGATAATATTTGCTACCGTTACAATATCTTTTTGGCAATAGATAGCTATTCGGAGAAGATCTTTTTCTTTCCAGTATACATTACCAACCATGCTTCCATCAATATCATCTTTGGGTGATGGTACGTTTAATGCTGCAGCTAATAGCTTAAGTGATGTGTAATTTTTATAGTCTCCGAAGCGCCAATACTGGAATGTATCAATCATGTTGGTTTCCCACGGCTTCATATTTTGAAAATCCAGATAGGGCGGGATAGCAATGCCATTAATCAGTAATCGCCGACACAAAAAAGGAATATCAAACTCTTTGATATTATGACCCGTAAAACTCCAGTGCTTATTGACAGCTTCAAGTTGATTAACGGTACTGATAAACTGCTTTAGCAACTCCGTTTCGTCTTCACTAAAAATAGACTTTACTCTAAACTGGTTGCCTTCTCTAGCCCTTCTAAAATAACCAATGCTGATACAAACTACCTTGGCAAATTCAGCCATCACCCCCGCTCTTTCAGGATAATAATCAGCAACAGCCGTGTTTTCTGGTAAAGAACGAAATACTTTCTCTTCCCATAAATGCTGCCACTCGGAACTAAGCTCGTTATAGTTCATCCTTTCGGAAACTGTTTCAATATCAATGATGAGGAAATTTTCTAACGGCATTTTTGCAATCATACGAGCAGGTTTAGATGGCAATATAAAAAAAGGGCTGCTATTATGCAACCCTACGTATAGAAATTATATTTTACTAAAACGTGATACCTGCAAAAATTTGAATCGACTGGCTTTTCCATTTTTGCTGATCGTCGATGGCATTGAGATTGCTTAAGCCCAATTTATATCTGGCTCCAATGTTTATCAGGGGTAATTGAATCCACAAGCCTCCGATAGCGGCCCAATCGCCGTTCCTATAAATATTGGCTCCCGACCTCAAACTATCAACCGTTTGTTTCAGCAATCCGCCGTATGCCGGGCCTAGTTGTAATTTTATCCGCTTGCTTACGCCTACATTTACATTCAATAACAACGGCACTTCAAGGTAATTCAGTTTGGCATTTTTCTGACTGCCATCTCTAAATAAATCATCATAAACATCTGTGGCATCGTCGGAAAAATCCGAAGACGACTGCACAAAATTCACTTCTGGCTGAATGCCGAAACGCTTACTAAAATTAAACTGCAAAAAGCCCCCTAACTGGTAGTTGTAATTAAATCCAGACTTATAAGCCTGGCCTGTAATTTTATTGATGTTAACGCCGCCCTTTACGCCAAAGCGAAAGAAGTTTTCTCTTTCCGTGTCAATCTTGCTTTTCTGTGAAAGAGCAGACATCGAAGCAAATACAAGTATGGCGGTTATTATTTTCTTAAGTTGCATAAAAAATATTTCAAAAATATTGGCTAATACTGTACCAAATATGAGTTCACCTAAACTTAAAAAAAGCTGCATACTAAAAATGATACTAAAATAAAAAAAAGAGAAATAAGGGTGTAATGGACAAAAGTGTACCTAATTTTTATTAGTTTCCTTCAAGTGGACAAAAATGTACCTTTTTGTTTTGACTTGTTTTGAATTTGTTACTGCTTGCTAATTGCGAATACCTACAATTGTGAAGTAAGCCCAAAATAAGATAGAAAGCTGTCACGAAGCAAAGACGAAGGAGACTCGAAGTACACACGAAGGACACATTAAGGAGAGTAACTCGTCCTAAATAAATTTACTTTACCGGTTTAAACAAACAATCTACCTGGATTTAAAGCAGACCTCAACGTTTAAGGAAACAAGACTACAAACATAAGTCATCCAGGGTACTTCCCTAAAACAACAAACCCCGCACTTTCGTACGGGGTTGCTGGTATTAAAATATCTGCATCTCTGTTCTCCTTCTTCCGAAGAGTTGGAGGCGGCTTATTCATCCACTTTCTGCTTGCCTTTTTGCTTGGCAATTACAGTTTCTGCAATATTACTTGGTGCAGGACTGTAATGACTAAACTCCATGGTAGAAGTAGCACGACCTGAAGACAATGAACGCAATTGCGTTACATAACCAAACATTTCGCTTAATGGCACTTTGGCTTTAATAACCTGTACACCATGTTTGCTATCCATACCTTCCAACATACCACGACGGCGGTTTAAATCGCCTGTTACATCACCCATGTATTGATCTGGAGTTAACACTTCCACCTTCATGATTGGCTCAAGCAAAACAGGTTTTGCTTTACGGCCAGCCTCACGGTATCCTTGCTTTGCACACAATTCAAAACTCATGGCATCACTATCCACCTGGTGAAAACTACCGTCATACACCCGTACTTTCATGCTCTCCATTGGGTAGCTTGCCAATACACCTGTTGTCATTGCAGTTTCAAAACCTTTCTGGATAGCAGGAACAAATTCTTTTGGAATAGATCCACCAAATAAACCGTTTACAAACTGGAAGTTTGATTTGCCTTCTTTCAAAAACTCTTCATCTGCGGGTCCGATTTCAAATACGATATCAGCGAATTTACCACGACCACCGGTTTGTTTTTTAAGGGTTTCTCTGTGTTCAATGGTATTCTGGAATGCTTCTTTGTAAGCAACCTGAGGAGCACCCTGGTTGATTTCAACTTTAAACTCACGGCGCATACGATCAACAATGATCTCTAAATGCAACTCGCCCATTCCACTCAAGATAGTTTGGCCTGTTTCTTCATCGGTTTTTACACGTAAGGTTGGATCCTCTTCCACCAGTTTGGCAATCGCCATACCCATTTTATCAACGTCAGCCTGAGTTTTAGGCTCAACTGCCACAGAGATAACTGGTTCCGGGAAAGTCATCGCTTCCAGTACGATCGGCTTGTCTTCGTTACACAAAGTATCACCAGTTTTAATGTCTTTAAAACCTACCGCTGCACCAATATCACCTGCCTCAATAAAATCAACCGGGTTTTGCTTGTTCGCATGCATCTGCATGATACGACTGATACGCTCATTCTTTCCAGTACGGGTGTTCAATACATAAGAGCCAGAATCCAAACGACCACTGTATGCCCGGAAGAATGCCAGACGACCGACGAAAGGATCGGTCATGATCTTAAAAGCCAGCGCACTAAATGGTTCTTTAACATCGCAATGACGGAAAATTTCTTCACCGGTATCAGGATTGGTTCCTTTTACTGCTTCAATATCCATCGGGCCGGGTAAGTAACGAACAATTGCATCCAATGCAGTTTGTACCCCTTTGTTTTTGAAAGATGAACCACACATCATCGGGATGATGCTGATATCAATTGTTGCTTTACGAATAGCCGCATGAATTTCATCTTCAGTGATCGTGTTGGGATCTTCAAAGAATTTTTCCAACAGTTTATCATCATAATCAGCAACCGCTTCAATTAAATGCTGTCTCCACTCGTTCACTTCATCAATCATTTCTTCAGGAATTGGCACTTCGTTAAACGTCATTCCTTGTCCTGCTTCATCCCACACCATTCCTTTCATGGTAATCAAATCTACCACACCTTTAAAATTGTCTTCAGCACCAATTGGTAATTGTAAAGGCACAGCTTTAGCACCCAACATTTCTTTAATTTGTTTTACAACATTTAAGAAATCGGCACCTGCACGATCCATCTTGTTTACAAAACCAACCCTTGGTACTTTATATTTGTTAGCCTGGCGCCAAACGGTTTCAGACTGTGGTTCTACACCAGATACGGCGCAAAACAATGCCAACAAACCATCCAGTACACGCAATGAACGTTCGACTTCTACTGTAAAATCCACGTGACCTGGAGTATCGATGATGTTAAATTTGTATTGATGTGTATCAGGTGTTTTTTTACCATTGATCATTGGGAAGTTCCAAAAGCAGGTAGTAGCAGCACTTGTGATGGTGATACCTCTTTCCTGTTCCTGCGCCATCCAGTCCATGGTTGCGGCGCCATCATGCACCTCACCAATTTTATGATTTACCCCGGTATAGTATAATATACGTTCGGTGGTAGTAGTTTTGCCGGCGTCAATATGAGCCGCAATACCAAAATTTCGTTGATAACGTAAATCTGCCATTGAATTAAATGTTTATGTATTTGTGTTTATTTTGTGTAAATATGAGCCCGGCGTTGTGCAGCTATATAGCTTCATTGGCGTCGCACCCTTGTACTTTGTATCTATACTGAAACCAGCGCCTCCGGTTGCGAGGCACATTTTAACCCGTAAGTATTGGGTTTTGCGATATGATCTACTTTACTCTCATAATATGCTAAATAAATTGCAGCTACCACCAGACTCTATTATAATGCTGAACTTTTTAGCGCCGCAAAGGTAATGAGATTTTCTGAATTACCAAACCGGTTAGGAATATGTCTGAATCTGGGAATGACGATCAAACATTCTAGTCGAAGAGGTCCGATGAAAGATACCGATCGCCCCGATCACAAATGATGGCTACTATTATACCTGAGGTTAATTCTTTTGCCAGTTCGATGGCGGCATGTACCGATCCGCCACTACTCATTCCACTAAAAATAGCTTCTTCCCTTGCCAGTCTTTTGGCCATAATCCTTGCATCTTTCTCGTCGATTTCAATAACACGATCTACCCTGCTTTTATCGAATATAGTTGGTAAATATGCTTCGGGCCATTTACGAATACCAGGTATTTTAGAACCATCTGTTGGCTGACAACCTACTATTTGTATAGCAGGATTTTGTTCTTTTAAATATTTCGAAACGCCCATTATTGTGCCGGTAGTGCCCATTGAAGAAACAAAATGAGTCACCTTGCCATTGGTATCATTCCATATCTCCGGACCGGTAGTCTTGAAATGCATTCCCGGATTATCTTCATTGCCAAACTGGTTCAGCATCAGGTAACCTCCCTTGGCAACTTGCTCGTTTGCATAATCGATGGCGCCTTCCATTGACTTTGTTTTGGCTGTAAGTATCACCTTTGCGCCGAAGGCTTCCATAGTTAAAACCCTTTCACGGGTGGCATCTTCAGGCATCACCAGTTCTATTTCCACGCCAAACAAACTTGCTATCATGGCCAGCGCAATTCCCGTGTTGCCACTGGTTGCTTCAATCAGTTTTATCCCTTCGGTGATTTCACCTCTGTCAATAGCTCCTTTAATCATTCCATAGGCGGCCCTATCTTTTACACTTCCACCGGGATTATTGCCTTCGAGTTTACCGAAAATAGTTACTTTTCTATTTGTTGGAATATTCTTTAATTGAACCAGAGGTGTATTACCCACAAGATCTAAAATACCACCCATATTATTTTCTATTTTATTTTTATGATATCAGTTCAAACGCAAAAATGCAAAACAAAGTTAAAGGGACTACTGTTAACCATATTATTGAAATGCGATAATTTTACTGTAATAGGAGTTAAAGTCCGATATACATAGATCAACATTTTGGATTCTGGCCTTCTCCCGCAAAATATCATTTGCGTAAAACCGTAAGTCCTCAACTTATTTTTAAGAAAATAAGAATCCACCGTTTCAATGAAAATGAAAAAAGGTAAATTGCATTTATTAAAAAATATCGATCATCATTTTATCATCTTTTTCAGTATTTGAATACTTTTGATGAAATAAAAATTTGAGTATGAAGAAATATTGTATCGTTCTATCGCTTTCTTTTTTCGGATTTGCCTGCGGCAATCAAAGTAATACCGTCGAAACGAAAGAAGGCGAAAAAGTAGCCTCAGTAATGGACAACCCGGATTATGATAAGGGTTTAAACCTGATCGGAAAATCGGATTGTTTTACTTGTCACAAAGTGAGAGATGCTTCAACAGGACCAGCGTACGGTTTGGTAGCTGCCAAATATGAAAATACAGAAGCCAACCGAGAAATGCTGGTAAATAAAATTATTGCAGGCGGTCAGGGTGTATGGGGGCAAATCCCAATGGCGGCGCATCCTAACCTAACCAAAGAAGACGCACTTGCAATGGTAAAATATATCATGTTACTTAAAGAAGATAAAAAATAACATGAAAAATAAACTCACCATACCGCTGGCTGCATTGACCATTTTAATGAGCTGTAATTCTTTAAAAAAATCCTCTTCCGAGACGATGGTCGACAATAACAACACCTATACTGCTGAAAATGGATGGGTTCCTTTGTTTGATGGCAAGACTACAGCGGGCTGGCATAGCTACGGAAAAGACAAGGCTGGTTCCCTGTGGGCAATTGCTGATGGCGCTATTTTTTTTGACAGTGAAAAAAAAGAAGGTCCGAATGGTAAAAGTGGCGGAGACCTTGTTACTGATAAAGAATACGGGGATTTTCATTTAAAACTTGAATGGAAAATTTCACGTAATGGCAACAGTGGAATTATCTTTTTCGTTCATGAAGATACCGCAAAATATAAAGCTACCTATCATACAGGACCGGAGATGCAGGTATTGGATAACGACGGGCATTCTGACGGCAAAATAATTAAACATCGCTCCGGTGATTTATACGATTTGATCTCCAGTTCTACAGAAACAGTAAAACCTGTAGGCGAATGGAATGAAGCTGAAATTATTTCTAAAAACGGAAAACTAGACTTTGTACTCAATGGAACCAATGTTGTTTCAACCACAATGTGGGATGACAACTGGCGAAAGTTGGTGGCAGGTAGCAAGTTTAAAAGCATGGCAGGTTTTAGTACCTACAAAAAAGGCAAGATTGCATTACAGGATCATGGCAATATGGTTTGGTACAGAAACATAGTAATCAAGGAACTCTGATGAAATAAAAAACCCGGTAAAACTTTACCGGGTTTTTTATGATACTTATTTCAACAAATTCTTTCTAATAAATGAGAAGCTATTTTGGACACTTGTAAATCTATCTGGCACGTAGTTATTTTCTTGTTCCAGATAATAATGTTTTATCCCACCTAATTTTGCGTTGACAATGATCGGTTTAAAATCGATGCTACCGTTGCCTATTTCTGTATTGAGTGAGCGATCTGATTTATCCATATCTTTTACATGTACCAGGTGAAAACGCCCTGGTTGCTGTTTAAAAAGATCCAGCGGGTCTAGCCCGGCCATTACCACCCAATACAAATCAAGCTCGAATTTAAGCAAGTCTTCGTTGGTATCATTCATTAAAATGTCATATCCTCTTTGGCCGTTGATCTGTAAAAATTCAAAATCATGGTTGTGGTACGCTAACTGGAGGTTGGCGGCTTTACAAATTTCTCCGGCCTTGTTCATGCGAACAGCAATTGCCTTGTACTGGTCGATTGTTTTCCGCCTGTCCTCTTCAAGAAAAGGCATTATAATATACTGTTGGCCTAAAGTATTTGCTACATCACAAATCTTTTTAACATCGTCGCCGTTCCCATTATCAAACAGCATTTCGGATGGCATGTAATGCCCACTTGGACTTTTAAGGTTATGCGATTTTAGCAACTGTGCAAAGTCCTTAACACTTAGCCCAAAGAATTGCCCATCGTCGCTAAGTCCGTATGTTTCAACTTCCCGGTAACCGGCAGCAGCTACAACACCAATTACACCCTTTACATCTTTTACAATATCATCTCTTAAGGTGTACAATTGTATTCCAACTGCTGTCTTCCTTTTTAAAAATTCTGATGGATTCATGGCTAATCCAGTAGTTAATAAAGCGGACTGTTTTAAAAAATTTCTTCTGGCATTCATCGTTTAAATATTTAATTGAAAAATTGAAGTTACAAAAAATTAAAAGTGATATTTTAGAAAAATCAAGTACCGATAAATTTCAAAAACAGGCCGAATTCTTTTTTACAATTAGTTGCAAACAAATCGGGAGGAAATACTGACAATTATTCTTCCTCAATAATGATAACAGGCTTATCAAAATAATAGATGATGGCACCTACCGCCAATACCAATAACCCAATCAAACTTTCAAAGGGGCGGTCTATCAGCGTGAAGATTAACACCCAGGCATTAAATAATAAGAAAATTAATTGAAGTATTGGTTTAAAAGGACTCTTGAACGTTTCTGCTTTTTTGCTTTTAAGAAACAAACTCGTGGCCACAGTGAGGGAGGCCATCAATTGTAATACAAATCCGGCATACAGCAAAATTTTTTCAAAAGACCCTGTTAGTGCAAGCAAAATCGAAATAAAGACATGCACCCAAACCGCTGCTACCGGAATACCATGTTTATTTTTTTTAGCCAATGGTTGCCATAATTTATTTTCTCTGGCCATTGCCCAGGTAACTCTCGGACCTACCCATAAATAAGAACTTATGGTTGCCACCAACTGAAGCGCTATAAAAATACTTACCCATTTTCCACCTGTACTTCCCAGCAAATTATCAAACGCAATAAAGGTTACTTCCTCTTTACCCTGCATTTGAAGTACCGTCGCATTTTTTAATAAAGCAAGTTGAAAAAACACATACACCACTGCAACAAACAGCGTGCTTCCTATCAAAGCCTTTGGCAGGTTTTTACGGGGGGTATCAATTTCGTCAACAACATATGCGGCTGCGTTCCAACCAGTATAGGCAAATGCTACATACACCATCGAAACAGCAAAGCCAGGTTGCAAGATCTCCGTATGCCAGCTATCATCAAGTTTAATTGCACTATGCAAATTCCCTGAAATAAAAAACCCCAGAAAGATAAGGCAAACAATAAATAAAACCTTGATGACCGTGGAATAATTTTGGAGCCTGCTGCTATGTCGGATAGTAAAACTATGCATCATTCCTATTAAAACTATGATTGCAATGGCCAGCCAAACATTGCCCTGCAAACCAAAGGGAGCCAGGTATTTTGTAAACGCCATCGCAGCAAGTGCAACCGGTGCAGAAAAACCAACTGTAAGCCCGGCCCAGGCAGAAAGATACCCTAGCATGGGATGAAACACCCTTGACAAATAAATATAGTCGCCGCCTGATTCCTTAAAATGTGTCCCCAATTCTGCATAGGCAAATGCACCAAACAAAGCCAGCATACCGCCTACCAACCAAAGTAATAAAATACTCCAGGTGTTTTGTATGGAAGATAATTGAAAGCCCACACTTGTAAAAACTCCTGTGCCAATCATATTGGCTACTACAATAGCAGAGGCTGTATAAATACTTATTTTTCTTTTCAAATCAACGACTCGGTTTTGTAAATTTAGCTGCTCCCTATTATGACTACCAGCGAGTTTTCATTAACATGTGTTTCTATTTTTTTTACCTTTTTATTCACTAGCTTAACCAACATGTTACTGATTCCATAAAACTACGTTGTTATTAATTATAAAGGGACGCATGCGTCCCTTTATAATTAAATTTCATGCATCAAATAAATCCATTATTTGATCTGCATGTTGAGCCTTGCATAAAAGAATGACCCCAATGTGCCCATTTGTACGGGGGCATATTTAAATACACCAAAGTATGAATTTGAATATACTTGCTGATCCGGAAATACATCCAGCAGGTTATTAGCCCCTAATGAAAAAGAAAGTCCTGATTTGATTTTATAAGATGCCACTAAATCGGTAGTGATCTTGCCTTGGTGCATCTGTACTTCCCCAAAAGGAAAACCATTGCGGGTTACTTCACCCCAATAAATGTTTCTAACCAAAAAATTAAATTTCTGCACTGCCCAGTTAAAGGTAAGCGTGTGCTTTGATTTTGGATAATTGGTTTCGATTAAACTTTGCTGATCGGGACCAAAATAATCATCCTGGTTTAATCCGTTCAAAGAAGCAGGAAAGTTGTATTTATTAATTTCAGTTTTATTGAAATTACCAGCCAATGAAATATCCAGTTTGTTGTTGATGTTAAAAGGGATAGTGTAGGTAGCTACAACATCTATCCCCTTAGTTTTTGTATCAATCGCATTGGTGAAAAAGCGCCCGGTCTCTACCCCTAAAGCTTCAATGCGGGGGTCTGTAATCGAACTTGTAATTACAATCCTGTTTTTAATATCTATTAAATAAGCATCTACCGTAATCACAAGATTTTTGGCTGGCCTTGCGGTAAAGCCTAAACTATAATTCACGGAAGTTTCTTCCTTCAAAGCAGGTAAACCAATGGCTTTGGCTATTGAACTATTAATCGGAAAAATACCTTTGTTTACGATCCCGCCACCACTCTGGGCAATATCGCTGTAAAAATTGCTAAAGTATTGTTGGTGTAGTGATGGGGCTCTAAACCCTGTGCTGATAGCACCTCTTACCGCAAAGGCGTCACTGAAATTATACCTCGCCGATAACTTACCATTGATTGTATTTCCAAAATCGCTATAATTTTCAAATCGAGCTGCAACACCTATCAACAATTTTTTATTAAAGCTAAAATCAGCATCTGCAAATCCGGCTATACTATTGCGATTGGCCACTACTGCATTATCGGGTGTAAAGCCAGGGAAAGACTGTGATCCAGCTATACCATCGGTATTGTCTTCATATAACTTCCAACTTTCATCCTGCCCTGCCTTGATCCGATACTTTTCGAACCGGTGTTCTGCACCAAAAGCAAGGTTAATAGTATTTGTGCCACTAACAAATTCACGTGAAAGATCTGCATTCACCGTATTTTGAACAAATGAATGGCTACCTGCATCGAAACTAGTGGGACTTCTGCTACCCATAGAAGAGTTATTGGTATTCTTTACTCCATAGCCAAATGAATTTTGCCCAAAGGTGTTACTGACATCTAATTTCCAGTTACCAATTTGTTGCTTTACCCCGGCAGCAACAGAAACATCCACGATGTCGGAGTTTAGTGTTGGCTGAAATCCGTTAGGAAAAAGAGTTGCTGCTACATTAGACGTTTCGCTTGGCAATCGTCTAAAACCGAATCCGGTACCTTTTCGAACACTCACACCTGTGTTAGCGTACACTTCAGTTTTGGTATTTATTTGGTATCCAAAATTAATTAGCCCCTGGGTGTTTACAGATTTTGCATCTCCTACCTGAAAATTAAAATCATTTCGGGTTAATCCTTTGGCTGCTAATTGTGCGTCATCATAAGCACGGGAAGCGGCTGGGTCGTTATTAAAATCGTAAGCAAAAAAGTTACCAAGAGATGACTGGTCAAATATAATCAGATCATGATTTTGGGTACGGGACGTTTTAGCCCTGCTGTTAGATTCTAATGTGAAATTGATAAAGCCTTTTTCTTTATTCAAGGCCAATCCATAATTAGCATTTAAATTGAATACGCCGCCATCATTGCGCCCGCTTACACCACTAGTGAGACTTACAGCAAGTCCTGTATTTTTTTTAAGAATAATATTAATAACACCTGCTATAGCATCCGAGCCATATTGTGCTGCTGCTCCATCTCTCAATACTTCAATTCTTTCAATAGCAGAGGATGGGATCGCATTTAAATCAGTACCTACAGCGCCATTGCCAACTGTATTTTGGTAATTGATTAATGAAGTGGTATGTCTGCGCTTTCCATTAATCAAAACCAACACCTGATCAGGTCCAAGGCCACGCAAAGAAGCAGGATCTATATGCTCAGTGCCGTCCGAGGCTGATTGACGGGTAGCGTTAAAAGAAGGAACCATTTGTGTCAATAATTCGTTGATGCCTATTTGAGGAATCTGTAGTTGTACCTCAGCTAACCTTATTACGTCAACAGGCGCAATGCTATTATATTTACTTCTTTGCACTTTTCTATTACCTACCAGTACAAAATCTTCCAATTGCGTGGACAGTGATTCTAGTTCAATCAAAAAATTTTGTTTGGTACCAATGATAATTGTTTTAGACGCAAAGCCAATACAGCTAACTGTTATTGAAATATCCGGTGTAGCCGATGCGATTTCAAAACTTCCATTAACTGAGGTGATTGTTGTTTTATTGGAAGGGGTTAACACAATAGAGGCGCCCTGCACTGGTTCCTTTTTTTGATTAATGATTTTACCGCTAATGTTTTGTTGCGCAAACACGGGTATGACACTGTTTAAAAAAAATAAAATAATGGATAACTGCTGAATTTTTCTTCTCATGTTGTTAGTTTTTTTGCAAAAGTAATTAAAGTCTACTAAATTGGTGGAGTATATTTATATATAAAAGTTTGATAGCAACAAACAACCGATGTATAATATTGTTTTATAAAAACTACAAAAAAAGCCACTCTTTTCAGAGCAGCTTTTTTCAATATTTCAATTTGTATATTTAAATTCTAAAATGAGCAAAAGCTTTATTAGCTTCGGCCATACGGTGGGTATCTTCTTTCTTTTTAAAAGCTGCACCTTCACCTTTACTTGCCGCAACTATTTCGTTTGCTAATTTATCAGACATACTGCGACCATTTCTGTCGCGGCTATATTTTACCATCCATTTGATACTCAATGAAACTTTTCTATCAGTACGAACCTCCGCAGGTATTTGAAAAGTAGCACCACCAATGCGACGACTACGAACCTCAACACCCGGTGTAATGTTCCCTAAAGCTTTTTTCCAAACTTCATAGCCACTTTCGCCGGTAATCTTAGTCACTTTATCAAGGGCATCATAAAATATGATATAAGCTCCACTTTTTTTACCAGCCCACATTAAATTGTTTACAAAACGGGTAACTAATTTGTCGTTGAACTTTGGATCGGGTGCTAACGGTATCTTTTTCGGTTGTGTCTTACGCATTGTTGATTATTTTTTATCGTTAAACGATAAACGTGAAACGTGAAATATTAAATTATTTTTTAGCTTTTACTCTCTTGGTACCATACTTACTACGGCTCTGCTTACGATCTTTAACACCTGCAGTATCTAAACTACCACGAACGATGTGATAACGTACACCAGGTAGATCTTTTACCCTGCCGCCCCGGATCAATACAATGGAGTGTTCCTGCAAATTGTGTCCTTCACCCGGAATATAGGCAATAACCTCAATTTTATTGGTTAAGCGAACCTTGGCTACCTTACGCAATGCGGAGTTTGGTTTTTTAGGGGTAGTTGTATACACCCTTGTACATACTCCACGACGTTGCGGGCAAGCATCTAAAGCTCTTGATTTGCTTTTGGCTCTAATTATTTCTCTTCCTTTTCTAACTAACTGTTGTATTGTAGGCATTTTTAACCCTTTATTTTTTGGACGGCAAAGGTAGTAATTCTCATTTAAAAAAGGAAAATTAATAATTAATTTTTTTCATTTTTTCAATAGATTTCTAATTCTACCTATTAAAACGGGGATAAACTAAAGAAAAATAATTTTCTCTGAAAATTGCTCATTGGTATTTAAGTTAAAAATCTTTAAAACATAAACTCCTTTTCCAATTTTTTTACCTCCCGGTATTTGCAGCATATTATTATTACCGCCTATAAAACCGGATTCATAAACCGGTTGATTAAGTAAGTTTAACAGGGTAACCTTATATTCACTCTTAATTGTTGAGTTGAAATTTACCGTAAGAATATTGGATACCGGATTAGGGTAACACTGTATTTGGCTACTGCCGGAACTTCTATTGATCGTAATAGGATTGCTATTGCTAACAGAATTGTCTCTATACAGTAATTTTAGCCGGTAACGGTTTTTTCCCAATCCGGGTCTAGTATCTATAAATTCATATTGTTGCGAAACAGTTGAGATTGCCTTTGGATTAATCCTGCCGATTTCTATAAACGTATTGTTGTTGTTGCTTCGTTCAACAATATATTTTTTTAAATCCACATCGTTACTAGCATTCCAGTTTAACCGAGTCTGTTCATTTACCAACCTCCCGGTAAAAGACGATAAGTTAACTGGCAATACCACATAACAGAGACCGGTCAAATTGTAAACATACGTTCTTTTAACACAGCCATTATTTACGACCAAATGACAAATAAATGTACCAGTATCGCTTGCAGATAAAAAAGGTATGAACACGCTGTATCCAGAACCAACAAGAGTACTATCTGTACTATTAAAATTCTCCTTTCTAAACCAGGAGTAAGTTGAATTGTAAATCGTATCAACAGATAAAGTTGTTGTGCTCTGGAAACAATTACTATCCACCATTATTTTATAGTCAGCCAATGGCAAAATACTTGCGTCTCCGAGCGTTGCATTTCCACAGGCATCCAGTGCACGTAGCCTAACCAAAGAATAATTAACTCCATTGTCAACTGTAAAAACGGGGCTTGCCTGTGGCCCCTGAATGATAGAGGGATTTAATGGTGAGCTACCAATGATCTCATAAGAAAAAGGCCCTACACCATTGTTTGCTACAGCCCCAATACTAAATCCGCTAACGTCGCACTGGTAAGCGGAAGACCGGTTCAGGTTTGGATAATAATAAGGCTGTATAATAACGGTATCATATAAAAATCTATTACATAAATCATTCACTTTATAACTTACGATATAAGTTCCAGTTCCTAAATCGTTAAAGGTGAATACACCACCTGAAACTGAATTAGGGACTAACTGCGGAGAAAGTGTGGCGCCATTCTTTTTAATAATACGCACGGTAAAAATCCCCATATTAGTACTCGTAGTTAACTGGATTTTTCCTGAACCATTTTGCCAGGCAGCACTCGGACATTGAGCAATTACAACCGCAGAATGAGTTACAAAGCTTGCCGTTACTGATGCCTGAAGGGTATCTGCAATACCACAAAAATCAGTTGCAATTATTGTATACTGTTGCCCGGTTTGAGTACCCGGAATACTATCAATATTAATGCTGCCAGAATTGTAATTTTTTTCAAAAAACAAATTGCTTTCCGGGGTGTAGATTTTGATATTTACCGGCAGGTTTCCCCCCGCTACTGAAATACCAAAAGAAGCGTATCCGTAAGAACACGACTTATTGGAATTAACCGCTAATGACACGGGTTTTGGCCAGGAACTAAAGTCTCTGATTAAAGTTGTATCATAACAAGTATTAACTATTTTCATGCGATACTCACCGTAAAGTAAATTAATAAAAGTACCAGTTGTGTTGCAATTTACCAGCACACTGTCTTTATTATAAATACAATATTGTGGGTTCGTAAGGTTTTGTTGATTGGTAATTTTTGCAGTAAAAGTTGTACAAGTCTTGTCTGAAATGGTAACAGAGCCTTTAACCGATGGTTTAGGAGGTACTTCAGTAAAGCACATTGTAAAAAGAGTATCTGGGCAATTGTTTTTTGCTTTTAAACAATAATAGCCGTACGATAGGTTGTTAAAAAGACCAGTGGTGTTACAACTAACGAGCAAATTTGCCTGATTATAAAGACAATATTGAGCAGCAGTCAAATTGTTGCTATTACTTTTAACAGTAAAAGTTGAACAGTTTTTATTACTAATGGTCACTGTAAGGTCATTTGTGATCACAGCAATACCCACACTGAAGCACCTGGATATGGTGGTATCATAACAGGGATCGTAAACAGTAACACATTGATTACCCGGTGTGAGATGATCGAAAACCCCTGTGGTATTACACCTGATCAGTGCCCCGAAATTATCGTATAAACAAAAGATGGGTGAAAAAAGGCTATCTCCCCCAACAGTAACTGTAATATTGTTGCAGTCAACGTAGGATGGAGTAACTGAAATAGGAACAACAGGTCTTGGCTTCTTTACTGTAAAGCATCGCAGGATAGTGGTATCCCGGCAGCCGTCTTTTGTTTTGACACAATAACTACCATAAGCTAAATTGTTGAATATGCCAGAACCATTACACCCGACCTCTACATCTGCCGAATCAAACAAACAGTAGGTTGGATTGGTTAACCCAACCTGGCCAGTAATGGTTGCAGAAAACGTAGTGCAGTTTTTGCTAAAGATATTTACATTGTTACCAATGAAAATTGGAGGCGGATTAACTGTGAAACATCTTAAAATAGTAGTATCAAGGCAGGCATCATGAGCTTTAATACAGTAGCGGCCATAAGTTAAGTTGTTAAACACTCCTGTTGTATTGCAACTGACTTGTACATCATTACTATCATACAAACAATAATCAGGGATAAAAAAGTTTTTTAAATTGGTTAATGAAGCTGTAAAAGTTGAACAATTTTGGTTACTAAAATTTACATTGGCACCTACGGAAGCATTAAACACTAATGAAGTGTTGCCTTTTTTAATGATACCACATCCATCTTTTGCTATGATATCCACTGATGAACTTCCGGAAACATAGGCAGTAAAATTTGATGTTGCTGACCAGACCGTGTCGCCTGGTTGTCTTACCAATCCATACATGAATCCTGGTATTGCGCCAAGAGTACTTACATTTCCCCTGCTATCAACCACTTTAATGAATCCGGACGCTGAGTCGCAAGATATTTTGTTAAATGCATAAGCATCAATCCACCAATTGTAGTTATCAATGGTAATGCTCCTGGTTTGAATACCTCCGCAGGAATCTGTCATTCTGATACGATAATCCCCACCAATTAAATCTGTAAATATCCCTGTGCTATTAGTTGTACCAACGCCCATCGCGGAAGGTGCTACAATGGTGTACGCAAATGGTTCCCTTCCAAATTGCTGGCCATTCACTGTAATACTGGCATTTTGTCCATTATCACAGCTAACATGAACACTTGATAATGTAAAACGTGGATCCTTGTAGCTTCCAGCAACAATCACATTGCTTTGGGTAAATGTGCAATTGGTTGATATATCGTTAATGGTAACTGTATACACTCCTGCTGATAGGCCGGTGATAGAATCACTTGATGTGTAGTTGTAGCTGACTGGTCCTGATGTCTTGTATTTGTAAGACCCTGATCCTCCTTTCACAAAAACTTTAATTGATCCGGTTGCAGCGCAGCGGGATTCGAAGGTAGAAAAAGTAGCCGTCAGCGAATCACAAATCTGAGCTGTTGATGACTGAGGTAAAATAGTACAAAAACATATTGCTAATTGTACAAAAAAGTAGATTTTTTGCATAGATCATAGGTTTGGTTCAAAAAATTGAGAACACAAAATTGCGGATTAGTGAGAACCTAACTGAATAAACGAACTTTTATCAATTTTATTGGCCAAATGTTTTTATTAAAGTAAAAATACGTGACAGTAATTTCCTTTTAAAAAAGAAGCTATCCTAAGTAATAAGGCGACCACGAAACAAGTGAACCAACGCTTTTACCCATCAACTGCTATTTTACAATCCCGTCCTTTTTTCAAGCCTAGCCCTGGCTATTTCCAATCTTCAGATATTTATGAAAAAGGGGCAATAAAATTTGCCCCTTTCACCCATAATTAAATCTTATATAACCATCCATGCAAATCTGGTTCAAGGCCATATTTAACTGCATCCATTCTTCGCTTTACTTCCGGGGCAACCGTCCATTTTTCCACTTCAAACTTCATACTAAAATCACGGTATTTCAATTCTTTGATTAATGATATGGTGGCAGCAGTGCCTGTCCCAAAAATCTCATTTAGTTTGCCATCATTATAGGCATCCATGATCTCATCTATGTTTAAGGCTCTTTCTTCCACCTGGTAACCCATCTCTTTTAATAGTACAATGGTGCTATCCCGTGTAACGCCTTCCAAAATGGTTCCCGAGTCTAAACCTGGCGTGATGGCTTTATCTCCAATTATAAAAAACACATTCATGGTACCACATTCTTGTACATATTTATGCTCAAAAGCATCCATCCATAAAACCTGATCGAAGCCCAGTTTATGTGCTTCCGCAGAAGCCACTAATGAACCTGCATAGTTACCTGCTGCTTTAGCAAAACCATAACCGCCTTCTACTGCACGTACATATTTTTCTTCCACATAAATCCGCATGGGCGTAGCGTAGTAAGGTCCTGTAGGGCTTAAAATAATCAGGGATTTATATTTACTACTTGGCTTTACCCCGATGGCTTCGTCGGTGGCAAACATAAATGGACGGATATACAGTGCATGATTCGGTAGATTTGGTATCCAGTTGCGCTCAATATCAATCAACACCCGTAATCCTTCTATAAAAATTTCTTCCGGTACCATAGGCATTTGCATTCTCTCTGCAGAAAGGTTAAACCTTCTGAAATTATCAAAGGGTCTAAAAATTTGTGGATTACCAGCTTGGTCCTTATAAGCCTTAATACCCTCAAAAATTGCTTGTCCGTAATGTAAAGCTGCCAAGGAAGGATCCAGTTGCAAAGGTTGGTAAGGCAATATTTGTGGCGTTTTCCATTCACCATCCTCGTAATCAACTTCCAACATGTGATCTGTAAAATATTTACCAAATGGTACATTTTCCAAACTGATGCCATCCAATTTGCTGAGCTTTACTCTAACGATATTAAAATCTGCTGCTGCTGTCATATTCCTTAATTTTACAGCAAAGAAACAAAATAAAATACAGACTAAAGTGCCGTTTTATGAGTTTAAATAATATACAGCTACCCCAAATTGTTCTACAGGTATTTTTTAAAAATACTTTAGTTGGTATTAGATCAGAAAATAATATAGAACAAAAAACAGTTGCAAAAAGATTTCACACATTGGGAAATAATAGCCGGCATATATTGATAATGGTGGAAAGTGAAGAAACCTTGTATCTACGGGATGATCAATTAAATTTTTTAATGGGAATTTTAGCAGCCTGCAACTTAACCATGGAAGATGTTGCCATTCTAAATATCAAAAAGAACAAATCAGTTACTTATAAAACTGTTGAGAATGAACTAAAGTCAGAAAAAGTATTTTTATTTGGCGTAACTCCTGCTGAAATTGAATTACCAATTGATTTTCCAAATTATCAAATTCAGCAATATAACAATCAGGTTTATTTAACAGCGCCTACACTATCGCAATTCCAAGACAACAATGTTGAAAAAAAGAAACTTTGGAATTGCCTGAAACAAATTTTTTCTATATAATTTGTATGAAAAAACTCATTTTCGCCACGAATAACCAGCATAAGATTGATGAAGTAAGACAGGTTCTGGGAGGCCTGTTTGATATCATTACCCTAACAGAAGCCGGAATTGACATTGATATACCTGAGCCGCACGATACGCTGGAAGCCAATGCTAGAGAAAAGTCTACTACCATTTTTAACCTTACCCAACAAAACTGCTTTAGTGAAGATACTGGGCTAGAGGTCGATTACTTAAACGGAGCCCCTGGCGTAGAAAGTGCACGGTATGCAGGCGATGACAGATCCTTTAAAGCAAATATTGAGAAATTACTTTGTGCAATGGGGAATACAGAAACTAGAACAGCCCGATTTAGAACCATTATCTCATTAATATTGTCTAAAATTGAATATCAATTTGAAGGCATCTGTGAAGGAACAATAATATTGAAACAAAGAGGGAACGAAGGATTTGGATATGATCCCGTATTTATTCCTGATGGCGCTCAGCTAACTTTTGCAGAAATGTCTATTCAGGAAAAAAGCAAATTCAGTCATCGAAAAAAAGCAATGGATAAACTAACTTCATTTTTACAGTCGAAAAAATAATTTGTAATTACCCGCCTTATGGCCAGAATAAAAATTGATATACCGTATACTGAGATTGCGGCGATTCGAGTAAGGGTTCGGATTGGTGATATCAATTATGGAAATCATGTGGGTAATGACGCATTTGTAGCAATTATTCACGAAGCTCGTTTACAATGGTTACAACAAAATAGCTTTACCGAAATGGAGGCTGGCGGAACTGGCTTGATTATGAGCGATCTTGCTATTGAATTTAAAAATGAATCTTATTATGGAGAAGAAATTGCTATTAGGATTTACTGCGGAGACATTTCAAAAGTAAGTTTCGATTTGTATTACCAACTTACAACAGAAAGAAGCGAAAAGAACGTGTTATTAGCGAGGGCAAAAACAGGAATAGTTTGTTTTAACTATCAGATAAAAAAGGTATCGGCTGTTCCAACCGGATTAATAAAAATTTTAAAGCCTGCTTAAACTATTCCTCGTTCCATATTTTCCAACTTGCCTCTGCCTGTATCAAGAGCATTTCATATCCATTTTCAATTGTGGCTCCGTTAGCCTGGCCTTTTTGCAAAAACAAAGTTTTGGAAGGTTTGTAAACAAGGTCATACAGGTAATGATGGCTTGTAATTAGATGATAGGGTAATTCGGGAGTGGCATTTTCGTTCGGCGACATTCCTACCGGGGTACAATTGATAATAATTCTGTTTTCATCCATTACTTTTTCGTCAATGGCACTATAATTTATAAATCCATCTTTCAGCATTTCCTTTCGTGTAACTACCAAATACTTGATTCCTAATTTTTTAAGCACATATTGCACTGCTTTTGATGCACCCCCTGTTCCCAACACGAGCGCTCTTGTATGAAATGGCTGCAAAGCTTTTATAAAAGATTGCTCAAAGCCGATAATGTCGGTGTTGTAAGCAGTCAGCTTTTTGCCCGTTATTTTTATGCTGTTTGTAGCCCCAATAAATCGTACTTCCTCCGATTGCTCATCAACGAATTGCAGTACTTGTTCCTTGTATGGTATAGTAACTCCTAATCCTTTTAAATGCGGATTGGCATCCAATACACTAGGAAACGCTGCTATTGATTCTATCGGGAAAGCTTCAAAAAAACAATCCTTTAAGCCTAGCCTTTCAAATTTCTCTGTGAAATATTGTTTTGAAAAAGAATGGCCCAATGGATAGCCTATTAAACCATATAGTTTCATTATGCCATTTCTTTATTAAGATATAATTCAAATGTATCACCTCTTAAACCGATACGCATGGTCTCTAATGGAATCACTTCCGTAGGAGCAATATTTCCAAGATTGACGTTGCAACCAATGAGTTCTAAAAAGTAAAGCTGCTGGGCCTTTTGCGGAGCTTCCCATAATATTTTTTCTTCGGGAATTTGGGTCAATATTTCCTGCACCAATCCTTCCCTAACTTCACCGGTTCCCCGATAAATACCCACATTTCCAGCTTCTCTGGCTTCTGCAATTACATAAGTTGAACCAGCCTCTAGCTCTGCCTTCATCAATTCGATCCATTTGTAAGGCGGTATTATATGAGCGGCATCTTTACTGCCAACTTCACTTAAAACAATACCATGCTTGGTTAATTTTTCTATATAACCACACTTTTCAGCATGGGGAATAGAGATAGAGCCATCACTCACTTCCATATAGCTTACTCCAAATTCTTTACACACATTGATATAATCTTCAAATTGATTTCTTACTAAAAAAGCTTCAAATAAAGTACCACCGAAATATACGGGTATATCATAAGATCTGTAAACTTCTAATTTTTCTTTCAAGGTGGGAGTAACGTAAGATGTGCCGAACCCAAGTTTTACAACATCTACATGGGGATAAGAAACACTCATAAAATTTTTTGCTTCCTGCACACTCAACCCCTTATCCATTACCATAGTTATACCATGTTCCCGTGGCTTTACAGTACGTTCAGGTATCTGTGTTAAATTGAAATTCATATTGGTTATTTTTTGATGGCGCAAAGATAACCATTGATGATTAATGTAGGGAACGAAAAAAGTGAAGTTACAAAATGAGATACTATATGGATTTACTCCGCTTATAACGGGCAATTACATCTACAACCAACTGGTTTTGAAGTATGGAAGGATTTAATTCAATTAATTTTTTCAAAAGCTTTGGATTTTTGCTCATACCATTTTCTAACTCTAGAATACCTTCTTTTGTTTTACCGGACGCCAATAAAAAAGCACTCTTATAAAAGCTAAAAATTGCTTTATTATTGGTATGCAAAATTGCATGTTCAGCATATTCCAACCCCTCGTCAAAGCAATTAGCCTGATATAGACATTTCAGAAGTTCTAACCATCCATTGGCATTTTTAGGCTTAGAACGTACCACATTCCCAAAATACTGAATTGCCTCTGCTGTTTTACCCTGTTCCATATAACACTGCCCCAATGCAAGATTATATTCATGTTGCATTTTGTGAATTCGTGTCGCAATTTGCAGGTTTTTAATGGCACTTTCCCAGTGCCCTTCATTCATATAGGTACAAGCTATTTTATAAAACAACTGGGTATCTTCCTGGTTAAGGTGAGTGGCTTTTCTATAGTTAAATCTTGCCTGAGGATATTTTTGCAGTTTATCATAACAGTGTCCGATAGCCTCATAAATAACATCTTCGGGTCGGGCAAGCTCGAGCACTTTTTGTAATACTTCAATCGCTTCTTTATACTTTCTGAGTCTTAAATAGGCATCTCCCATGTTTCGCCACGCATAATCAAACTTCTCATCAATAGCTATTGCGTAATGATAGGCGTCAATGGCTTTTTCAAATAATTTAATTCCCTGGTATGCAGCAGCTAAATTAAACCAGGCCAATTCACTAAAAGGAAAATCCTCAATTATTTGTTGGTGCAACCTGATCCCCTCTTCATTACGACCAGTAAAATCGGTCCAAAAACATATTTTATGCAAAGCCTCTTCGTTATTAGGATCAATCTGCAATACGAATTGCAGACAATCGAAAACCTTATCAAAATTTTCATAATCGTCATATACATCTGCCAATTCAAAAAGAAGTTCCACTTTTTCATCCCCCTCAAAATAATTCAAGGCCAATTCCAATACAGTTGCTGCTTTACCTTGCTGATCTAAAGCCAAATAGGCTTCTGTCTTCAATATATATAGGCTGATATCACCACTGTCCAGCAATTCAGCCTGGTCGAGAAAATAAAGCGCCTCCTTGTATTTTTTGTTGGCAATTAGCAGGTCACATTTCCTCAATAGTAATATAGACGAATACGTATACAGCTCAACGGCAAACTCCACAGCTTCAAGCGCTTTAGCGCTTTCATCCTTATCCTCAAAATAATCAATGATTTTCTCGAAGGCTTCCTCTTCGATGAAACTGTGGCTTCGGCCCGACTTGAGATTGTCGTATTGTTGCAACAATTCTCTTAATTCTTCCCGGTCTTGGCGGTAGGGATATTTACTCATTGGCTTTTAGATTGCTGTAAACTACAAAATAAATCGTATAAATGCACATAAATTGTAACATTCCTTAAACTTATACGTTAAATAAAAGTCAAACTAATGTATGAACGGTTATAGAATAAAGAGATAAAAAATATATCTTTGAAAAATTAAATATAGTTACAATGAAAACATTCACAAAAAATATGCTGGCTTTTATTATACTTTTAAGTGTAGTGGTCGATGCAATGGCGGATAAAGGCTTTGGTAGAAAAGATAAAGACAAGACGACTTTAAATATTACAGCGCCATCCGGGATAAAAAATTCGATTGCCTTTAATTTAAAATCGGGTTTAAGCTATAAAGGAAGTTTATTAACCACGAGAAAAAATATAGGTGGGATAATTTTAAACACTTCTATTGTTACTTATCAAAAAGGGAATGCTACATACATTATACCTTACAAGAATAAAATAACCGTTACAGAAATCAAACAAGGTTACACAGGTATTAAAATTATCATTAGAAATAAATAACCCAAAATTAAAACATTGCAAATTTAGCCCTTTCAACTATTGAAAGGGTTTTTTATGAATGGCCGATTTTTTTTATTTCAATCTATAATTTTATCGTTATTACAAATGTCGGATGTAAATAAACAAAGTGACACGAAGGTTTTCTATAAGCTTTCTGTCTTGCCCTTCTTATTTTCATCGTAAGTCATAACTCTATAGCCTGATTTCGGGAAGTCAAATTTAGCAGATGTCAACGGCCCAAAGTCAATACTTAAAAATTCATATTTGATAATTAATTTTTCAGTTTCAAATTCATATTCCAACGGGAATCCGGGTAGGTTTTTAAATGCTTGGTTGTATTCCTTATTAATGGGGGCTAACGCATTTGTATAGTAAACTGAGATAATTGAACCGTCATTTAACTTTGCAACAGCTCTTTTACAATCATATCCATCTATCACTTTTGTTTCAGGCGTATTTTGATAGATGATTCCATCAAATTTTTTATTACTTGTTAACCAATTTTCTTTTGTGAGGGTGATCATTAACTTTTGACCACTATACTCTTTCAATATAACAGCACTGCCTATTTTTGCATTGTAAATAGTTGTTTCCGTTCCCAACGAACTCGACATATCCGTTCTGCTTAAACTTCCTTTCAAATATACAGTTGACTTTGCACCTGCTAATCCACCATTTACCTTGGCTCCACTATTCTTCGGCTGAATAAATATATCGTACATAATGGTTCCTTCTGAAATAGTTTTTTGAGCATAAGAGCCAATTTCAGATATCAATAAAAACCCCAATGCTATTAACCCTTTAATTTTCATTTCAATACATTTAAATGAAGGTAACAAAATCCCATGCCAAAAAGATTGGATTAGCATTTAAAAAAGGCCCGTCACGGTTTTACACGTATTCGAGCCTTTTAATTTAACTAGAAATTTTAATTGTTCTTTTTAGGTTTAGCTTTTAGATCCAGTACTTTTTTATTGGCATCCTGCATTGCCTGTATCCTTTCCTGAAGTTTACTTTGTTTAACAGGCTTTTTCCTATTGATTTCTATCTTGGCCAAAATTTTATCGTGATCAATAATATATTTCTGGATAACTATTTGTAAAATAAGTGTGATAGTGTTCGATACGGTATAATACCAAGTAAGTGCCGCTGGTAAATTATTGAATACCCCCAGCAACATAACCGGGAAAATATATGGCATGTATTTCATTACCGGATTAGAATTATCCTGCATACTACTCATACTATAAATAGAGATGATCAAACTGGTAAGCGTAGCAGTTATAGTAAATAAACTTACATGATCTCCATAAAAAGGAACTGAAAACGGAAGATTATAAATACTATCGTAGGCTGCCAAATCCTTTGCCCAAAGGAAGTTTTCGCCTCTCAATGAAATATTACTTTGAAAGAAATAATACAATGACATAAATATTGGAATTTGCAACAATGCAGGTAAACAACCACCCAAAGGACTAACCCCTGCCGATTTCCAAAGCTTCATTTGATCCATGCTAAACGCTTGCTTGTCTTCACCATGCTTTTCTTTTAGCTTGTCAATTTCAGGTTTTAGTGCCTTCATTTTAGCGCCACTAACATAGCTCTTATAAAGAATAGGCGAAGTAAGTAACCGTATAAAAAGCGTCAGTAATAAAATTACCATTCCCATACTTGCAACATTCTTTCTTAGTAAATCGAAAACAGGTAATAGAAAGTAACGGTTAATATATTTTACGAAAGCAAAAACGCCACTACCGTAGGGTACAATATTTTCCATTTGATTATTGTATTCTTTCAGTATGTTGTAATCACTTGGGCCATAATACAATCGAAGTGGAATTTGTGAAGATTTCCCGGCAGGCACATCCACCCTGAAATTCGCTACTGTTTGTACAAGTATATGCTTTGAGGTATCAGATGGAACTACCCATTTTACTTCACCTGAAGGAAACTTATTTGTATTAAGGAGAGTAGTAATAAAAAACTGCTGCTTTAGCGCTATCCAATCCACTGGTTTTTCAAATTTCTTAACATCACCTGATCCTACCATCTCAAAATCAAAGTCACCACCACTTACCTGGCAAATATGCGATTGCTGTTTCTCATAGGTAATGTCCTTTTCAACACGTTGGGTTTCAGTTTGCCATAGTAAATTTATGGAGTTCTTTGTTACTAACTTTTTTGCATCTTCCAGTAGAATTGAAAAATCTATCATATAATCTTCCTGTCGGAATTTGTATTGATGAATTACTTCTTGCGTACCGGTTGAATCCTTGATACTAAAACTAAGCGTTTGGCTTTTATCAGCATTTACAACTAATGATGGCATACCAAAAGTAAGGTCGCCAGTTTGAGCCGTTTGTTGACTTCCTGAATTTATTTCATAAGAGATTTTATTAAATTCCCCACTTTGTAAAACCACTGTCTTTCCATCAAAGGTTTTAAAGTCTTTTAATTCAACAATTTTAGGTTGAGCACCCTTGTTAGTAAAAGTTACTTTCATTACCGCATTCTCCACAACTGTCAACTTTTCAGGTAAATTGATAGAGGCTTGAAAGCCTCCTGCAGATTGATTTTTGCGCATTGTATCTGCCATTAATGAATCTCTGACCAATGCAATTGTATCCACTTTTGGCCTCGTTTTGGCGATAGAGTCCTCTATTCTCTTTTGTTCAGCCAGGAAAGCCTGATTTCCGGTGCTGTTAAAATAAAACATTCCAATTAAAAGCATTCCAATTAACACAAATCCAATCACCGTGTTTCTATCCATTCCCATAATTATAATTTAAGTGTGCAAATGTAATTAAAGTTTGTAGTTAATGGTTTGTAGTTTAGTTTAAATAAAAAAGCCCCGAAAATCGGGGCTTTTTTATTATCAAATATTTGATACTACTTTTTTGCAGCAGGAGCGGCGGCCTTTGCAGCAGGAGCGGCTTTGGCACCAGGTTTAGGAGCTGCAGCTTCTTCTTGCTTCAACTGCCGTGTCATCGTGATTGAAGCAATTGGAATACGGGGAGAGTTCATGATTTCCATATTTTCTGCCTTCACATCTTGCACCCTTACATTCTCATTTAACTCTAAATTAGTAATATCTAATTCAATGTTTTCGAGTAAATACTTCGGGAGCAATTTTACCTTGAGACTTTTAATTTTTATAACCAGCTTACCACCCGCTTTTACCCCCACCGGCGCTCCGGTAAATTTAATAGGTAAAGTAACAGTTACTTTTTTATCTTCAACTAATTCCAAGAAATCAACATGAATCAGTTGGTCACTAACTTTGTCAAATTGTAAATCTTTTAAAACACACCGGTAAGATTTTCCGTCAACAATAGCTTCAACCACATTAAAATCTGGTGTGTAAACTATGTTTTTAAAAGCAGTAGCCGGAGCAGCAAAGTTGATCTCCGTAGCACCTCCGTAAATTACAGCTGGCACTTTTTCCTCAAGGCGAAGTTGGCGGGTGGCTGACTTGCCAAATTCGGTCCTGATTTGTCCTTCGATTGTAATTGTTTTCATTTAATTATTTTTATTTTAATGAGGCGCAAAGGTAGGGAAATAAAGCATAAACCTTCCAGCAAAATTGAATAATTTAAACTATCGGAATAACAAGAAACAATTTTATTCAAGTGTCTGACTATCAACCATTTTACTAGCCATCCTGCTTCTCAAAAACAAACTATTGATACTTTTATTTTCCAAGGCATTTCGAATTGCGATAGCAAATAACTCGGCGGTGGAAACTACTCGTATTTTTCCGCCGGGATGTTTTACCGGAATTGTGTCGCATACAACAAGCTCTTCCAGTTCACTATTTTCAATATTGTGGTATGCTTGCCCGCTAAGAACTGGATGAGTACAAAATGCCCTCACACTTCTTGCACCCTTTTCCCTTAATAGTCCAGCACTTTTGGCCAATGTACCGCCCGTATCGCATATATCATCGATCAATACGATATCTCTATTGTGAACATCTCCAATTACAACCATGCTTGCTATTTCGTTTGCTCTTTTTCGATGTTTGTCACATATAACCATTTCACTTTCAAAATAAGAAGCTATTTCACGAATTCGGTTTGCACTGCCAACATCTGGTGCGGCAAAAGTCAAGTTTTCAAGTTTTAAACTTTCAATGTAAGGAATAAAGATTGCGGATGAATCTAGATGATCTACCGGAATGTCAAAATAACCCTGAATTTGTGGAGCGTGCAAATCCATTGTAACAACCCTGTCTGCACCAGCCGCTGTCAACATATTTGCTACCAATTTTGAGCCGATTGCTACTCTGGGCCTATCCTTTCTATCCTGTCGGGCATATCCATAATAGGGTATTACCGCAATAACCTTATATGCGGAAGCTCTCTTTGCTGCATCAATCATAAGCAGCAGCTCCATCAAATTATCTGTTGGTGCGAATGTGCTCTGTATTAAAAAAACAAATTGGCCCCTAATGCTCTCCTGGAATTCAACACCTATTTCGCCATCACTAAATCGTTGAATATTTACTTTACCCAAAGGTTCCCCAAATTTTTTTGCAATCTCCTCAGATAGGTAATTGGAACCCGTACCAGAAAAAAGCTTTGCATTGTATGACATATTATTTATATTGGAGATGAAAGAATTTTGATGCTGCAAAACTATCGTTAAAAAACCGATGTTTAAATTTATAAAATGGAAAATATCAACAAACCTTCCACCTCAATAAAGAACTGGGCAATTGATGACCGTCCGAGAGAGAAGCTACTATCAAAAGGCGCTGTAGCGCTAAGTGATTCAGAGCTGTTAGCAATATTAATCAACAATGGACACAAAGAAAAGTCTGCAGTTGATATCTCAAAAGAAATCTTAAGTATAGGAAGCAACAATTTAAATGAACTGGGAAAGCTCTCTCTAAAAGATTTCCAAAAAATAAAAGGTATTGGAGAAGCAAAAGCAATCACAATTGCCGCCGCCCTTGAACTTGGCCGCAGGAGGCAATCGGCTACCTTTCTCGAAAAACCAGTTGTTAGAACGAGCAATGACCTTGCACTGTACTTAAGGGCAAATATTAAGGACTACAGCTATGAAGTATTCGGCGTTGTATTTTTAAATAAAGCGAACAAGGTGAACCTTTTTGAAATTATTAGCCGCGGCGGAATTACAGGTACTGTTGCAGACCCGAGAATCATATTAAAAAGAGCACTAGAGGAAGATGCTACATCATTAGTATTATGTCACAACCATCCTTCGGGTAATTTAAAGCCAAGCAGGGCAGATGAAGAACTGACAAAAAAAATTAAAGAAGCCGCAAAATACTTTGACATAATCGTCATGGACCATATTATAGTAAGTGAAGAAGGCTATTATAGCTTTGCCGATGAAGGAATACTTTGATAAAAAAGAGACCTGTTTATAGGGCGTTCCAAAAAATTGGAGGCATAAAAAAAGCCTTTACAAAAAGATGTAAAGGCTTGATTAAATGAATATGGCAGCTACCTACTCTCCCGGTTGGAATACCAGTACCATCGGCCATAAGGGGCTTAACTTCTCTGTTCGGTATGGGAAGAGGTGAACACCCTTGGAAAAACCACCATAAGACGGTCTGAGGTTAAAGGTTGATGGTTCAAGGTTAAAGGTTGTTATACCTTTAGCCTGTTGCCCTTCGCCTTACACCTGAATAATGTACATATTGGGAAAGTTGTTTTTTTAGAGTAAATCGAGTATTATTAAACCCTTTCTTTATTCCCCTCCTTCGGAGGGGTTAGGGGAGGCTTAATAAAAAATAAAGCTTACGGGTAATTAGTACTACTCGGCTTCGATGTTACCACCCTTATACCTGTAGCCTATCAACGTGGTAGTCTTCCACGGCCCTTAAAAGTAAACTCATCTTGAGGAAGGTTTCACGCTTAGATGCTTTCAGCGTTTATCCTTGCTGTACGTAGCTACTCTGCATTGCACCTGGCGGCACAACAGATACACCAGCGGTACATACGACCCGGTCCTCTCGTACTAAGGTCATGTCCTCTCAATTTACTAGCGCCCATCACAGATAGGGACCGAACTGTCTTGCGACGTTCTGAACCCAGTTCACGTGCCACTTTAATCGGCGAACAGCCGAACCCTTGGGACCTTCTCCAGCCCCAGGATGTGACGAACCGACATCGAGGTGCCAAACCTTACCGTCGATATGAGCTCTTGGGTAAGATCAGCCTGTTATCCCCAGAGTACCTTTTATCCTTTGAGCGATGGCCCTTCCATACAGAACCACCGGATCACTTTAGCCTACTTTCGTACCTGATCGACTTGTAAGTCTCACAGTCAAGCTCCCTTATACTAATGCGCTCTATGTACGATTACCAACCGTACTGAGGGAACCTTTGCAAGCCTCCGTTACTTTTTAGGAGGCGACCACCCCAGTCAAACTACCCACCATGCACTGTTTCCCGTAAGGGATTAGATTCTAAATGTTTAAAGGTTGGTATTTCAACGACGACTCCATAATGCCTGGCGACACTACTTCAAAGTCTCCCAACTATCCTACACATCAAAAATTCAAAATCAATGCAAAGTTGTAGTGAAGGTTCATGGGGTCTTTCCGTCCCGTGACGGGTAACCGGCATCTTCACCGATACTACAATTTCACCGGGCTCGTGGAGGAGACAGTGTACAACTCATTAGACCATTCGTGCAGGTCGGAACTTACCCGACAAGGAATTTCGCTACCTTAGGACCGTTATAGTTACGGCCGCCGTTTACTGGGGCTTCAGTCAGAAGCTTTGGCTTGCGCCGAACATCCTTCCTTAACCTTCCAGCACCGGGCAGGTATCAGGCTCTATACGTCATCTT
>JBGSMI010000088.1:0-17012 GCA_041740215.1 Ferruginibacter sp.
TGCTGGAAAATGAAACCATCGACTTTGTAGATATTATTACGGATGTTGATTCGCACGAAATGTTTACAACAATGGCTGCGAAAAAGGGCATTGATGTTGTTTGCCAAAAGCCAATGGCTGCTACTTTGCAGCAAGCCAGCATTATGGTAGACACTTGCAAAAATGCCGGGGTTAAATTTTTTATACATGAAAACTTTCGTTGGCAGGCACCTATCCGAAAGTTAAAAAATGCATTGGATGCCGGCGTAATCGGCAAACCGTTTAAAGCACGTGTTTCATTTTGTTCAGCGTTTCCGGTATTTGACAACCAGCCATTTTTAGCAACCTTGGATCGGTTTATTCTAATGGACATTGGGTCGCATGTGCTGGATATTTGTCGTTTTTTATTTGGCGAAGTCAGCAGTTTATATTGCCTTTCACAAAGGGTTAATCATTCAATAAAAGGGGAAGACGTAGCCAATGTCCTAATGGAAATGAACAATGGGTTACACTGTTACGCAGAAATGAGTTACGCCAGCATTTTAGAAAAAGAATCCTTTCCCCAAACGCTTGTTTTAATTGAAGGCGATAAAGGAAGCCTGCAATTAACCAATGATTTTGAATTAAAAGTTATCACCCGTAGTGGGGTTATTGTGAGCGAGATTATTAACCCGAAAATGTATAACTGGCTTGATCCTGCTTATGCGGTAGTCCATTCATCCATTGTAGATTGTAACGCAGATATTTTAAATGGATTACGGGGTGGGATTTGTGAAACAACAGGCGCCGATAATTTAAAAACAGTAGACCTTGTTTGGAAAAGTTACGAGTCGGCAGCAGCGGCAAAAAAAATAACGATATGAAGCTTGGCTTAAAAAATATTGCTAAGTCTTTTGAGGTGGTAAAAGCCTTGCAAGATGTTTCGCTGGAATTTCATGAAGGTGAGGTGCATGCCATCTGTGGCGAAAATGGTGCAGGCAAAAGTACGTTGATGAATATCTTAACAGGCAATATTCAACCCGATGCCGGAAGTATTTTACTGGACAATCAAATCGTTACTATTCACAATAACCAGCAGGCCCGAAGCCTGGGCATCAACATTGTTTACCAGGAACGAAGCCTTACGGATGGGTTGTCGGTGGCGGAAAACATTTTCCCCTTGCCTCCCACCAAATCTTTTGGCAGAATCAATTTTGTACAATTGCATCAGCAAACAAAAGCGTTGTTGCAACAACTGGAGATCAAAGAATTTTCGCCCGCCACAATGGTAGCAACACTTTCACCGGCGCAAAAAACACTGGTGGAAATTGCCAAAGCACTCGCCACCAACCCTGCCATTTTATTGCTGGATGAACCCACTGCTTCGTTAACTGATAAGGAAACAACCATACTTTTTTCGGTTATCCGAACGCTCAAACAACGGGGCGTTACCGTGCTGTACATTTCTCACCGCATGGCCGAAATTAAACTGATTGCCGATAGGGTTTCTGTATTAAAAGATGGAAAATACCAGGATACTTTATCAACGAATAATTGTACAACGGAAGATATCATTCGACTGATGGTTGGCCGGGATTTGCAACAGGTGGATGTGGCAACGCACAGCACCGAAGAAGTGGTATTGTCCGTAAAAAACCTTTGTGGAAAAGGCTTTAGCGATATCAGCTTCGATTTAAAAAAGGGCGAAATATTTGGCTTGGGCGGCCTGGTTGGAGCAGGCAGAACGGAATTGGCAATGGCCATCTTTGGAGCAATACCTGCTGATGGTGGCACTATTTTAAAAAATGGACACCGCATCCATAACAACCATCCAAAACAAGGCATCGCAAATGGCATTGCTTACTTACCGGAAGAGCGCAAAACCTTAGGTGTTTTTTTGCAAAAGTCTATTGCAGAAAATATTGTTTCAGCACAACTCTATGGCAAGGGATATAATGTGAAAGCGAACAATCAAAAAGCTGGTGAGTACGCCAAAACACTGAACATACGAAGTTCTTCTGTGCAGCAATTGATGAGTAAGTTGAGTGGCGGCAATCAACAAAAAGTGGTATTGGCCAAGTGGTTGAATACGCAACCCGATGTGTTGATAGTAGATGAACCCACGCATGGCATTGACATTGGTGCCAAACTTGAAATTTATAAAATACTAAAACAACTCACAGCAGATGGCAAATCAATTTTGCTGATCTCCAGCGAAATGGAAGAGCTGTTGCTTTTGTCAGACCGCATATCAGTAATGCGGGAGGGTAAAATAAAAGGCATCTTAAATAAAAAGGAAACATCCGAAAACGAAATAATTAAACTAGCTGCCCAATAAAAATAAATATGATAAAAGATAGAATAGTTACGCTGAGTGCCACCATTTTATTGTTGTGCATCGTCATGTCCTTTCTCTTCCCAGGTCAATTTCCTACGGTCGGGAATTTTTCCCAGATTATGCTCAATTTATCCATTGATACCATTGTGGCGGTGGGGATGATGCTGCTGATGATAGCTGGTGTGTTTGATCTTTCTGTAGGATCAATCGTTGCATTCTCCGGTGGACTGGCCGGCTATTTAATGTATTACCACGATGTAAACTTTTTGGTGGCCATTGCCGCAGCATTAAGTGGTTCGTTGCTCATTGGTTTTATCAATGGATTCTTAATCACAAAAATTGGGATTAACCCAATGATTCAAACCCTTGCTATGATGGGCGTGGTTCGTGGCTTAGCGTTAATGCTAAGCGGAGCAGGTATCCAGAACTTCCCTTATGAATATAATTACATTGGCCAGGTAAAAATCCTGAGTTTGCAATCGCCGATCTGGTACATGTTTGCCATCGTGTTGATTTTTAGTTACCTCTTTAAAAACATCGCTTTTTTCAGGCGATACTATTTTATAGGAAGCAATGAAAAAGCCGCTCATCTATCGGGTATTGAAGTAGAAAAAATGAAGCTATGGGGATTTGTTATCGTGGGGCTGTTAGCAGGTATCGCAGGTATTTTATTAAGCTCCAGATTAGGTGCTGCATTGTCTACCAGTGGCAAAGGTTTAGAGCTAAGGGTTATCACGGCTGTTATCCTGGGAGGAGCAAGTCTTGCAGGTGGACAGGGGAAAATTGTTGGTGCATTTTTAGGCGCCGCATTCATGGGCATTGTTGGCAACATCCTTATTTTATCCAGGGTTTCGGGTTATTGGCAGGAAATTATTTTAGGAATTATTTTAATTCTTGCCGTTGGTATTGATCAACTCATTCAAAAAAAAGTAGCATGATACATTCTATAAAAGCATTTTTATTTTACCTGTTCTTTATTGCAGTGCTGGTTGCCTGCGAGGCCCCGCCCCGAACGGATGGGGCCAACAAGAACCTTGAGTCAACAGAGTTTATTACCACCGATTCTGTTTCTCCCGACGAAGAATATGTGATGATTACAACCGCCATTAATATGCCGATGTATGTAAACCACGACCAGGAAGCTTTTAAAAAGTGGGCTAAAAAAATGGGGGTGAAGGCCAGCATATTAGGCCCATCCGAATGGGATATACCTGCACAGATTGCAACTTTTGAACAGGTAATACCACAAAAGCCTGCAGGGTTTTTAGTGAACGGAACAGACCCTGGTATTGCGCAGGTAATCAATAAAGCGGTAGACGCCGGCATACCAACGGTGGTGTATGATTCTGATATTCCCGGAGCAAGACAGCATAGTTTCATCGGATCTGACTGGTATGAGATGGGCCGTTTGCAAGGCGAAAGAATGGTGAAAATATTGAAGGGAAAAGGTAAAGTTGTAGTGATGGGTATTTTAGGAATGACGAATATGGAAGCTGGCTTTCAGGGTTTTCTGGATGTGATAAAAAAATACCCGGCAATGGAGTTTATTGGTAAATACGATGACAAAGCCAATGTAGAATTAGCCGCTAAAATTACCGCTGATCTAATTGTTGCGCATCCCGACCTGGCAGGTGTTGCAGGTTTTGATGGCAACTCTGGTCCGGGCATTGCGCTTTCGGTAAAGGAAGCAAACAAAATAGGTAAAATAAAAATAACAACGGTGGATGCAGAGCCCGAACATTTACAATTGGTAAAGGAGGGTGTGATTGATTACCTGGTAGGACAAAAAAGAGAATTGTTTACGCAGATGGGCGCACAAATGTTATTTGACATGAGGCACAAAACAATTGCATTTAGTAAAAATGATGCGAAGGCGGGCGTAGTGCCCATACCTAAAAAAATAATTACCGGTTCAATTGAAATAGATAAATCAAACGTAGACTTATTCATCAAATGATATTAAAAACTACTCATCTTTCGGTTACTTACCAGCATGGTTATTTGCGCTATATCAAATGTGGCAATGAAGAAATTGTACGTATGATTTATACGGCAGTACGGGATGAGCATTGGCTTACAGCCAGCATGATTATTTCAGATGAACAAGTAATGCAGGAGGAGCATGGTTTTAAAATAATGTACCAGGCTACCTATAGATTGAATGCAATTGAATATTTTGCAAATGTTGAAATTATTGGCAAACCTGATGATACCATTTCTTTTCATTTTATTGGAACATCCAATTGCGATTTTTTACGAAACCGAATCGGCATCTGTGTGCATCATCCAATCAAAGAATGTGTTTGTCAACCAGTAGAAATTATTCAAGGCGATAACACAAGTGTGGTTTCCGTTTTTCCGCAATTGATTGCACCACATCAACCTTTTAAAAACATTCAGCAGTTAATTTGGAAAACACCTAAACAGTTGGAGGCAAGGCTTGTATTTGAAGGAGATGTTTTTGAAACCGAAGATCAGCGAAACTGGACAGACAATTCTTTTAAAACCTATTCAACGCCACTCAGCATTCCATTTCCGGTTGCTGTAAAAAAAGGGGATAGCGTAGAGCAAAAAGTTATTTTAACGGTAACAAATAGCAATATTATTGCCGCTCGTTTGAATGACGAACCTGCTGCTGAAACACGGGTTGCTTTTCCTGCAATCGGTTATGCAAAAATTAATGATAAACTTTCATCGGAGCATGTAGAACTTTTAAATCAAATTATCATTGATCATTACCGGATTGAAATCCGATTTGATGAGGATTGGGGAAATTCGTTGAAATCTGCAATTGAGGAAGCCGGATTGCTTCATACAAAATTAGAACTGGCGGTATTTTTTGATGAGTATAAAAATGACTATAGCCAGCTAAAAAAGTTGTTGAATACAACAGTAGCTTCAATTATTATTTTGCAAAATAATGCCGTAGTTCCAGATCAGCAGGTATTGGATTTTATTATTCCGCTCCTTAAAGCTGATTTCCCTTCAATAAAAATAGGTACCGGAACTGATGTGTTCTTTGCTGAATTAAATAGAAACAGGATAACTGATAAACGATTGGATTTTGTAAGTTTTTCTATTAATCCACAAGTACATTTATGCGATGATGAAACGCTTATAGAGAATTTAACTGCACAACAATACTGTATTCAAACCATACGATCATTTACACAATTGCCCATACATATTTCACCGGTAACGCTTAAGCCAAGAGGTTTTCCTGCTTTATCCATTGATGAACGACAGCATACAGCATTCATTGCCAACTGGACGGCCCTTACTTTAAAATACCTGGCAGGTGCGGAGCAAATTACTTTTTATGAAACAGTGGGAGAAAAAGGAATTATCAATACAAGCGGTCCCTCGCCTGTATATGAATTATTAAAAAAAATCAGTGCCTTTAAACCGAAGTTTATAATAATTAAACCAGTGCAAAATCCGTTTGAAAATGATGAGCTTGTGTTGGAAAATGAAGCTGGTGAGCGGGAGACTTTTGAAATAAAATTTATAAATGAATAAACCATAAAAGATAAATCATGGCAGAAAGAATAAAAGCAACGTACATAATTGAAACATCCCATCCACTCGAAAAAGCAGTGGCAGCGTTGGCAGGAGAACAATCGTCAGGAACGTTCGTAAAATTGCCCGGAGAAACCGCCGAACTAACAGAAAGATATGGAGCTAAAGTAGATTTTATTGAGCCGATGGGTTCATCGGATATCCCCTTTTTATCAGATTCAAAATCACCTGCGGGGAAATTGAAACCAACATTTCAAAGAGCAAAAGTTGGCATATCCTGGAACTATGATAATGTGGGAAGCAATTTATCTACGTTGATGGCAACAGTAGCAGGCAACCTGTTTGAACTATCGCAGTTCTCTGGCATTAAATTGATAGACATTGATCTTCCGGCTGAATATAAACAACAGTACCCCGGACCTAAATTTGGCATAGAAGGAACACAGAAGCTAACCGGCGTGTACGATCGGCCCATTATTGGAACCATAATAAAACCCAGTGTAGGCCTCACTCCTGGAGCTACAGCCATACAGGTTAGTAATTTAATTGGTGCCGGAATCGACTTTATAAAAGATGATGAGCTGTTGGCTGATCCACCGCATTCACCGTTTGAAAAAAGAGTAAAGTCCTGCATGGATGTCATCAACCGGCAGGCTGATGCTACGGGTAAAAAGGTAATGTTTGCTTTCAATATCAGCGGCGATATAGACGATATGAAACGAAGGCATGATATAGTGCTGGCGAATGGAGGCAATTGTATTATGTTGAGCTTAAACTGGGTGGGCATTTCGGCCACCAAATACATCAGCGACTTTTCACAACTGCCCATTCATGGCCATAGAAATGGTTGGGGAATGTTTTACCGGCCCGAAGTAATGGGTATGACATTCCAGGTTTATAAAAAGATATTTAGCCTGGCAGGAGTAGATCATTTACATACCAATGGACTGAGAAATAAGTTTTGTGAAAGTGATGAATCAGTACTTCGGTCCATCGCAAGTTGCCAAAGTGAAGCAGGTGGTTCCTACCAGGTAATGCCGGTTGTATCAAGTGGGCAATGGGCTGACCAGGCGGCTGATACATTTAAGTTAGTGGGTAATACCAACCTGATGTATTTGTGTGGTGGGGGCATTACAGCACATCCGGATGGGATGAAGGCAGGAGTGGAAAGTATCAAAATTGCCTGGAGCGAAGGCATGAAAGGAAATCAATTGGCAGACATTGCCGACACCTATCCCCAGATAAAAAAAGCATTGGAATTTTATGGAAAAAAGTAATCCGTCATTTTTAAAGCTGGCATATTATGGAGACGATTTTACCGGCTCCACCGATGTAATGGAGTCATTGGCTTTGATGGGTATCCCGACGGTTTTATTCATGGAGCCACCTGCAACAGATGCCATTAAAAACTTTGGGTTTAAAAATAAATTGTTTGCCAACCAACAGCCCCAGGTTGCGGGTGTGGCAGGTATCAGCAGGAGTTTTTCACCAGCGCAATTGCAAGATAATTTACCGGATATATTTAAAAAAATAGCAGCATGGAATGCAGACTATTTCCATTATAAAATATGTTCCACTTTCGATTCTTCTCCCCAAACCGGTAGTATTGGATTGGCCATTGATCTTGCCGCCAACTATTTTGAAAGCAGGTTTATTCCACTACTGGTGGGTATGCCAAGGCTAAACCGTTTTGTGGTTTTTGGTAATTTATTCGCAAGGGTTAATGGAGTTACGTATCGGTTAGACCGGCATCCCACCATGTCGAAGCATCCCATAACACCTATGGATGAAAGTGATTTACTCCTGCATTTGAAAAAGCAATCCGATAGAAAAAGTGCTTTGATAGATGTGTTGGCGCTTGATGGAGACGAGCAGTCTTTGTCTCAAACCTTTAATAAATTATTAGGGGAAGCAGATGGGAAAATCATGCTTTTTGATACCCTAAACGATCGTCATTTTAATACAATTGGCCATCTACTCAGCAATATTGCCAGCAATAATAACCAACTCATCGTTGGTTCGTCCGCGGTAGAGCATGCCATTTTTCATCAAACGGTTGCTGAAAATAAACAGCCTGTTCTAATTGAACCGGTTGGCAAGGCTGATAAAATGTTGGTGATGTCGGGCAGTTGTTCTCCAGTTACTGCAGGCCAGATTCAATTTGCAAAACAACAGGGCTTTCATACGTTGGCAATTGATCCGCTGCAACTGTTAAACGATTGCAATCGGAATACGGAGGAAGAAAGGATACAGGAAATGGCTGTTGAATTACTCGAAAAAAAGGCACCATTGATAATTTATTCAGCCTTGGGACCAAATGACTCTTCTGTTGCAGCAGTAAAAAATATTTCAGGAGGGCAAGAACAATTGCCCAACTTATTAGGCAGTTTACTCGGCAGAATAGTTGAAAATACACATACGGAAAGAGTGATAGCTGTAGGCGGTGATACGTCTGGTAAAATTACCCAACAGTTACAAATTTCGGCCTTGGAATTTTTGATGCCTGTTGCACCCGGGGCGCCGATGTGTTTATCTCACTCTGCAAAACCTGCAATGGATAATCTGCAGATTATTTTAAAAGGTGGACAAAACGGCGATGAAACATTTTTCGAAAAAGCATACCTGGGTATTGCTCAAAATTGATCTTTAATAACTTAAAAATAATAAACAATGAAAGTAGCATTAGTAGGAGCTGGCGGCAAAATGGGCTGCAGGCTGACAGATAATTTTCTTCAATCAAATAAATTTGCCGTTGCTTATGTTGAAATAAGTGATGCCGGTAGACAAAGACTAACGGAAAGAGGCGTTACCATTTCGGGCGATGAAGCCATACAGGATGCGGATGTTGTAATTCTTGCTGTACCCGACGTATTCATCGGTAAAGTAGCAACAGCATATTTAGATCAATTTAAGTCCGGTTGTATTGTGATAACGTTAGATCCTGCTGCAGCCGTTGGTGGGCATTTACCTGCAAGAGAAGATATCACTTATTTTGTTGCACACCCAACACATCCGTCTGTATTTAATTGGGAAAGTGAGGAGAGTAAACACTTCGATTTTTTTGGAGGAATAGGTGCAAAGCAAGTCATCGTTTGTGCATTATTCCAGGGTCCCGAAGCGCATTATCAGATAGGAGAAGATTTGGCAAAAATATTTTATGCACCTGTAAGTAAAGCGCATAAAATTACTGCTGAAAACATGGCGATGCTTGAGCCTGGATTAGCGGAGACTTTTTTAGGTGCTGTAATGGTAACCATGCGGGAGGCTTTAGATGAAGTAATTAGAAAAGGTGTACCAAGAGAAGCAGCCTATGATTTTTTTATGGGCCATATCAACATTGAATTAGCGTTGTGTTTCGACAAAATACCAGGCGGTGTTTTTTCTGATGCCTGCTACAAAGCAATCCAAATTGGCAAACCATTGATTTTTAAAGACGATTGGAAAAAAGTGTTGGAGCCAGCTCATATCAAACACCAGATCAGTATTATGACGGATGCTGCTGTGCCAGTGGTTAAAGATTTTTAGTTTTTTTGTCGCTTGAGTTTTGGCGGAAATATAAAATGGGAAGGTTGTAAGTAATGTATTAAAATATTCTTTTTCACATTATTGAATTCACTTTCTAATATTCCAGTCCAGAAACATTCATTTTTTGAATTAATAATGCACATTATTTTCTTGCATGAAATTTATGTAAAAAATAATTGTAAGTTTTGGATGCATGCGTTTGTTAGAAACGGCAGAAAAAGGCCCGGGGCCGCTGCTGGCGCCAGCCTTGCATTAATAAAGACTGGCGACATCATTAGACCTGATTTGCCAAATAAAAGTTTGCACCTTCAGGTAAGCGATGAGGAATTATTTAACAAAAGGTTCGCCTGGCAGGGTGCCGGAACCAGTTGCTGACAGAGGATATATGCTTGTATGTACAGCATGTTCAACAAATCAATCAGGGTGCCGACCTTGATTTTTTGAATGGAAGCTTAGGTCGTAAAGTAACCCATGATTCTCATTAATTAGTCATGACTAAAAAAATCGGATAATCTATTCAATGGTGTATTGTGCATCATTTAACAAGGCTTTTACTTGCCGGATATTTGCAAATTTGTAAAAAGCTTGGAAAGTTAGGGATGCTGACTTGTGTATGATCAAAACGCCCCAAAAAATCATTTTGATTATACCCCCTTTCTTAAAGCGATTTGCCATATTTCAGGAAGATCATTCCCGACTTAAAAGCATATCTGTAACCTTTCTGTCGTATATAAAAAATTACTACAGCAGGGGCGTATTGGAAGTGCAATAAATTACCAACGAACATTCCGATCTATAAAAGCATTCAATGGTAGCGTGTTATTTTCTGAGATTACTGTCAGCTTTCTCTTTCAGTATGAAAATTGTATGATAAGTCGTGATGCTTCCAAAACTACTGTCGGGATTGTGTTGCGTCCATTGCGTTCAATATTTAATGAAGCGATTGAAGACGGGATTATCAGCAACGAAAACTGCTATCCATTTGGTAGAAAGAAATACCAGATTCCATCTTCACGCAATTTAAAAAAGGCTCTTACAAAAGAAGAATTGGGCCGCATATACTTTTACAATTCAGGTAGTGAAAGGCAGGAAGTCGGTAGGCCAAATTGGCTGTTTTGTTACTTCGCCAATGGAATAAATGTAAAAGATATGATTAACCTGAAATGGAAGAATATCCAGGGTGAGTATTTAATTTTTGAGAGATCAAAAACGGAGAACTCGACAAGGATAAATCCTAAGCCAATCATAGTATATTTCACCGAAGAACTATGGAATATCATTAACATTCATGGCAATACTAACCGTTCGCCACATAATTTTATTTTCCCCATCATGCAAACTGGGTTAAATCCATTAAAGCAGTTTGACTTGCTAAATGGTAGCAGACAATTAGTCAATGATGCTATGGCTGAAATAGCTAATAAAATTGGCATCAATAAGCCTGTAAAAACTATTGTCATCCGTCATAGCTTTTTGACTCGACTCAAGTGGGCGGAAGTCAGTACTGAATATATCCAGGAGGCGCTTGGGCATACAAACATAAAAACGACAGAAAATTATCTTAATAGTTTTCTTGTGGAAATGAAAAAGGAGTTCGCTAGTTGCACTATCTAGTCAAAAATAAAAATGCAGCTATAGTTGAAAAATGGAAAGTCATAAAGAATATAAACATTGAAAGCGATTTATGATAGCATGGATTAACAACATAAAGGCAGTTTTGTAAAGATTATACTACAATGCAATTTACCGTGGTTATTTCGTTCATTCCAATGTATATTTCGCGTTATTCGGTTTAGAAGTCGGTTAGGCTTTCAAATAGTTAACATTTTTTTTTAAAAAAGCAGTAGATTTTGATCAACACACTCCTAATATACTCAATGGTGACCAGAAAATACGATTCGATTGAAGACTTATTATCTGACAAATCTTTCAGAGATTGGATATTATACTGTAAGGATGAGAATGATTTCTGGCTGCAATGGATGGAAAATAACCCGGCAAAAGCTGACATTTTGAATTATGCAAAGGCTATTCTTTTCACAATTTCTGTGAGAAATGCGGAGATATCTGAAGATGAAATACAAAACGAGATTGATAAAGTATTGGCTGAAATGAATGAGGGCTTTGGTGATGAGGAATTGCTTGAGGTAAATGAGGCGGGTATGCTGATTAAAAAGCAGGTAAGTTTAAAAAAGTGGTTGGGGGTTGCGCTGTTAAGTATCGTAATTGTTTTGACGGTGGGTTACTTTATTACAAATAGAAGGAGTAGTATTCAATCTGCCAGTGAGGCAAGCCAGTTACCACTTTACGGTCATACTTATATTGCTGCTGTTATCCGATACAACGCATCAGATACCAACGAAGTTGTTTTGCTGCCAGATGGAAGCCAGGTGAGGCTATCACCACGAAGTAAATTGATGTATGATTCGAATGATTTTTCAATGGACAGGGAAATAAGCCTGCAGGGTGAAGGTTTTTTTAAAGTGCAAAAAGATCCTGCACATCCCTTTACGGTACATACGAAAAGTGTGGTTACCAAAGTATTAGGCACAAGTTTTTTTGTGAAGGAATTTAGTTATGATAAAACTGCAAGCGTTATTGTTAGGACAGGTAGGGTATCAGTTTATAAACAAAAGGATTTTACCGAAGAAACTAAAAAATTAAAGCTGTTATCAGGTGTCATTTTAACACCCAATCAACAGATAACTTATACTATTTCTAATAGCGAATTAACTAAATCTATTATTGAAAAACCAGTTTTACTTACAGAGACCAGGCCCCTTTTTGATTTTAATGCCACGCCGGTGCAAGATGTATTTAACATTTTAGAGGAAGCATATGGAATTAATATTATTTGTGATGTGGAATTGATTGTTGGACGCACACTTTCTGCCTCTTTTGGAAAGGAGGATTTTTATCAAAAGCTAACGATAATATGCAAAGCCATAAATGCAACTTATGAACTCATTGATGGGACTGTTGTGATTAATTTCAGGGAATAGTCTCCGTTCAATTTTTTAGGCAGAAAATGTCCTTTACAAATTATAATAAGTAAATCACCAGTGAATTAACATTATTAAAAATGGGTACCTTTAGGTAGCCTATCAATGTAGTAGAATTACTTTACCAAGAACCAATCGCCAACAAGACAAGCAACGGTCAGCCGATTTTAAATCAGTTATTATAATCAGTTAATATGCGGTATTTCAAAGAGTTAGTAAAAGCAAAGCAGAGTGGTTAAAGTTGTAAGGCATTTAAGAGTTGGCCTCACTTTGGAAAATGATGTTTGGTATATTCAGTCCATGCGACTCCATGGCTGAAACCTGCGAGGGGCTTAGGGTACAATTTCCCACCTAATTCCATCACGGTGATTAGAATAAAATGTAACTCAAAATAATAGGTATAATTTAATTTAAAATAGTAAAAAAATACATTAAATAGATTCAACATCATACTACAATATTCACTATTACTAGATTGCTACAACGTATGCTTAAAAAGTTTGCTACTAATGAAAATGCCGAGTTACTCTGGAGTGCTTTCAGACAGGGTGATGCAGATGCCTATGGCATTCTGATGGGCAGATATTATAAAGATTTATTCAGCTATGGAAAAAGGTTCTCTACCAATGATGAATTGTTAAAAGACTGCATACAAAATTTGTTTTTAGGATTATGGAAAAACCGCCTTTCTATTAATGATACGCCCTCGGTAAAAAATTATTTACTAAAATCTATCAGGCGGTTAATTATAAAAGAAGTAAATAATAAGAGACACCAGGAGCATTTTGACGAGGCTGAATTTGACGCCAAATATAGTTTTGTATTACCGGTCGAAAACAACATTATACTGCAGGAACGCCTTACAGAAATCTCCTGGAAGATGCGAAGTGTGCTTGCCAAACTTACCAAACGGCAGCAGGAAGTTTTATACCTACGTTTTTACATGGATGCCGATTGCAATGAAATAGCAGATATAATGAACCTGAACAAACAAAGCGTTTACAACCATCTACACGAAGCAATCAGCGCATTGAAGTGCATTTGCAGCCTGGATTATTTTAGGGTCTGAATTTCATTTACACTGAATTCATATTTTTTCAAAACCAGTAGATTATATTCTCTACTACCTAGATATTGTATAACGTGTTAACTAATTGGCAAACTTGTCTTATTGCGAAAAGTAGTACCAGTAAAAAGCAGTCTAGATAAAACTAAATAGTAAGTAGGAGCAGTATAAACAACGCTGATTATTTTCCTGCAATCGGATAAACCACGCCAAAACACTCATCTCCACAAAGCACCGATGAAATTAAAAATTTATTGCTGACTGAATTATTTCAGAGCCTGTATTTCTGCAAATCAATAATATTTTTTATAATCAGTAGATTTTTATTGCCATCAGCCTAATACAATATAATATCAATGATTTACCAATTGACTCTCCTGTTTTTTAACGGTTGAATTTACAGGCTATTTCAAACCTCATGTATCATTCAAACTACAAAATTTTAAACGATGATAAAATTTAAGACAATTGGTGTGATTTTGTTTTTACTACTCAATAGTACAAACTTTTTAAGCGCTCAGGTAAACGACCGCTATGTTTCTACTACAGGAAACAACGCTAACAATGGCAGCAGCCTATCCCCTTGGAAAACTATTGTTTATGCTGCCTCTCAATTGCAATCGGGTCAAACCTTACGGATAAAAGCAGGTACCTATTTGGAAACTGCAAAGGTTATTTTAACCTGGGGCAGAAGCAATATTACTGTATTGGCCGATGATGCTGCCAACCGACCAACTATTGATTTTAATGATAGAAACAATGCCAACGACCGCTATGTTCTTGCCGAAGGCATTAATTACCTTACTTGGGACGGTGTTAATATTAAAAATGCCGGCGGTTTGGAAAAAGGTGCCATTAGCTTTGGAACATGGTACAATCCGTACTGGAGTACAAGCATAAGATATACCAATATTGTAATTAAAAACTGTGATATTACCTATGCATACAATGCAGCCGTTCGCTGGACGTATTGTGACAATGTAACAATTGATAATGTATATGGGTATGAATGTGCTCAAATAAATGCAGACAGAAAAAGTACAAATGGTCATCCTCATATAATTTTGGGCTTTTGGTCCGATAATGTGGTCATTAAAAACAGCAGAATTATACAAAACCATGGTGAGGGTTTAGGTCCTTATGTAGGTTGTTCGAATTGGTTATTGGAAAACAATACTGCCGCTGACAATTTTAAGATCAACTATTATGTAGATACAGAAATGGGCAACTGCATTATTCGTAACAACGTGGCCTACAGTACCAGTTATTTTGTAACAGGAGGTAATCCCGAACAAAAACCATGTGGCGTGCGCATAGCTAATGAGGTTTCCGATTTGCCATATAATGCTTATGATCCTGCTAAATTTTTGGTGCAGAATGTTAAACTTTACAATAATTTTATTTTGAATTGCAGATCGGGCATTGAGGCTTTCCCTTATCAAAATGGCCCATTCAAACTTAGTAATTCTTTTATTGCGAACAACACCATAGCCACTACTACCGATGGTTCATATGGTCTTTGGATTACAGTATCAGGCACTTTTGATGTTAAAAACAACATTGTTTACAATACATCAGGAGTAAGCATAACCAGCACAGCCACAGCCTCCAACAATTCAACAGCCAATCCTTCATTTGTAACGGGCACTGGTACAGCGGCTGCAAATTATAAGTTAAGTTCAGGTTCGGCATGTATTAATGCAGGTACCACAGTAACAGGAGTAACTAACGACTATTGGGGCACCGGCAGACCTACCGGAACATCTTATGACATTGGTGCACATGAATATGCGGGAACGGTTGCAAATGTACCAGTAACTGGTGTTGCCGTAAACCCCACCACAGCTAGTGTAGCTGTAAATGGCACGGTTACCTTAGCGCCCACTATTGCTCCAAGTAACGCAACCAATCAAGCCGTAACCTGGAGCAGCAGCAACACGGCTATTGCAACTGTAAGCACTACAGGAGTAGTAACAGGTAAAGCAACTGGTTCGGCAACTATTACCGTAACCACCAACGATGGTGCTAAAACTGCCACCTGCGCAATAACTGTAACCTCAGCACCAAGCGGCTCTACAATTGTTATCAGGGCTATAGGAACTAAGGGAGACGAAACAATTCAACTACGTGTTGATAATGTGAGCGTAGCTACTCATACATTAACAACAACTTTAGCAAATTATTCTTATTCGAATTATTCAGGTACTCATAATATTAAAGTTGCATATACTAATGATGGAGCAGGAAGGGATGCCAGAATTGACTACATCACAGTCGGATCCACAACTATTCAGGCTGAAAGCATTTCGGCTAACACTGCCGCATGGAATTCGGCTATAAGCCAATGCGGGGGAGTAGCTTCCGAATGGATGAATTGTAACGGTTATATCGACTTTGGAAGCCAAAGCGGACCGGTTGCAAATGTACCAGTAACTAGTGTTACAGTAAGCCCCACAACAGCTAGTGTAGCTGTAAATGGCACGGTTGCCTTAACGGCCACTGTTGTCCCAAGTAACGCAACCACTCAAACTTTAACATGGAGCAGCAGCAACACGACTATTGCAACTGTAAGCACTACAGGAGTAGTAACAGGTAAAGCAGCAGGTGCGGCAATTATTACAGTAGCTACTAATGATGGTGCCAAAACTGCCACCTGTGCAATAACCGTAACTGCCGCCAATACTGTATGTACGGGTAATAAGTTATTGAACGGAAGTTTTGAAAGCGGCACAAGCAGTTGGGTTGACTGGGGTAATTTCTACACCTCTACCGATGCTTCGGACGGTACAAAAGCTGCTTATGTTGGAACTTGGTCAGGTGGTTTTTATCAAGATGTTACTACAACAGCGGGTACAAGCTTCAATTTAAGCTTCTATTCTAAAGTAACTGGTAGCCCTATTTCTGCCGAAGCTGGTTTGGCCTTCTTTAATGCAGCCGGAACTGAATTAACCGGCGGCGGCACTATAACAGTAACAAATACCGCCTATACATTGCAAAGCCTTACAGCAACTGCCCCAGCAAACACAGCTAAAGTTCGTTTCTGGGTTTGGAAAGGTGATAATTTTGGTGCTATGTACCTTGATAACATCTGTCTGTTTACTGGACAGGCTGGTCTTAAACCTGCAGCGATTGCAGCCGTGAATAACATCAGGCAATCTTCTGTCGTGATCTACCCAAACCCGGTAAGTAATATTGTTACTATTCAATTTGGTTCGGAAATGCCCGATATAAAAGTTTCCGTGTATTCAATACAAGGCCAAACGTTGTTTAACAATACATACCAGTCGGTCAGCAAAATAAGTTTAAATGCTGAGGCAATTGGGTTGCAAAAAGGAACGTATGTAATAAAAATAAAATCAGGCAACGAACAATTTATTAGAAAAATTATTAAAAAATAATATTGTAAAAGCTAAATAATAATAAAGGTGTCGGGTTAAAATCCTGCAGCTGCGGTTAGTATAAAGGAACTAACTTTTTTATATCCGTTTAACATCAGCCCATAAATACTTCGATAAAGTATATCATTAATCATTCAGCCCGAAGCTGAATGCTCGAAAATTTTAATGCTGACAAATATTTAAAAATCAGCGGCATCAATTTAAAG